>JBDKLO010000154.1:0-4929 GCA_039795615.1 Pseudomonadota bacterium
GGTTGATGGAGACCCGGATCTGGGTTTCTGAGGTATTGCGGATGATTTCTGCGGTACGGGGAGACATGATGATTCAGCCAGTAATTCCCGCGCATGATACCGCATCTCGGGACTTCACAACTGTTTCCTGACGCCTGAATCATCCGAAGGGTGGAGCGGAAACCCTCGGTGCTAAAATCGGCGTTTGGCTTCGAAACCCCAATACCCAATGAAAAGCTACCGCAAAGAACTCTGGTTTGAGACCCCCGAACGCGTCGGATTCATCAACATCACCGATGAAGTTGAAACCTGCCTTGGGGAAAGCGGCATCCAGGAGGGACTCTGCCTCGTCAATGCCATGCACATCACGGCTTCAGTCTTCATCAATGATGACGAGCGGGGACTGCATCTGGATTTCAGGGGCTGGCTTGAAGATCTTGCCCCCCACGAACCACTCAGTCGCTACCGCCACAATCAAACCGGCGAGGACAATGGTGACGCCCACCTCAAACGCCAAGTGATGGGCCGTGAAGTGGTCGTGGCCATCACCAACGGTCGACTCGACTTTGGGCCCTGGGAGCAGATTTTTTATGGCGAATTCGACGGACGTCGTCGAAAACGAGTTCTGGTCAAGCTGATCGGGGATTGAACCCATCAGCTCTTGGGATCGTCTTGCGGTGGCTTCGAACCCGAAGGGCGGGCCGTTCGCAGCAGAATGAGGGCATTCCCGGCCACGATGATGATGACGAGGATGAGAAAAATCCAGAACAGCATCATTTCGGCATTTCCAGAGTAGATCGATTTGAGGAGGCCAGACTGGCTTCACAGCCAGCGCAAGCCCAGTTAGCATACCGCACCCGGACGATCGGAAAACCATTCGATTCGTCGACCCAAACCGGTTGAAAACGCACGGAAACACCGACTCAATGAGCTCATCAACCCCTTGGCGCATTGGCGGCTGGCTCAACCTGATCCAGACCACCTTCGTCGGACTACTCCGGGTCCTTTCGGTCCCGATCGTCCTGAGCCTCAGTGTTGCCTCGGGTTATACGACCTATTACGGCCTCAGTTATTTCATCACCCCCTGGATCGCCCTGACCGTCACCATTGCTGTCCAGTCGATCGTGGTGATCTGCTCACTTGAAATCGCGGCCATGCACTTCCGGGCCAACCCCGGGCGTTTCCTGAGTATCCTCCTCTCCCTGGTGGTTGCGCTGACCGTCTCGATCACTTTCTCTTACTTCAAGTTCTACGAATTTTCTGAGCGGGAATCGATCCTTCTGGATCGCGGCGCGCGGCTTGAGAAGGACATTGGTCAGTATATTGAGGGTGTGGTTGCCCTGAAGGCAGGGCTGGCCTCTGAACACCGAAAGCGCATTGAAACCGCATCCCGAGAGACCAAGCAGGCGTTCTTAAGTGCAGCGCCTGGCATGGCGGGCCAGAAAGTCGGCAAAGGAAAGACCTGGAGCTATTTTAATGAAATCCTCGGGAGTGAGCAGGGCCGACTGAAAGCGCTGGAGAGCCAACTCCAGCCCCTGGATCATGCCGTCATCGATACCCGAACCAGTCTTCTTAAGTTTTCAAGCGCGACTCAGGACAGTACTGCATATCTCGGACTGGTCGAAAACTTCCAGAAACTGGTCGTCGAAGCCGATCAGATTGCTTCAAGCCACGGCCGAAGCCCCGTCCCGCCTCCCCGCATTGCACCCTTCCAAGAGTTTTCCCGGCAGATGACGCCGAGTTTTGACATGTGGAAGAACATTTCATGGTTTGCATTTGCCTGTGCGGCCATGGTCGATTTTTTCACACTGATCCTCTCTTATCGTCTGGAAACCACGGCCCCAGGCCCTTTAAGCCCGCATGAAAAGAATTTGGCTTTTGAGGGGCTACGCCAGTTCAGCCAATTCCGCGTCAATGAGAACAACGAACTCGAATTCAGCTTGGAACGAACCGAGCTGGAACGTGCAAGACGGGTCTCTGAGTGGCACCGGATGTTTACCGTGGCATTTCTCCTGAATCGAGGTTATCTGCGCAAAAAAAGCCGACGGGTCGTCGAGTTCGCACCCAACCTCTATCCGATCATCGCAGAGCGGCTGAGGCACATTGCCCCCACACAGCCTGGGGAGGGCGCAAACCGAGACGCCCTTACCGAGGCCATGAGGCAAAAGTTCCATGTCTGATTTCCTCTTCGGTGATGAAGATGGGCGCTGGATTGCCGGCTTCGAAGGCGACCGCCGGGTCGTTCTGTCGAACTTGGGCCCCTGGAAACGACTCTTCCCCCGCCCCAGGGATTACTCGCGAAAATTTCACCATCGAGTCTATGATCTTCGAATCGAAGACTGGACACTGAGGCTGACGCCTCCGGCCCTCGGGCAGCTATGCACCTTCTCGGCGACACTGGAAATCCGTTTCCAACCCACCGTTCATTTTGCCCGTCAGCATCTCGATCACCTGGATCATCTCGGCAACCACATTCGGAGCCTTTTCCATCCTGTCATTCGGGATGCTGCGGAGGAGGCCCTTCGGGATCTGGAGTCCGGGGCCTGGCTTGAGCTTGGCCATGGTCGGCTCGAGCGCGACATCGAGGATCTGGTTCAGGAGCTTCTGGCCCTTCGGGATGTACAAAGCCGTTGTCGATGCCGAATCGATGCCACCTTTGCCGAAGTCGATCCCGACCAGCTCAACGCCGATATCGCCTCAACTGACCCCGCCCGTAATCTGGTTGCCCTGCAACTTCTCAAACGCCAACGTGAATCGCAGGAGCGGCTGGCACGCGAGCGACATCACCACTATCTCATGGAGCAAAAGCTTCGACTGGAACAACAGTCCGAGGTCTTGGAACTGATGCGCCGCGAGACCGACATGATCAAGGCACAGGAGTCCGAGCTGACCCTGAAGGCGCGGGAACAATTGATCGCCGAAGAGGCGCGGCAACGGGAACGAATTGAGAGTGATGTCAGGCTCATGCGCGAGCGGATTCGCCTCGAGAGTGAGGTCAAGGATTTGGAGCTCAAGGCCAGCCTTGAGGAGAAACACCAGCGCGAATCCAGCTTCCCCGATGTCCATGGCCATCTGCAACGGGAAATCGAACTTCTGGCCATGGAAAGACAGCGACTGGCCCTTGAAGATGAAATCCAGAAAACCAAGCAGACGCGTGCCCAAGGCTGGTTCAGCAATGTGAGAAACAGCCTCTCGGGAAAAACCGACGAGTCCCAGAACCCATGATCCGGGTCCGAACTTCACACGGGATGATTCTCGCCCTCAGTCTCCTTGCTCCCCCGACATTCGCCAACCCCTGGTCTGAAGTCGAGGTACCGGCCAGTGGCCCCGCCCGCTCCATTGGGGAGGCCAGTGCCGGCTGTGTTCGCGGCGCCCGAATGCTCCCCGCCGAAGGCCCTGGCTATCTCGTCATGCACTTGGAGCGGAATCGTTACTGGGGCCATCCCACACTCATTGAGGCCATCCGCTCGCTCGGGCACGACATTGCTCATGGCCTGGGCCTTATGCATGTCGGCGATCTTGGGATGAGCCGGGGCGGCCCCATGCCGTTTGGTCATCGCAGCCACCAGACGGGGCTCGATGCCGACGTCTGGTTTGACCTCAGTCCCACGCTCCATTTCAAAGCCAACAGTGATCGCTCGAACGTCAAGGCCTTCAGCGTACTGAACCCTTTGACCAATGGGCTTGACTACGCTCTTTGGAGCGAAAGCCATGCGCACATGCTGAAACTGGCGGCCAGCCGACCGGAAGTCGACCGGATTTTTGTGAATGCCCGCATCAAGGATGAGTTATGCCGAAGCACGACCGGGGACCGCGGATGGCTTCGGAAGATCAGGCCCTGGTACTACCACGAGGACCACTTTCACATGAGACTGACATGCCCCCCGGATAGTCCATCGTGTGTCCGCCAGGAGCCGATCCCCCCTGGTGATGGTTGCGACGCTTTGGATTGGTGGCTTTCAAAACCTGCAGAGCCGACCCCGGATCGCAAGACCCCCTCGGCACCGAAACCTGCCTTGCCGACCGAGTGTCGGTCGGTTCTTGCGGATTAATCGTCGCTGTCTTCCGGAAGAACGACCAGCTTTAACAACTCGACCCGGCGACTGTCCGCACGGATGACTGTAAAACGATAGCGGCCAAGATCCAACTTCTCGCCGCGTTTAGGCACATGTCCCAGTTCGTGGGCGATCAGGCCTCCGATCGTATCGAACTCGCCGTCCGTCAGTTCCGCCTCAAAGTATTCATTGAAGTCGTCGATGGGCGTCAACGCCTTGAGTGTGAATTCGGTCTCGGTTTTCCGAAAGATGAACTCCTCTTCACCGAAATCGTATTCGTCTTCGATATCGCCGACGATCTGTTCGAGGACGTCCTCGATCGTGACCAAGCCCGCCGCAGCCCCGTACTCATCCACCACGATGGCCATGTGACTTCGGGTTGCACGGAATTCCATCAGCAGCACATTGAGGCGTTTTGAATCCGGGACAAACAGCGCCGGGCGCATGACTTCACGGACCAGTCGGTTGCGGTTTCGCACACTGTGAAGCAGAAGATCCTTGACCAGAAGGATCCCGACCACCTCGGTTCGATCCTCACCAATCACCGGATAGCGGGAATGCGCCGTTTCAGCAACCAAAGGAAAGATGGCCTCGATCTCGGCATCCTGGGGGACCACCACCATCTGGGATCGCGGAATGCTGATGTCCCGGACTCGAAGTTCCGATACCTGAAGCACGCCCTCAATCATGGAGAGCGCCTCCTGTTCAATCAGATTGCGCTTTTGCGCAGTTCTGAGGAGTTCTAGTAGGTCATCTCGGTCTTCCGGTTCACCAGAGACAAAATGCGTCAGACGTTCGAGCCAATTTCGATGCTCGCCGCCGGATTCCTCGCTCATGCAGGGGGGTCCTCATTTTCGTAGGGATTAGCAAAGCCCAGACGGGCCATAATCTCGAC
>JBDKLO010000155.1:0-7418 GCA_039795615.1 Pseudomonadota bacterium
GGACTCGGATCAGTCCCATTCCCCCCTGTTCAATCTCTATTTCGATCCGGTCCGCGCCTGCATCGAAGGCATTCTCGATCAATTCCTTGATGGCAGAGGCCGGTCGCTCGACGACCTCGCCAGCGGCGATCTGATTAATCAGTTGGGGAGGGAGCGTTCGGATCGTCATGATTTTGGGGCTACAGTAATTTAGACCCCCATTCTCTAACAGGAGGGCTTCGATGGAAATCTTCTTGAGGGTTCGGTATACAGGTCGGTTAACGAATGCTGTTCCAACAACAAGGCTATGATTTCGAATTTTAAAGGGTTAAAGAATCGTCTGGATGCGTGCTATCGGCGGGATCAGTTCCGGCTGAGAAGGGCCATTGAGAAACTGGAGAGCGATCTCAAGAATGGGCATGACGTCCAACAGGCGGCTGAAGCACTCGCGGCGCGTTTTGAGGGCTCAGTAGCCCGGGTTCAAACCCGCATAAGTCAGGTTCCAAAGATTGAGTACCCTGACCTCCCGGTTTCGGATAAGCGAGACGATATTCTGCAGGCGATCCTTTCTCATCAGGTCGTTATCGTCTGTGGCGAGACCGGTTCCGGTAAGACGACGCAGCTTCCGAAAATCTGTCTTGAAGCCGGGCGGGGCATCAAGGGCATGATCGGACATACGCAGCCTCGAAGGATCGCTGCCCGGACTGTTGCCACTCGAATCGCCGAGGAGTTGGGGCAGTCGATTGGCCAGGCTGTCGGTTACAAGGTTCGATTCAGGGACAAAACGAGCACCGACGGGTTCATCAAGTTGATGACGGATGGCATCCTGCTCGCTGAAATTCAGCACGATCGTTTTCTGGATGACTACGACACCCTCATCATCGATGAGGCTCATGAACGAAGTCTCAACATCGACTTTCTTCTGGGGTACCTTCGATGGGTCCTACCCAAAAGACCTGATCTCAAGGTCATCATCACCTCGGCGACCATTGATCCGGAACGTTTTTCAAAGCACTTTGGAAATGCCCCGATCATCAATGTTTCAGGGCGCACCTATCCGGTGGAGATTCGCTATCGGCCGGTGGAAGTCGAAGAGGGAGATGAGACCGATAACCGCGAGCAGCAGGCCATTCTCGATGCGGTGGACGAGCTCTGGAGAGACCAGAGCGGCGATATTTTGGTTTTCATGAGTGGTGAGCGAGAGATACGCGAAACCGCGGAGTCTCTGCGCAAGCATCATCCGTCCACCTGCGAGATTTTGCCCCTCTATTCAAGGCTTTCAGAATCGGAGCAGGAAAAGGTATTTCGCCCCTCGGGCCGACGTCGCGTTGTGTTGGCGACGAATGTCGCCGAAACCTCCCTGACGGTTCCCGGCATCCGTGCGGTTATAGATACCGGCTATGCGCGGATCAGCCGTTATTCGCATCGGAGCAAGTTGCAGCGTCTCCCGATCGAGCGCATTTCCCAGGCGTCTGCCAATCAACGCTCTGGTCGATGTGGGCGAATCGGGCCGGGTATCGCCATCAGGCTTTATTCCGAATTGGATTTTCTGAATCGGGATGAGTTTACGGATCCTGAAATTCTCAGAACCAATCTGGCTTCGGTCATCCTTCAGATGCACGCCTTAAGGCTGGGTGAGCTGCAACGCTTTCCTTTTGTGGAACCCCCAGACATCCGTCTAGTGAAGGATGGTCTTAAAACGCTCCAGGAGTTAAATGCGCTCGATGATCGGGGCCAATTGACGCCCATCGGGAAGCGGCTTTCGCGGCTTCCAATCGATCCGAGGCTTGGAAGAATGCTCCTGGCTGCCCAGGAGGAGGGGTGCCTGAAAGAGGTGGCCATTATGGTCTCCGCGCTCAGTGTTCCTGATCCAAGAGAGCGACCTCAAGATCGGCAGCAACAGGCGGATCAAAAGCACGCGAGATTCAAGGATGAGCGCTCGGATTTTATTTCGCTCCTGAAGTTGTGGGATGACTTTGAAGCGCAAAAAGCCCATCTCACGCGGGCCAAGATTCGCAGTTACTGTCGGGACTCCTTTCTGTCCTTCGTCCGTATGCGCGAATGGCATGAGACCCACAGCCAAATCATGGAAGTAATCAAGGGTGAGTTCGAGTTTAAGCTCAACATCGTCACTGCCGAATTTCCTGAAATCCATCGCGCGCTTCTTGCGGGTCTTCTTTCAAATGTCTGTTTACGGCAAGAGCAGAGCGAATACGTCGGAGCCAGAGGGGCCAGGCTTCACATCCATCCTGGTTCCTTTCTCTTCAAGGCCAAACCTAAATGGATTATTTCGGCTGAACAGGTTGAAACCAGTAAGGTGTACGCACGTACCGTGGCCGCTATCGAGCCTGAGTGGATCGAAAAGGTCGGAGCGCATTTGGTCAAGCAACAGCATTACGATCCCCATTGGGAGCGAAAATCAGCCAGGATTGCGGTGCATGAGCGAACTCAGCTGTTTGGGCTCACTATTCAGGCGGGACGGAAAATCCCCTACGAGCGGGTCAATCCCGAAGAGGCGCGTGAACTTTTTATCCGGCACGCTCTGGTGCAGATGGATTACGACTCGAGGGCGCCCTTCATGGCGCACAACATCAAGTTGCTTGAAGAGGCCGACTACCTGCAGCAAAAAGGGCGCCGAGTCGACTTAATGGTCGATGAGATGTGGCTCTTCAAGTTCTTTGAAGAAAGGGTTCCTCCCGAGGTCGTGAATGGGGTGACCTTTGAGGTCTGGCGAAAATCGGTTGAAGCCTTGAAGCCCGATTTTCTCAAACTGACTCAGGACGACATTACCGTCAAGGTGGATGAATCGGTCGATGACCTCAACTTTCCAGACCACTGCCTGGTGGGAGGGCTACGCCTGCCGTTGCAGTATCGATTTGAGCCTGGTCACATGGATGACGGGGTCTCAGCCCTGATTCCACTGCAGCTCCTGAATACGCTTGAAGAGTCGCCGTTTCGTTGGCTAGTCCCCGGCATGCTGAGGGATAAGGTGATCGCCTTGCTAAAGTCATTGCCTAAGACGCTACGCATTCATTTCGTCCCGGTCCCAGACTATGCCGACCGAATTCTTCCCATGCTCGACTTTGCTCAAGGTGATCTTCTGACGCAGCTGTCTGTTGCCTTGAAGCGAACCGGAGGGATTTCTGTACCGTCAGCCTCATTTCGCGAAGAACTGGTTCCTGATCATCTGAAAACCAATTTCCTGGTGCTCGGTGAAGATCAGCGAGTGATCGATCGGGGGCGGGATCTCTCGACTCTCAAGCAGAAGCATTCCAAAGATGCCGGGCAAAGCTTCAAGCAGATCGCCAGTGAGGCCTACTTGATGACGGGATGCCATGAATGGACCTTTGGTGATATTCCGGTCACTTTCGATGGGAACCATGAGGGAAGTCGAGTGTTTGGCTATCCTGCGCTGGTGGATGAAGGTCAAAGTGTGGGGCTCAGAATCCTTGAGGCCCGTGAGGAGGCGCAACTTATTCACGAGGGGGGGTTGGCTCGGCTTTTAGCGCTCTCTCTGGCGAAGGACCTCAAATACATTCGAAAAAATCTTCGGGTGGATGCTGCGGCTGAGCTCGCATACGGGAGACTGATCACGCATCCTTTTCTCTATAAGGATCTTGGAAAAGAGCGGGCATTAAGAGAAGACATTGTGGCCCGCCTTCTGGCCGCGACGTACCTTGAAGATCAGGTCGAAATCAGAGACTTCGCATCGTTCAGTGAACGCATGGAAGCTCATCGTAAGGAACTGATGATGCGATCTGATGAGATGGGGGCTGTTGCTCAGAAAATCATGCAACTTCATGCGGAAGTCCTTCGCAACCTCGAAAAACTCCCCGATGGTAAGATCAAGGAGGATGTGCGTTTTCAGTTGTCGCGCATGATTTATCTAGGGTTCTGGGTCAAGACCCCCTGGGCTCAAATTCGAGAGTTTCCGAGATATCTGACCGCGATTCAGCATCGCCTGCAGAAAGCAGGTCAGGATCCCGGCCGAGATGCTCGCCAGCGTCTCGATTTGGAGCCTTTCCAGAGAGCCTTTTGGACGATGATTGAGAAATATCACGGTCGGAGAGTTCCGGAACGCCATCCCTTCCGATGGAAGCTGGAGGAGTTCCGGGTTTCTCTTTTTGCCCAGCAGCTAAAGACGGCTTATCCCATTTCAGCCAAGCGGATGGAGGAGGCGCTGAAAACATTGGAACCCCAGGTCTGAGGGTTCCAGTCACCCGCTGAAGCTTTTAGGGAAGCTCGAGTAGTTCGTTGACCAACCCCATGTAAGGCGCCAGCTGCGGAATACGGGGAATGGGCCAGCATTGGTGCGTCACGTGGGCCATGAGGTTATTCAACCAAGGCTTGTTGGACTGAGCCGATCTCAGAATGAAGTAATACTGATCACCGCGTTGGGTGACCCCAAAATTATCCAAATGCAGGACGATGTCCTCGGGTTCCCCCAGAAGTCGGACTGACATCCTGAGTCTCCGGCTCTCAAGATCAAAATCAAAGGCATTGAGCTTGGCAATGCCACGTAGCACCACATTGGCCACCATCGTAATCAGGAAAGTGGGGGTCATCTTGATTGCGGCCTTGATCAGGCTGGCTTGAATACTCATCGGTGGACTGTTCCTCGGCATGGGTGGAGAAGGGGGCTACCCGCCATTCGCCTCTAGGGCGGCGTAGTCGGATGCCCCATTTTAAACTGGCTAGCGAGTTAGAATGTGCTCTAAATCAGTTGGAACCACTGGAATGAAGATAGGTACTCCGAAATCCCCCGGTGCCACCCGGGTTATGCTTCTTGGTAGCGGTGAGCTGGGCAAGGAGGTGGTCATCAGTCTTCAGCGATATGGCGTTGAGGTCATCGCGGTGGATCGCTATGCGAATGCACCGGCGCAGCAGGTGGCGCATCGAGCCCATGTCATCGATATGACGAATGGTCAGCAGTTGATTGACCTGATTTCCAGGGAGAAACCCCATTTCATCGTGCCGGAGATCGAGGCCATTGCGACCTCGGTCCTGGCCGAGGTCGAGGCTTCAGGATCCGCGGTCGTGATCCCCAATGCGAGAGCAGTTCAGTTGACCATGAACCGGGAAGGTATTCGTCGACTGGCGGCCGAGACGCTGGCGCTACCGACCTCGGATTATCGATTTGTCGATACGCTTGACGATCTCCGCGCAGCTTCTTCGGCCGTGGGTTTTCCCTGTTTTGTTAAACCTATTATGTCCTCTTCAGGGAAGGGGCAATCCATGCTCAAAGGGCCCTCCGATGTTGAAGCGGCTTGGTCCTACGCCCAGGAGGGGGGGCGGGTTCAGGGAACCCGGGTCATTGTGGAAGGGCGAATCGATTTTGATTTTGAAATTACCCTGATCACCGTCAGAAGCATTGATGCCGGGGGTCAGGTGCAAATCGCCTATTGCGAACCTGTGGGTCACCTGCAGCGGCAGGGAGACTATGTTGAAAGTTGGCAACCTCAGCCGATGACAGAAGTGGCTTGGGCTGAAGCCCGGCGGATCGCCCATGCCGTGGTTGAAAATTTGGGTGGGGCTGGCGTTTTCGGTGTGGAGCTTTTCGTGAAAGGCGATCAGGTCTGGTTCAGTGAGGTCAGTCCCCGGCCACACGATACCGGGATGGTCACGATGATCACGCAGCGGCAAAGTGAATTTGAGCTTCATGCAAGGGCAATCCTAGGGCTCCCCGTCGCCACCGAATTGGCGTCCCCAGGAGCATCGGCGGTGATTTACGGGGGCGTTGATGCGCCCGCCGTGAGTTTTTCTGGGCTGGAGCAGGTGTTGGCCGACCCTGACGTAGAAGTCAGACTTTTCGGCAAGCCGGAATCGTTCTCCCGTCGACGAATGGGCGTTGCTCTGGCAAAGGCTTCGGATACTGAGACGGCCCGACATCTGGCACGTGATGCGGCATCGCGGATTTACGTCAGCGCGGATTGATACGCACATTTAGCTGAATCCCATGATCCGCGCATCCCTCCATCTTCCCGTCATTCTGCTGTCTCTGAGTCTGGCCTTATCCAGTCGTCTGTGTGAAGCGGATGTTTACAGGCGGGTAGGGCCCGATGGGCAGGTCGTGTTTACGGATAAGCCGCAGGGTCATGGTTACGCCTTGGTGATCAAGTCACATGATCGCAAGGCCCCGGCAGGGCCCTTGCAACATGCCGTCGGTCCCCAGCCAATTCCCCCAGCGGGGCAACCTCCATCCATGGTTCACCGCTTAAGTTCAGGAGAGATTGTGTTGGGCAACGGTCCCCGCATCTATTCCTTTAGGCCATCAGGTGCCCCGTTGAATGCCCGGCCGTTCGGCGCCAAGGCAGATGCTTTTTCTGCAATCATCGATCGGGCAGCCTACGTGCATGGGCTTGACCCCTGGCTCCTTCACGCTGTCATTCGGGCCGAATCTGCCTATAACCCATTAGCCCAATCGAGCAAGGGAGCCATGGGTCTTATGCAGTTGATGCCGGATACCGCAGCACGTTATGGCGTCAGAGATCCCTGGAATCCAGAAGAAAATATTCATGCTGGGGCGCGATATCTCAAGGATCTCATGGGTATGTTTGGTTCGGATGTCCGACTTGCTGTTGCTGCCTATAACGCCGGAGAAGGCAACGTTCAGAAATACGGCAATCAAATCCCGCCTTTCGAAGAAACCAAAGGCTACGTATCCAAGGTGCTCGATTTTTACAGGCGGTGATCCCCGTTAGGGGAGTTCAACGCCGAACGTCGTCAGCATTTCGACCAAAGCGATCAGGGGTAGGCCCACGAGCGCACTCGGGTCGCGGCTCTCAATTTTTTGAAAGAGGGTAATTCCCAGACCTTCGGCCTTAAAACTGCCAGCACAGTCGAACGGGCGATCGGCTTCGAGGTAGCGGACGATTTGCGCGTGGCTTAGAGCCCTGAAATAAACTCTTGTGGTTTCCAGCTGGGAAAGGCTTTTGCCACCGTCAATATCGGTGACACTGACGGCGGTATAGAATTCGACACAACGGCCTGAGCTTAAAGTGAGCTGTTCGATGGCCCGATCCATATCGCCCGGTTTGCCGATGACGCGATTGTCGATGCTTGCAACTTGATCCGAACCGATCACGAGGGTGTTCGGGAAGTGGGTAGTGATCGCTCGAGATTTTGCGAGGGCCAGTCGCGAGGCAATTGCTACCGGGGATTCCCCGGGGAGAGGGGTTTCATCAACGGCTGGATTCGCCGTTTCAAAGGGGATCCTGAGTTTATTTAGGAGTTCACTTCGATATTTCGAGGTGGAAGCCAGAACGATCTGAGGGTATTTATTTACTTTCATCGATGCCTGAGTCTTTGACATTGGGCTACTAGGACCGGTATCATTCGCCGATTATGCCTGAGCATTTGCCAGACGCCGTCGATCCTGTGGCCTTCGCTGAAAAGCGTGGTCATCTGGTCGGCCGATTGGCTATCGGTGGTCTGGATCG
>JBDKLO010000156.1:0-33228 GCA_039795615.1 Pseudomonadota bacterium
TTTGAATTGGCCCCAGTTGTCTTACTACCAGACATGCTTTCAGTTCCTTACCGCTTTCGAAGAAATCCTGCAAGTATAGGGGTAAATCGTGCCATTGGAAATCATCATTAACAACCACCCGCCCGCCGGCGCTTAGAGGGGGAAAGCATTTGCAAAACAGACAGATAAGTCCTGGATTCAGAGCGCAGAGGGTTTCTCCGTTCAAAGTCATGGAAATCCTTGAGCGTGCGCGACGACATGAAGCGGCCGGACGGGACATTGTCCACATGGAAATTGGTGAACCCGATTTTCCAACGCCCCCGTCGATTGTTGCTGCCGCTCAGCATCATTTGGCCGAGGGCTGTCATTTGGGTTATACGCCGGCCGGTGGCTTGCCGGCCTTAAGGCAGGCCCTTTCAAATTATTATGGGGAGCGATCTGGCAGGGCTGTTGATCCGAGACGAATTTTCCTGACCCCAGGCGCTTCCGGGGCCCTTTCACTGGTGCTGGGCCTTTTAGTGGATCCCGGTGATGAACTCTTGCTCGCAGATCCCGGCTACCCCTGCTACCCGAATTTCATCCTTTTGGCCGGGGGGAGTCCAAGGACACTACCCGTAGATAGCCGCACAGGATTCAATTTGACGCCATCGCAAATTGCCGCAGCGTGGACGTCGTCTACCCGGGGCATTCTTCTGGCATCCCCTTCGAACCCTACCGGGACCGTGATGCCGCGTTCAACCTTTGAAGCGGTAATTCAGACCGTCGGGGATCGGGCAGGATATGTCATTTCAGATGAGATCTATCATGGACTTGAATATGGCGAGGCGGCCGTTTCGGCCTTGGCGATCTCTGATGAGGCCTTCGTCATCAACAGTTTTTCCAAGTATTTTGGTATGACAGGCTGGCGTCTGGGGTGGGCGGTCGTCCCGGAATGGGCGGTCGAAGCCGCAGAACGTCTGGCTCAGAATCTCTTTATTTCGGCGCCCACCCTCTCACAATATGCCGCACTCGCGGCCTTTTCCGATGAAAATCGCGAAGAACTTGAGCGGAGACGATTAGCCTTCTCCGAGCGAAGGGAGGTGCTGCTTCAGGGGCTCGCCGATTTAGGATTTGGTCTTTCTGCCCGGGCCGACGGGGCGTTTTATGTCTATGCCGACTCCTCCAGTTTTGCGGCGGACAGCGAGGTGTTCGCGCGAGAACTTCTAGACCAAGCCGGGGTGGCCGTGACACCTGGAACCGATTTTGGTCTTCATGGCGCGCTTAGTCATGTTCGGTTTGCCTATACGGCTTCCATTCCAAGGATTCAGGAGGCGTTGGAGCGAATTCGACATTTTCTTCAAGCATGAGGCTTTGGCATACTGCATGCTCTTTAATCTTCAACCTAGTAATTCCCATGCAAACCCTTCGCTCTAATTGGTCTGTGGCTTCTCTTGTGCTCGTCATCTCGGTCTTGATGGGTGGATGTCAGGGCATGAATCGCGACGATGGCAAAGCCGCCGAGGCTGGAAAAGCCTTCCTCGCGCAGAATGCTGGAAAGCCCGGTGTAATCACGACGGCTTCAGGCCTCCAGTATCAGGTCTTGCAGGAAGGTAAGGGTCGTCAGCCGGCGGCAACCGATCTGGTCCGTGTGAACTATGCCGGCAGTTTGGTCGATGGACGAGAGTTTGATCGTGGAGAGGGGATTGAATTTCCCTTGAATCGGGTCATTCCAGGGTGGACCGAGGGTCTTCAGTTGATGAAGGAAGGAGGCAAAACCCGCTTTTTCATTCCTTCGGATCTGGCCTATGGTGAGCGTGGGGCGGGCAGTGCCATTCCGCCGAATGCGGCTTTGATCTTCGATGTCGATCTGATCGCCGTCAAGTAACTTCCTCTACTGGGTCTGAGTCTTATTCTGCGATGAGCTTGTCGACAATCTGGGTTGCAGATTCGCAGGCCGGTGCGGCCTCGACAAGCTTCATCTTGAGCTGGAGGCCAATGTTTTGCCCGGAAAGCGTTTCGGTGACCACCTCGTTCAAGGGTTCACATACCGTCACCATGTGTTTTTCGGCAAAGGTCAGATCCTTGAATGTCCTGCTGGACCGCTCGGTCCGATCCGAAGCACTTTCGATCAGTTCAGCCATGACTTGATTGTGGTAGCGAAAAACGTGTTCCACATATTTTGCAAATTCTTCCTGCGTCATGGTGACCTCTTCGCCCGTACTTTTTCGCGTGGTGACGGTCGTACAGGAGGCCAGAAGAGCAAGCAGGAGCAGGAGTGTCAGTTGTCGAATCACAGCAAAGATCAGCTCAGCATGGGTAGGGGATAAGCTTACACCGGGGGCGGGGTAATCGGCATGGGTTCCTTGCGTTTCGGAAGGAACCGAGAAAGGATGAAGGTCGAAAAGACGACAAGGCCACCGAGGAAGAGGATGGTCTGTACGGCGCTGATGCCCTCGGCGGCACTGATGGAATAAAGGCCCATGCCAAGGAGAATGGCACTGTTCTGGAAAAAGTTCTGTGCCGCGACTGCCCGACCGCTCCCAATCGAATGATGGCCTATCTCCTGTACGGATGCATTGAGGGGCACCACGATCATGCCGCCAAAAATGCCGATGCCGAGCAACAAAATTTCAGCATGCAAGGTCTGCGTCACGTAGCCCATCAAAATAAACAAAATCCCCATCAAATAGGCTGCAAAGCGTGCGCGCCGAACGCGGTTCAGAGGGATGAGACGAGGGACGATCGCAGCGCCGATCACGATGCCAATGGCCATGAAGAAGGTTAGATTAGCAATCGCGCTCGCTGTTTCGGCGTGCAAAACTTCGGGCGCCCAGGCGACCAGAACGACCCGCAGTGTGGCTGCAATGGACCAGAATAGACTCAGCGCGATCAGGATCAGACAGGTTTTCTGATGGGACCCCAACGCCTTCATCGAGACTAGAAGCTCACCCCAGGCGGAGTCTTCGCCCTCCAGGAGCTTGACCGGGCCTCGAGGCAGAAAAAGGGTTGCAATCCCTGAGGTGAAGTAAAGCGCGATCACCAGACCAAGAGCCATAGGGATCGAATGATCGGCCAGTCGGGCACCTCCCACCGTGCCGGTCAGAATCGCGGCGATGGTTGCGCCTTCCACCCAGCCATTCGCGCGAACAAGCTGGTCCTGGGTGCTGAGATCCGGGATGATTCCGTACTTGGCCGGACCATAGGACGCAGCACCGATACCAATGACGGCATACCCCACCAGCGGTTCGACTCCGAAAGCGATCGCAAATGCGCCCAGCGCTTTGATCAGGTTGGCACCCAGGAGGACTCGGGGTTTGGGCTGCCGGTCCGCCAGTCGTCCTACCCAGGGCGTGAGCAGGATGAACGCCACGATAAAGGCACTCTGAAGGGCGGGAATGTACCAGTTACCCCGTCCCCCCTGCTCGAGGGTCAGGGCGATCACGGTGAAAAGGATCGCGTTGTCGCCAAAGGCTGACAAGAACTGAGCGCCGATCAGGGTATTAAGTCCACGGTTCATTCGGCGAGGGTCTCGGTCACAAGGCGTTGAAGGGCGGGGTAGTCGACTTTGCCGGATCCCAGTAACGGGATTTCCTTGGCATGCAGAATCTCCCGGGGGGTATAAAGTTCGCTGAATCCCAGGGTTTGAGCGCCTCTGAGAAATTCGCTGCGTTCCAGCTCGCGCTGTTGCGTGACGAGGATGATTTTCTCCCCTTTCTTCTCATCAGGGAGTGTGACCGCTGCATGAAGGGTGCCGGGCCAGACTCTGGCGGCGATGTCCTCGACGGCGGTCAGGGAGACCATTTCACCGCCAATTTTGGCGAAGCGTTTGACGCGTCCGCAAATCGTGACAAAGCCATGTTCGTCGACTCTGACGATATCACCCGTGTCGTACCAGCCCAACCCAAAGCGGGATTGAGGAGGTTCAAGATGGCCGGGCCGTTGGGGTCTTAGATAGCCCAGCATGATATTCGGCCCGGCGACATGAAGCCGGCCGCCCTCTGAAACGCCCTCCACCTCTTCCAGCTGCCAATCGATTCCGGGCATAAAGCGGCCAACGGTGCCTTCCTGATAAAACATGGGGGTGTTGGCGGCGAGAATGGGTGAGGTTTCGGTCGTGCCGTAGCCCTCGAGAACGCGAATACCGAACTTGTCGACCCAGAGGCGACGGGTGTCATCCTGAAGTTTTTCTGCACCGGCAAAAACATACCGAACACTATAGAAATCATACGGGTGGGCGTACTTTGCGTAGCCCGCAAGAAACGTGTTCGTGCCAAAGAGAATGGTCGCGTTCAGATCGTAGGCGATCTCCGGGATGATCCGGTAATGGAGCGGGGAAGGGTAGAGAAAGGTTTTCATGCCGTAAAAGAGCGGCAGGAGTGTTCCCGCGGTCAGGCCGAAGGCATGGAACATGGGTAACGCATTCAGGATGGTGTCCTGTGCATTGAGATCCAGTCGCGCGGCAAGCTGCTCACGGTTAGCCAGCAGGTTGGCATGGGAGAGGACAACCCCTTTGGGCTCCCCTTCGGAGCCGGACGTGAACAAAACGACCGCGGGGCGATGGGAGAATTTGGGGTCGAGGTTACGATACCAAAAGGACGTGGTCAGGGACCCCATGAGCGCCCTGAGCTTGTCACCCCCCCGAACGGTCTCGGCAATGTCCTCGAGAAAGAGGATATTGACCTCGTCTCTCAAGGATTCTACCGTCGACTCGAGCTTCCCATTCACCACAAAGCGTCGTGAAGTGATGAATGTTCGGATCTGAGCCGTTTTGATGGCCGAGGCGATATTGCGAGCGCCGGCGCTGAAATTCAGCATCGCCGGGACACGCCCATAGACCTGGAGACCCAAAAATACGGCCACGGTGGTGTTGGTGTTCGGAAGGAAGAGCCCGACGTGTTCTCCGCGGGTCGTGATTTTTTCGAGCTTTCGGCCAAGCGCCAGCGTTTGCGCAATCAGGCCGTTGTAGCTCAGAGGCTTGCGCCGGATATCCTCGAGCACCTTGTGACTGCCGCCATGAATTCTTCTGGCGTCGAGCAAGGCTGCAAACAAGGTTCTCTCATGGTGCCCTGTCTCAAACATCATGTCGCTCATGATGTCGGTGAGCATAATGCCCATGCGTTGGCGACGATCATGCGGGTCGGCATCCGCTCGGTGCATGATGTCGCGAGGTGGCAGGATATTGAGCGTGATGGGCGGGAACCAACGAAGCCGCACAATGCCGTGCATTCTGGAGACGGGGGTGTATTGTGCACCGTCGATGCGGATCGGCAGAATGGCTGCCCCCGAATGTTCGGCGACAACTGCAGCGCCATCGTAGACCTTCATGAGAGCGCCGGTGACGGTAATCCGCCCTTCAGGAAAGATGACCGCTTTCTGGTTTTCCTTGATGTAGTGAGTCAGTGACTTGATCGAGAGGGGTTGCAGGGGATCCATCGGGAATACCCGAGCGATCCGAAGCGCAGGCTTCACCCACCACTGACGAGCGATCTCGGTATTGATGGCAAAGGTGACCTCGTCGGGCAGAAAGGCCCAGAGCAGGATGGGGTCGAGGTAGGACGTATGGTTCGAAATGATCAGGACGCGTTCGCCTGCCTGCTGATAATGCTCCATGCCGGTGACTTTCACCCGGAAAAGAAGCATCAGGAGCCAACGAAGGAGTTTTTTGACCATGGGGATAACGCGGTTGACGCTCGCTTTAAGGCGATGTCGTTGCACATGGGGAGGCGAGTTAGCCTCAGGGCAAGGGGCCTTCGGATAGCCGTCAACGGCTGGATTTCTGCTATCAACCCGACAGGCTGGGCCATCTTAGCCTACCTTGAGGGACGATGCTACGCGTCAATTTTCGGAGTTTCGAGCGCTTATGATGGAGTCTTTGTCGGTGGGCGAAGGGAAAAGTCGAATGTTCACAATAGGTTGCCGATTTTTGCTTGCGAGCCTTTTGGGGATGGCTCTTTGGGGGTGTGCCAGCAGCATCAAACAAGAGGCATCTCAACCAGTGGCGTCACCGGTTCTGGCTTCGGCTCATTTTCTCGCCCCGGATGGCAGAGTCATACCGGTTCGAACTTTTTTGCCGAAACAGAGGGCCATGCAGGCTGTCATTGTGGCCCTTCATGGTTTCAATGATTACAGTCGCGCCTTTGAAACGGTAGGACCTTTCTTTGCCGCCCGTGGTGTAGGGCTCATCGCCTTTGATCAGCGGGGATTTGGCTTGTCCGAGGGGACAGGGATCTGGGCTGGCACTCCGTCCTACGGTGCGGATCTTGTGCAGATGGTCCGGGCCGTCAAAGGCCGCTACCCGAGCATGCCGATTTTCCTTCTGGGGGAGAGCATGGGGGCGGCTGTCGCCATCACTGCACTGGTAAAAACCCCGGATATCGGGGTCGATGGGGTCATCCTGTCAGCCCCTGCCGTATGGTCGAGGGACACGATGCCCTGGTACCAGTCCTTGGTCCTGGACTTCGCGGCAGCGGCCTTGCCAGAGTTCCGTCTCACGGGGAGCGGTCTTCGGATTCGAGCCTCTGACAATCTTGAAATGTTGCGGGGCTTGGGTCGGGATCCCTGGGTCATTAAGGGGACGCGCATCGACGCCATTCAGGGGCTTACCGATCTGATGGACGCGGCCCAAGTAGAGATCGATCAGGTTAAGGTGCCGCTATTGATTCTCTATGGCGCAAAGGATGAGATCATTCCCGCGGATCCGGTGAAGCGCATGTGGAACCGACTTTCAGGGAGGCCGGAGGTTCGCTGGGCCTATTATCCGGCAGGCTATCATCTCCTTTTACGTGACCTTGAAGCCTCAATGCCCTTGCAAGATATTGCCGGCTGGGTTCTCGATCGGAAGGCGCCTTTGGCGTCAGGCTGCGAGTTAAGCCGGCCCCTCGGTTTCACGGAGGCGGCGGTATTCCAAGTGAGCGGGGCGTGTCTTTCTGGTCGCGGGGTTTCGCCGCATCAGGGCGTGGCTCCAGAGTAAGTCGACCCAGACCGTTCCGCCAACTCAGTAGCCCGATATCGGTCCAGGTGCCGCTCAGGTTATGTTTCCTGAGTTCAGGCTCCCAGTGCGTGGGGACTTCCACGCGTTTGCTCTTGATGACGAAATCCGCATCATCCAGGTTGATTCCCATGTCCCGGCTGTAATAGGCCGTGACCTTGCGGGCGAATTTTTCAAGTCGGTCCTGACTCATATGCGATGTGATGGCCACATTGGCCCACATCGACTGAATACGTCCCCAGTTGGGTGTTAAAAGTCGTCCTTCCTGATTAACGAAGGGGAGCCACTCTTCGTGTCCTGCCGAATCCCGGTAAACCAGAGCGACGATTTCGTTGTAGTTATCGAAGTGATCGTGGAGATAAAGGGCGTGCGGAGAAATCCCAAGGAAGGCGTGCGACACATTGATGACTGAATCGCTGGCCTGATCCAGGAGAGCTAACGCCGGATCCTTTGGTTGGGTTCCTGCCCAGCGGTAGAGAATGCCGTAGTGCAAGGTACAGTTCAGTTGAAGGATCAAAATGCCAATGAGGATTCTGGCAATCCGATACGCTCTTTTGCGCGGAGTGCCCGCATGCTTTTCAAGAAATGCCCCCCAGGGGTGCGAATCCGGTTTGGCATCGGACGTCTGGAGGACGCACGTCTCATCGCAAGGCTGCCTTTGGCGCGAGTCGGCAATGCGTCGATAAATGCTCTTTGCCAGAAGATGGATGCCAGGGATGCTCAATAGAAGGGCAACAGGATAGGTATAGCTTAGTGCGCGCAAGATTCGGATATAGGTGTCAAGTCCAGCGGCAATGCTTCCCTTGTTGTCGATACTGAATAGGTCCGTCAGTAAGGTTTCTCGAGGAATGCCAGCAAGACGTGACTCGCCCTCGTGATAAGTCTGAAGCCCCTTGAAGTCGACAGCCCCGCGAATATCAAAGTGGCGAATGACCAACACGGTTTTTCGGCAAAGTGGGCATCCCTCATCATAGAAAACATCTAGGCTAGGTTTGGGGACATGGATCCATTTCTCCCATCGATTCCAGCAGGCGGCCGGAACCAAAAGGAGATAGTTCACCAGCATGCCGAAGCCGAAAGGGTACACATTCAGCGAAATGATGATTCCCACATGGAAACTCATCCCGAGCAGCAACAGGGGAACCCTGAACCAGCGATGCCAATAGAGAAAGACAAATGCCAGCTGGAATGCGATCACGCTGTAGCCGATCAACATTTCGAGGGACTGGTGATCCAGCAGGAAACTCATGTCGAGGGGCGACATGTAATAAGGCATGGTCGAAGGCAGCCAGGCGCCCATTCCGTTGCGCCAGAATTCTGATGAGAGCTTGTGAATTCCGGAATCGAGATAAAGCAGGCCCATCGTAATCCCCAGAGGGAGGATGTAAGCCAGTTGGGGAACCGTCCGTGGAGTCGACTCGGCAAGATCAGGGCGAGGGGTGTTCCAGCGAATTCGGATGGGATCCAGAGCCAGGCGACGTGAGGAAGGCAGGAAGATTAGCAAAAGGCTCGTACCCGTCATCAATTGGTCGAATCCCCCATCAAAATCCTGCCACATGGGGGTGAAGATGACGAAGATGATCCAGAAGAGATAATTGAGGATGGCCGCACGGTAGGTTTGGTAACCCAGAATCAGACAAACCAAGACCGACATCCACACAATGAGGAGGATGTGCATAACGGGTGACGCCCGATCCAGATAGGGGATGGGGTCAAAAATGAGGTGCCTGAAGTAGAAAAGAAAGACGACTTCCTGCAATGCGACCAGGGAGAAGGCTATCCGAAAGAGGCCAAGACCCAGGCCACTGATCTGTTTTTCGCCGAGTCGTTCTATAAGTTGAGTGAGTGCTTTCATTAGGCTCAAAGGGCTGCCCTAAACGGAGGGCTATGGGGTCATCGTTCGGGATGCTCAGGACTTGGGGTTGATCCAGAACGTGTCTTTCGGGTTCCGGACACGCTGAGCCAGTTCGCGCTCGGCCAGTGAGGCGGGAATCTTCTCTTGGGAGAGTTGATAGCCAATCGCCGCCACCGCGATTAAATCCCAGTGTGTTGGCAAGGCCAGCGCTTCTCTCAGTCGGTCCGGATTAAAGCCCCCCATTTGGTGGACCATCAGCCCCTGGTAGGTGGCCTCAATCGAAAGGGCCATCATGGCTGATCCGGTATCGTAGGTTGCCCAGCGATTGGGCTTTCCATCCGCAAAGAGCGTTTCAGCTGCAACGACTAAGAGCATGGGTGCCTGTTCAGCCCAGGTTTGGTTGGATGCTGCCAAGCTCTCTTTTACGGCGCTCCAGGCAGAATCCTGTTCCCGAATCACCGGGGTGAATCGCCAGGGCTGGGCATTCATGCTGGACGGCGCCCATCGGGCTGCCTCGGCGAGCGCAGCTATTTTTCCTTCTTCTAAGGGGCGCTGGGGATCAAAAGCTCTGCCGCTCCATCGGTTCTGGAGTAGGGCATGAATATCAGTATCGGTTGGGGCGGGTTTTGAGATCATGTCTTTCCGTTGAGCAAGGAGCGTCCGGTCAGGTTCTCGAGGATGCGGAGAGGGCCACTCGAGGGATCCTTAAGATGTTCGGGCTTGAGGTAGAAGGTTTGTTCGAGCATGAACTGTCCTGACATCACAGCGTGCAGGACTTGATCCGAAAAAACCACCCATGTTGCGCCGGGAGGAATTTCGAGGGTGAGCTGAGGTGACGTTTTTTGATAGTCGAGATCGAACTTTCCGAGGTCGTGCAGCTGGCCCATGAGGTGATCGTAGGGAGTGCGTTTTGATTTGGTCAGGCCCAGAGCATTCAGAGCCCACGCTTGTCCCGGCCACATGGCGCTAGCCTTGGGCGCAAATCGGGCCGCATAGTCCTTAAAGGGTTCCCCCACTCGCCAGGTTCTGGGGACGCCGTTCGGATTGATGTTGCTGAACACCCGAAGGAGTCTCAGGCCACCGGTCGGATTGGAGGGGAACGAGTCAACGTGAAGGCGGGTGTCATCCTTTCTCCAGCTCGTCATCCGGGTTTCGACATGAGCGGGTCGGTAGGAGGTGAAGCCCTTTCGAAGATGTCCGCGGTAGCTTGGAAAGAGGGTGTCAACCAGGCTTTCCGCCTGCTCGCTAAAGCGAGCCACCATAGCTTTCAATGCTTGAATATCCGCATCGCTTCCGGAAGCGCCCTGAAGGGGGGCATCTGGTCCCCGGTAGCTAATGTTCTTCGATTTTCCGTCGGACCAGACCGGGTCAAGAAATCGGATTTCCGACTCGCTGAGGGTGAAATTAAGCTTGGGGAAGTAGAGAACCCTGCCAGCCTCAAGAGTGGATTCGAATCCATCCTCGTTCGATTGCGGATCATTCCCCCACAAAGCGCGCGGGAATTCAGAGATGACATTCGTCTGCATTTAACCCCTCCAAGTACGTCCTCTGCAGACGCATATCCACAATGATCAAGCCGCCATTGTAGACCAACTGGCTGGATTCACTTGGAAGGGAGGTTACGGCGACCCTATCAGCGAGGAGTAGAGATTCATGGCGCTGAGGCGAGTCGCCTCGCAGTCAAAGCTCCCTCCACGCTCGATGCACTCCTTAAGAGATTGTGCAGCCTGGGTGGAGAACACGGGGTGCCGGCTGTGAATGTCTCGACGATAGCAATCGAGCATTTCTCTCGTCATTACGAGGTTCTGTCCGTAGATCATGAGGGATACCCCCGAGTCAACTTGGTGTCTGTCAAAGCCCCCACGCCCACTTCACCGAACGTGTTGCAGCTATCGGTTAGAATTCGACAGACACTTAAAGTTCCAAAAGGAGATGCCTTTCGGAACCGGCCCTTCCGTTTTTTTTCGGTGAACTCATGCAGATCAAGTTGTGGAGTGGTGTTCTCTTTCTCGCCCTGATGGGTTGTCAGTCATCAGGACCGGTCCGTGTTTCCGTGCCCTTTGATGAAAGCAAGGCTCGGGCTCTATTGAAGCCTGGAACCAATCAGGTCACGGGCCGCATCATGGTGGCTATGGCGAGCGGGACGCTTGTAACCTGCGCCAACAGTACGGTGAGTCTGGTGCCTGCAACGGATTATGCGAAGGAGTGGGCGCGGAAGTTTTATGAGTTGGATAGTGGCAAGTACGGCACCATCAATACGGCATTTCGAATGGACGCTCGGGAGTCGCAGATCACTTTCCAGGGAGCGGAGCCATTCTATGCCGCAACCAGAACGACTCAGTGCGATGAGGATGGTGACTTTTCTTTCCTGAATGTGGCGGATGGCGAGTTCTTTGTTGTGGCGCGGACCCGATGGCTGGGTAAGGACCACGACTATTTTGATTTTATGTACGGCGTCAATGATGCTCAGGAAGAAGATGGATCCGTGATGCAAAAAGTCCGCGTCAAGGGTGGTGAGGTTTTGGACCTCAAGTGGGCTCCCCCGAAACCGACGATGCTGGGTGGCCAGGGCTTGCCAGGCTCTCGCTAGCTTGCAAGGCCTTTGGGCGCCCGTCTATGGCGCCCAAAGGGCAAAGGGAGAGAGG
Source organism: Pseudomonadota bacterium (assembly GCA_039795615.1). Taxonomy (GTDB): domain Bacteria; phylum Pseudomonadota; class Gammaproteobacteria; order Methylococcales; family Methylococcaceae; genus UBA6136. Next base: position 11,447 of record JBDKLO010000156.1, read on the forward strand.
ATCTAAATGGCTGCTGAGTAGGCTTCGCTCATCGCGCGCTTAGAATCAGCCGAAAAGCGGGGGCCTGCCTTTTCAATGTGTTGGATCAGTTCGGTTCTTCCGATACCCAAGATTTTTGCGATCGCAGGGAGTGTCCAGGAGGGGGCCCCATCGACGATGCTGAACTGATCTGCCGGGGGGAGGCACCCATGACTAATCAGGTTGAAGATCTCCTGAATATCGGGCGGAGTGGGTTGAAGCTCGAAGTCCGAAATCCGGGGAGGTTTTTCCTTGCGCATACAGCCACAGCTGGTTGAAGAACCGTTTCGCAGCGTGATCGCAGAAACCAGTTTCTCCGTGCCGCACCCGCATTGGCAGAGGTAGCGCATGTCGCCACCGATCCTTTGTGCTTCGCCAATGATGATCCAGTGCCCATAGCGGTGTCCAACCTGAATCTTATGTGCTGACTTTCTTTCCATCACTATCCTCGTCCACAGAAAATTGAAGGCCGCTGAGGTCAGCGGTTCGCCCGTCAAAATAAATGCAAAAAGTGGACCACTTAATAATTGTTTCGTGGGGGAACGAGTTCTTTATTGGATTGATTCTCTAAAAGTGTAGTAAATGAAAGGCTTGTCAGGCAGATGATGAATGCCGGGATGCGATGATGCGAATTTTCCACAGATTCTGTGGATAACTCTGTGGACTGGGGCGTGAGAGATCTGTTGTCGTATAGGATGGGTTGAATTGACTTCTTTTTGACCTCATTCTGTAACCTTATGAATTGTCTTGCTTGTCGGAGTTGGTGAAGAGGCGATCCACGGTTGAGGATGCGAGCTTGATCCTTTGTGGAAATGCGTTATTTCACACAGTGCCTGTGCCATATCCTTCAGGTTCTGGCGCATTCCTTTTGAAAGACTTTCCAATTCGTTAAGGAAAGTCCCTCTCAAGTGCTGGATAAGTCTTGCTCAGATGGGAAGTTTTGGGGGCATCCAGATATGGCATGATGAGTGCTTAATAAATGCCGAGTGTTTTCCCGCTCTTACTCTATTTATCGGCCTGGATTTCGACCGAGGGGCTCAAGGGTTTCCTGCAGTTGTTTCCAGGCTTTCTTTTGCGTGACAGGTTTGTCTTTTCGCTAATGAACGTAAATCTTCAATCTTGCTCTCCAGCGCTGGCGGAGTTGACTGCTTTTTTTGAGGCGATGACTTGGCCGGCTACTGACTATGATCGACGGACATTTGAAGCCCTGCTTAGATGTGTAGCGCCGTCACTTTCCGCGCCGGAAAAAGGAGAGGCAGAACGGCTTGCAAGACATCTATTTACAGATATTGAAAGTCTTGCAGGGGCCAGAGATTCCAGCAGATGAACCTTGCTGGGCCACCCTGATCAAAGGGTTAGAATGAGGAGTTTGCCAGGCAAATTCGGCATTCGGATTGCTGGTTTGGGCGTTGCTTTTGTGTCGGAGAGATTATGGCCGAAACATGTTGTGGGGATTCTTCCGAAAACCCCCAAGGGCAGGAGATCGATCTCAAGATCCGCCTTGATCCGGATGGGAAATTCCTAGGGGTGAATGTCAATGGCAGAGAGATAGATGTTTCGCCAGAAACTTCCTGCTGTGAACCGCCGATTACGGAGCCGCCGCTTCAAACAACTCCCTTTCCCTTTGACGAGGCCAGACATTCCGTTTTTCGTCTGATCCGTAATGCGGCAGTTGCTCTCTTTCTGATCATTCTTGGACAGTTTCTTCTGGCCCGGTGGGCTGGCCCAGCCCATGCGCATTTGGCAGAGCGCTATGGCCTCTGGATTTTTTATCTGGATGTTAGCGTCGTGGCCCTTGTTTCGACACTGAGCTACTTGCGATCCTATGTGTATGCCAATGCCGGCCATGCGGTGGGAATGCTGATCGGCATGACCATTGGTATGCAGGTAGGAACGATGGTCGGCGGGGTTTTGGGGGCTACTAATGGGTTCTTTGTGGGCTCGATGGTGGGAATGGTTTTAGGCGCCTTTTATGGCGTTTTGACTGCCTGGTGTTGCGGTTCCATGGCGGTCCTTCATGGTCTGATGGGCGGCGTCATGGGTGGTCCCATGGGTGCGATGGTGGTGGTGATGATGCTGCCAGACAACGTGCTGATCTTCATGCCCTTTTTTACTGGAATCAATGTTCTGATCCTGATGTGCTTTACCTACATTTTCTACCGAGAATGTGTCGTTGAAGGGCGGTGTCCCACGAGAAAACCGCTTGGTTTGCCGGCGCTACTCCTGGCTACGGTGCTGACCACGACCGGATTGGCTGCCTTGGTTCTTTTTGGCCCCCGGGGCCCCATGGCGCTTGACGCGACTGAGTCCGTCATTCCGGAATCAGAAGGTAACGAAAACCCCTTCGAAGCAGTGGAGCCCCAAAAAGGCAAGAGTCGGCGGGTTCCGCAGATGGGGTGTGGTGCCATGATGATGGAGCACGAAAAGAAGTAATTGCCCCAGCCTATGGTGCCTTCATGGTGTTGCCACAGCCCATTTCACCGGGGTTCTTCGAATTCGTTTGGGATTTGGATAAGGTCTCATCCGCTTTGAAGGGGTTGAGTGTGTCCAGAACTTCCTTTTGAACCAGTGAGGGAGTTTTCGGATTTAGCAGCATCAGACCTGAAAGAATTGTGACTGCCGTAATGGAAGTTCCAAGCATGGTTCCAAGGTTCATTGGTCTTAAAAGATCACAATGCTCACCGATCACACAGTCTTTGAAAAATAGGCGGGTAAACCAGGTCAGAATCGCCAGATTCAAGACGGTGAAAAGAGGCATAAATAAACTGAGTTGATCAGGGGGCATCATTGAGACGATCATGGCACCCATGGTTCCTCCCATCACAGCAGACATGAGGCTTTGAGTAATGGCCATGGGGCCACAACACCAAGAGGTCGTTAGTCCGAGTAAAGTTCCAAGTCCTACACCTACCATCGCACCGGCAAAATAGCCATCGGTAGCGCCAATAACACCACCGGTCATCATTCCAACCTGCATGCCAACCGTCATCCCAATCATCATTCCGGTCATGTGATTGGTTTGTGCATAGCGGTACATGCGAAGGTAACCAATTGTTGCCACCAAGGAAACAACAGTGAGATCAAGATAGAGGGTCCAAGGCGCAATATCCCAGACCAGATTCTGGTGGTCTTTTGGGATGAATAGGGTGAGCCCCGCTTGGCAAAGAATCAAAAAAGTCAGGGTGCAGGCGCTAAAAATCAGCTGTCGGATAAGGAGTTGCTTACTTGTTTGTCCATGTTGATCTATAGAAATATCTTTGGGTGTGTCAGAGTGATGGTGTCCTTCATGCCCGTGGTGGTGATGCGGGTTATGGGGTAACTCTGTGGATGATGCCTTGGGCAAGATCTCATATTCAGTGCCGTCGAACTCAATGCCCACAATGGTCATGTGCAAGCGATCCACTCGCAGGCGAACCTCAAATTGCTCGTCTTTTTCAACGGTCATGTTGGTCTCCGAAAGCCCTGATTAACATGGGGAGTGACGGCTTGAATGAATTCGTGATATTCCCACCCGTTACTCAATGGGTCGCGTAAGGCAAGATTTATGCAATCCCTCCTCAGTAAACTGGGGAGGGATTTAGGGCTTATGGCTTAGCAGCAACCGTGGCAGGCAGCGGCGCAGGCGCGGCAGGAGTCGGCGCAGGCCTTGCAGCAGGCGTGATGCGCACTGTGCTTTTCACAAGCGTTTGCGCAGGCTTCACAGGCCTTTGCGCACAGTTCGCAAAGGGCGGCACAGAAAGGTGACTTTCTGGCCATGAGAGAGATGCAAAGGCGGCAAAAATCGATGCAATCAAGACAGGTCTTGATGCAGCCCGCCATATGTTCAGGATGTTCAAGGCAAGAGGCAATGCACTTTTCGCACTCAACAATGCAAGCCTGACAGGCAGCGACACAGGAATCGTAGTTGCTCATCTTTAATCCGTTATGTTTTGGTTTTAACAAGGCCCACTTTAAATAAAGGAGGCCTACGAAATACCTAACTCATCTCATGAGATTAAGTATTCTCGCGGCGCGATTATTTATCATCGCTTCAAGCTGAGTCAAATGCCTTGGATTATTTGTAGTTATAAGGAAAACCAAGTCAAAGGCAATATGAGGTATGCCTGCGGGTGGCCTGAGATTGATGGCTCTAGGTATGCTTTCTATAGGATCTTGTCTTTAAAAGACCAGGTCCAAAACAAAATCACGCAGAGTCCCATCGCAACGCCCAGCCAACGGTATGTCTGCCCTATGGTTTCTCCCTCGCAGTTCGGTTTGCATCCATTGATCATTGCGCGGATCAGATTTTCTCTGTGAAGGAAGCTGCTAACACAGACTCCAGAGATGTGAATCAGAACGATAACTAACATGCTTTTTGATGAGATCTCGTGTATTTCCTCGATGCCAGGAAAACTTATCTCATCGCTAATCATGACTCCGCTTACAGTAACCAAAAGACCAAGAAGCAGTAATAAGAATATAGCTACCGCACCTGCTGGGTTATGTCCGGTGTAGTGCCTGGTCTTTTTTGTGCAAAGACAGACCATGTATTCCACGACGGCTTTGGGGCCGCATATGAAGTTCTTGAAACGTGCATGATGTGTCCCAATCAATCCCCAGAGCAACCGAAAAATAATAAGCCCTAGGACCATATAACCCGCTGTAATGTGAGTCAGTGCCCATCGATCATCCTCGCCTGTGAGATAGCTGGTGGTGAATCCGAAAACCATCAGCCAATGAAAGACGCGGGTTGGAACATCCCACACCTGACAGCGCTCAGATCTTTTTTGCCGAATGGCCATCGTGACTTATTTCAGGCTGGTCAGATAAGCAAGAAAGTCGCCTTTCTCCTGTGCGCTGCATTCTCTGCCCAAGACGTCTTTGCAACTCCGTTTGAACCATTTTTCAACCTTGGCTGCATCAGTAAAACGATCGGGATTGGCGGCGGGGGCGATGGGTTGAATTTTCTTATGGGTTTCGCAGTGTTCGCCGGGACTTTTGGGGTCCTCGGTATGGCAGGTTGCGCAGCTCCAATCACTGGTTTGCTGTTTGCTATAAAGCTGACGGCCTCGCTCTGGATCAAAGCCTTGAAATGACGAATTTTCTTGCTTGCATTGCTCCCCATAGAGCTTGATGAAGCTGTCAGGGGACTCCGCCAGAGCGCAGGGAGAGATTAAAAGACCGCAGAGAGGGAATAACAATAAAGCGTTAAATCGCAGAGAGCGGCGATCCAGAACATTTATTTTCATGGGGTCTGTGGCTGGTTGCTACTTACTGAAAGTTGGCATGGAAGCATAAAAAGCGCTCAAGCCGAGAATGTCATCTTCCGTGAGTTTGCCTGCGACGTCCTCATGGCTTTCGCATTTTCCACCTTCACTCCGGCAAGCCGTCAGCCATTCGCAGAGATAAAGCTGGTTTTGGCCTGCTAGGTTCGGGACATCTTTCGAATGGCTGATGCCATGTGTGCCATGACAATTGACGCATTCGGCATCAGCGAGCTTGGCTGAAGGCGAGTTCATGTCCATGTTCATACCTGCCATGTCGTGTCCGGAGTGATTCATGCCCATATGCATGCCACCCATCACGTTTTTAGGGCAGGTCCCGGTTGCTTTGATAGCCCAGGCGTTAAGAGAGTTCATGCTGAGGAAAGCGGTTGCCAGCAGAGCTTGTGCTAATCGAATAAATCGTACGGAGTTGTTCCTGCGCATAGAGAATCCTGCTGTCCGGCTTAGGGCGTCTTGTGGGTTGAGGAAGGGCCGTTTGTGGCGATGGGCTTCTTGGTTTTTTTCTTGTGATGATGGGGCGGCGTGTGAGGAGCTGCCATAGGTGCAGCAACCGCGGGCGGCACGGCTATCGGATGAGCCGGTGCCTTTCTTTCTGGTCGCTTGGGTCCGAGGTTCTGATAGTACTCGGCAAGATCGGCGAGATTCTGATCCGTATAGTTGCCCAGCACCCCACTCATGTTGGGGTGTTCGCGATGTCCATCGCGATAGGCGACAAGCTGCTTCAAAAGATAATCCTTCTTTTGTCCGATGATCGTCGGAATATCATGAGGCATCGGATAAAGGACGCCCCCCGTCTCAGGACCGTGGCAACCGGCGCAAAGGTAATAGGCTTTTTCTTCAGGCAGAAAGTCATCCAAGGCTGAGCTCTTCATGGGGGTCAGCACGGCCCAGATAGCCCAAAGAGGGATAAGACCGCGACGGCTTTTATGGGAGGTCAAAATCTTTTTCACCGTTAGGCTCCGGGCTAGAAGTTAATGTTGGTGACGAAGTACGTGGTGTTGTTGGCGGCAGCGCTTCGACCGTTGCCGTCATAGTTGTTGCCACCGCCATTGAATGTCGTGTACGCCCAGTATTGGAGTGAGAAGCGGAGATTCATGTAGGGATCGGTTACAAAGTTTCCTTTTCCGAAGGGCACATAGTCGATTTCCGTGAGGAAAGCGTTGCTGTTCGGTGATCCGTTCGCGCTCCCAGTCACTGCGCCGACACCCTGTTGGTAGGCGGCACAGCCCCCGTTGTAGAGGCAAAGATCCTTTGAGCCCCAAGTGTCCTGCCACATGAAGCTGAGGGTGTAGGTCTGTTGGTAGGTATACATGGCCATCGCCATGATTTGGTTGAGGTTGTTGCTGGAATTTGCCGCGTAACCCAGTTGCTTGCTCCCGCTCATGGTCATGCCGTCTCGGGTATAGCGCGTCATCACCATGAACATGTTTTCCTTGTCTAGCATGTACATGTAGTTCGAATCGAAATTGAACTCTGTAATGTAGTTGGTGGGGCCGCTTGAGTTGTAGCTCGGGGCGACGTTCCCGGCGAGGCCGAAAGTGCCCACCATCAACTTCCCATAATCACCGAGTACCTGCTCTACGTAAGCTCGCCAGTAGCCGGCGCCACCCACCAAGAGCCCACCATAGGCGCTAGCGCCATTGGACGCTCCTACCGCACCGTTCAGTGTGCCAAGTCCATTGGCCATGTTGGAGGCCTGGTTGGTGTAGCCACCGGCTTCCAGATAGTACTTGTTGTCATACTTGGTGTAGGCGGTCATCCCTACCGTATTGGCATTGCTCATCAGTGTCTGGAGCCAGGGTTTCGCGGTGGGTTGTGGCGCAACCTGCGAGGTTGTATAGGGGTACATCCAAGCGAAGCTGGTCATCCAGGTATCGGACATGGTCGGCGCGTTGTTGGCGGTAATCCCCCACTGTAGGTTCTTGCCCGCGAGGCTTGCATGATCCGCGTAACGAAGATCCGCCATGGAGAGCATGACGTTTCTAGCCGTCATCGGGTTGAACTGGAGTTGGAGGTAGGCGCCAACCTTGTCCATCACTCGTCCTGTGTAGTACAGGGAATCCCAATCGTTGACGAGGTTGGTTCGTGCGTTAGGCTGGAAGACGTTGGTTGAGGGCAATACGCCGGAGGGGACCTTGGCTGCGACGTTGGTCACCGAGGCCACAATTTCCGCTGAGAAATTGTTTAAAAGTGTCGGAACTTTCGCGGCGTCCCCGGCGACGTATCCGTCCAGCTTGAATTTCGTGCCATAGTCTGTCAGCCACGGGCCGTAACCCTGCATATGGCAGCTGGCACAGGGTTCCCCTGTTTGTCTGGAAAATGCCGCTGTCGCATAAGCGTCTTGCATCCAGAAGGTACTTGCAAGTACTCCGACGCTAATAAGGGTGCGCACAATCAAAGGTGTTGCCATGTTCGTTTCTTCAAGAAAATGCTGAGGGCGATCTATGTCTGTCAGCGAAAGTGTTGGCAGACAAAGTTCTTGGCTTACCTCAAAGGCAATTAGTGTGCCAATATTGAGGGGTCCAATAATTAAGGGCCTTGCGGGGCTTTCAGTCGGCGGTGTAATTGCGAGCAGAAGCAAAACTGAGGCATTTCACGTATTGTGCTATGGAGCCTCTGAGATTGATTCTGCCAAATCGATACGGGATTGATTCAGGCCGGAGAGGATGAAGGGTTTTAATCTTCAGGTGGTTTTTGCTGGAGCCTTAGCGAGTTGACGACAACGGAGACCGAACTGAGTGCCATGGCAATAGATGCAACCATCGGATTGAGTTTTCCGACGGCAGCGATGGGAATGGCCAGCATGTTGTAACCAAATGCCCAAGCCAGATTCTGGCGGATAATCTTGAGTGTATCCGTGCTGATTTCAAGAGCGTCAGCGACTTTGGTAATGTCGCCATTAACGAGAGTCAGGTCTGCCGTTTCGATCGCAACGTCAGTTCCAGTGCCAATGGCAAAGCCAACATTGGCTGCCGCAAGGGCAGGGGCATCGTTGATGCCATCACCAATCATGCCCACTATCCGACCTTCTGCCTGAAGCTCCCGGACGATCTCCAGCTTTCTGTCGGGTCGAGCTTGCGCGACCACCCGTTGAATGCCCACTTCCTGGGCCACGAAGTTTGCTGCGGCTTGAACATCGCCAGTGACCATAATGGTCTCAACGCCCATCGCCTGAAGCCTTCGGATGGCATCTCCGGCATGTGCCCTGGGTTTGTCGGCAATGCCAAAAAGACCTGCTGGTTTTCCATCGACAAGACAAATGACGGGTGTCTTGCCCTGGTTCGCGAGTTCTTCTTGCTTATTTTTGAACAGGGTCAGCTTGACCTTGAGTTCACCCATCCACGACACGTTGCCGATGATCAGTTCATGACCGGCTACAGTGGCTTTAAGACCCTTTCCAGGGAAAGCTTCAAAGGTTTCAGGTGTGGAGAGTGAAGCCCCCATAAGTTTGGCGTGCTCAACCAACGCCTTGCCCAGAAAATGTTCAGACTGTATTTCGGCCGTCCCCACAAGCGATGCCAGCTCTGTGTTGCTTATTTTGCTTACATTAATAAAGTCTGTGACAAAGGGCTTTCCTTCAGTAATGGTCCCGGTCTTGTCGAAAATGATGGTGTTGATTTGAGTGGCAGTTTCGAGGCTTTCTCCATTGCGGATAAAGATGCCGCGCTGGGCTGCTTGCCCGGTTCCCACCATGATGGCGGCGGGGGTCGCAAGTCCAAGAGCACAGGGGCAAGCAATCAGTAGGACCGTAATGCCGGTGGCAAATGCCGTGGTAAATCCGGCACCGGCCAGAAGCCAGGCGCCAAAGGTCACGCCACTCAGAATGACGACACTGGGCACAAAGACAGCGGAAATTTTATCGACGGTCTTCTGAATCGGGAGTTTTGACGACTGAGCTTGATCCACCATATGGATAATCCCCGCCAGTACCGTATTTGCCCCGGTTGCGGTGACCTCAATGGTCAGGGAGCCGTTGCCGTTGATACACCCGCCAACGACACTCTGGCCGATGGATTTGATTACCGGAATGCTCTCGCCGGTGATCATTGCCTCATCAACGGTCGATGTTCCCTCCATCACAGTTCCATCAGTGGGGATTTTCTCCCCGGGGCGAATCAGGATGACATCCCCAATGACGAGATCATCTACAGAAACTGTATGGATTTCGCCATCCCGCAGGAGATTGGCCGTTTGCGGCTGCAGATCAAGGAGGCGCCGAATGGCTGAGTGGGCGCGGCCTTTGGCTTTCTCCTCCAGATAGCGCCCAAGCAGCACAAAGCAGATGATGCCCGCCGCAGCGTCAAAATAGAGATAGGGGCGCTTCATGAACAGTGCGCCACTACTGTAGATGTAGGCCGAACCCACCCCGAGGACAATCAGGCTGTCCATATTCGCGTTGCCTTGCTTGGCTAGCTTTGTGGCCTTATCGAGGAAGGGTTTTCCCGCCCAGAGGACGATTGGGGTGGTCAAAACCAGCTGGATCCATCGCCAGAACCAACCCTTAGGTTCCGCCATGGCAATAACTGTAACCGGGATGCTCAGGAGCGCTGCGATGATCGCTCTTTTTTGGGCATCTCTGATCCGATCCTCTTCGCGATCCATCAGGATCTTTCTCTGTGACACAGTGTCCAGAGGAAGTGCTCGGTAGCCTTGTTTTTCGATCAGACTAAAAAGATCTTCTTGCTCAATAAAGCCCGTAACGGACCCGCTCGATGAGGCCATGTTGACCACAGCCTTTTCAATGCGTGGATCTCGCCTCAGGACCAGCTCAATGAGAAGCGCGCAGGAGGCGCAACTGATGCCCTCGACCGCAAACTGAATCTCTTTTCGTTTGCTAGTCCTACTTAACAGGTCCGGACTCTCGCTCTGCGGCGGGCGTGATCGAGTGAGATTAGGGATTATCCCGTTCAGGAGGTTGAGTAAATCCGATTCAGCCAATTCAGAAGGCTGGTAATGGATGACCATCCCGCCGATATCCGGAATGCTTCGGATGGATCGAACAGCGGGACGTTTTCTAAGAAGAATTTCGAGAGCGTAGAGCCGTTCGTGATCCTTTTTGAGGTCGGGTGCCGTAATTCGGATTCGACGTCTTAGGCGATGCTCAACACGGAAGTTCGCGTATGCTTGCGCCTCGTCTTCGTTCATGCTGATGCCCGATCTGTCGATTTAAAAATAAGGTGAAGGTGCTTAATTAGGCGGATTGAGGAATTTTAGATTGAACTGACAGGTAAATCAGGTAAATCGTGGCTAACCACTCATAGCGATACGTCCAAGGTCTGGGTAGCCATTCGGTCAGAATTTGATGCCAGTGAAGCTTGATAAGGAACAGCATCAAGAGATCATTCATGAACTCCTTGATCCATCGAGGGCGTTGCCCAACCGTCCGGGAAAGCAGTATCTTGACTGCAAGAAGGGTCTCTTTAATTTCCTCCCACTTCGTTTTCAGCCACTCTATGGCCGGCGCGGTCGGGGTGTTGGGAGGGGTGATGGCTTTTCTTGAACTGATAGGAACGACAACCTTTGACTTGCTTGTTCCTGCCCGAGCGCGATCTACTACCTGTCTGACCAGACGGAGAAGGGTTCGGATCAATTTTTCAAACGAGCAATACGCGTCATGAAAGCGGAGGGTCAGTTTACGTGCGCGCGGATTCAGTCCGACTCGATAGACACCGTCCAGCGCTGCCAGTTCTCGGGTTAGTTCCGCGGCGGGGTATTCTGCGCAAAGGGCTTCCGGGATATCGAATCTGAGGTACCCTGACTCTCTGTGACGAAGTACGACCTCTTTGGCGATGCTCATTGGATGCTCAGTTGACGTCTATGAATTTAGTAGGCCAGAAATGATGGCCTATTCCTTTTCACCGTCTTCAGGGCATTCCTGACATTCGGCAACCAGATCTTCAAGGTTTTCCTTCTGGTGCATGACAAAATCCTTACCGAGCTCAGTTGCACGGGTCGCGGATGCGATGATTTCCTTCCGGTACTTGTGGGCAAAATAGCCGGTTGTAACGCCGAGAGTGAATACCAGCAAAGGATGTTTAGATAATACGCTCATGAGACCTTTTCCTGTATGTGTTTGGGTGGCTGCGGCAATTCCGATCGCGGCTCCCGCATGCTTGGCGGTCGCCATAGCGACGGCACCATGAGCTGTGTGAGCGCCATGAGATAGGGCTTTGGCTGCAGCGCCATGTATGTGGGCCATGGTGGCCTCCTAGATGTTGTGGAGGATGGTGAGGCCTATTGACCTTCGGATGTATCCCCGAGAATTTCCGATTCGTGCAGCATGCGGTATATGCCTTGGCAGCCCTCGCAGCAGAATCGTTTGAGGCCCAAGGTTGTTTGCAGAACAAAGCCTCCCCCCGTAATAGGAAGTTGGCAAAGGTCGCAGTTGCTCGATGCGTCAGTCACGATGGTCATTCCTCAAGCTACAGGCTGACAAACCGTATGTCTTGGGTCAGATTACACCATAACAGGATGGATTGTTAAGACGGATGTTATTTAACTGGGTATGAATGCGGAGCAGGCGTCAATGGCAACTCAAATATGCTGGAATCGAATCACCCCCCTCATTGCTCCCAGCGACCACGCGACTTGAGGCGCGCATGAGCGCGATACGAAGGGCACTCGTTAGTGTTGCGCTGATTCCGATCTGGGTGGCGACTGCTGGAAGGAGAATGATCGACGCAAAAGCCAATCCCGTTCCGAGAGCCATAGCGCCCGGCGTCGGTTGACGAGACTTGTTGACGGCTTTTTTCGCGGTTACCGGCTTACGAACTTGGGCTACGGCTTTTGCAGTCATGTGTGATTCTCCTAAAAGGGGCACGGCAGTGAGCCGTGTGCCGATTTAGGATCAAGGTCCGTGCCAGATCTTGAGATCCTTCAATTAGAAGGGCTTTCGTGTTGTTCAGCAGTAAGGTTCGCCATCGTTAAGGTGATTTGACGCAGGTCGGTGTGTCAAATCACACATTTTTTGCCGAATCGGAATCTGGACGCCCTTTCGGCTATGTAAAAGTACAGTGGGCAGAAAATTGCTTGCAGATTGAAGTCCTTTCAATAAATAGAAATTAGGAGATGAATGTGCTGTATCGGTTGGGGAAAGTCGCTTTGCTGGTCGCTGGAATTTATTTTCTCCTCAACTTCAGCAGTTTTCTGAACGGGAACTTTTCAGTGCCCCGTAGCCAAGAGCATTTAAGTTTTGCCTTGCTTTTTATCGCTGGCACCTTTACGGGATTTCATTGCGCAGGCATGTGCGGCTCACTAGTTATTGGATATACGGTTCGTGCTGCCAACCAGGGCGGGTCCAAATATCTCACCCATCTTTACTATGGTGCGGGCAAAACCCTCTCGTATACCGTAATTGGCGGGATCTTTGGCGCACTAGGATCAATTGTGACGTTTACTCCCTTTATGCGGGGTGTCGCGGGTCTGGTTGCCGGGGTCTTTCTGCTTTTGTTTGGCTTGTCTTCTCTTCGGCTCCTTCCTGTTTCGCGTGATCTTCAATTCAAGACGCCGCCCTTCCTGATGAAGCATCTTGGGGGAATGCTTCGGCGCACGGGCAGCCCCTTCGTTGTGGGTCTTTTGAATGGGCTCATGATTATCTGTGGTCCCCTTCAGGCGATGTATATTCTGGCTGCAGGGACTGGAAGCCCCATTGAGGGGGCCAAAATGTTGTTTTTCTTTGGCCTTGGGACGCTCCCTCTGATGATGGGATTTGGGCTCCTCGCGAGCGCATTATCGACTCAGGTGGCTCCGAAACTGGTTCGCGTTTCCGGAGTGATCGTCATTGCTCTGGGCATCATCATGCTGCAGAGAGGGTATCTGATGGTGTCTACAGGTGAGGACATCCATGCGGCCATGGGGCACGCTTCACCGTTGAGTACGGAATCATCGAAACAGGCCATGGTGCATACACAGATTGACCGGGCTGGACCTATTTCGGAAGCCCCGATTCTGGAGGTCGGAGAGGAGGTTCAGTGGATGGTGATGGGAAATGCCTTGCCCCAGTGTGGCGGAGCCCTGTCCTTAAACGAACAGAAGGCCGATTTCGTTTTGGGTCCGAACGGCGGGCAATTCCGGCTGCGGCCCGAAAAGGCCGGGCCACTCCATTGGCGCTGCAAGAGCGGCTATAGCGAGGGGACATTTGATGTAAGACCCGCTGGGGCGACCCCACTAAACCTTCCGAGCTTGCCAATGGCCGAAAAAATCGCCCATTTGATTGAGATGAGTTCGGGAGTTCTGGAGACTTTACGGCGTCAGCTTCATCCCTAAAGGTTCAGCTAACGCTCCCTATGGGGCTTCCCATTCTTACGGCTGATCCATTGGAGATCCCGCTATCGAAGGTCGCTTTGGGATTGCCAAAGAGAACAACGATGGTGGATCCCATGTTGAAGCGTCCCATTTCGGCGCCTTTCTCAAGGACAATGTTTTCCTTCTCATAGTCAATCGACAGCACATCTTCTCGAGTCGGTGGCGTGACAACACCGTGCCAAACCGTTTCGATGCTCGCAACAAAAATCGCACCGACCAAAATGAGCGCCATAGGGCCTGCTGCGGTGTCAAAAATGGCCACGACCCTTTCGTTTCTGGCAAATAGTCCAGGAACATTTCGGGTGGTGGAATCATTGACGCTGAAGAGTCTTCCTGGGACGTGAATCATCTCCTTCAACGTGCCAGTCAGAGGCATGTGAAGCCTGTGGTAGTCCCGCGGAGACAGATAAATTGTGGCAAAAGTGCCGCCTTGGAAGGGTGCTGCCCGCTGTTCATCGCCGCCCAATAGGGCATCTACGGTGTAATTGAACCCTTTCGCCTGAATGATGCTGCCTTCCTGGATGGGGCCTTTTTGGCTCAGAAACCCGTCAGCCGGTGAGGCAATGCTGTTGGCCTCGGGTGCAATTGGTCGGGCGCCAGGCTTGAGCGGGCGAGTAAAAAACTCGTTAAAAGAGCGGTAAGCCCCTGCGTCCGGCTCCAGGGCGTCCGAAAGATCAATGTTGTATGCCGTTGATATCTTCCGAATCATCAGATTCTTGATCGTGGGGTTCTCACAGTAAGTGAACTTGCCCATCAGTCGCGACAGGAAATGGTGCGGAAGCGCATATTGCCCGAGAACAAATGCTTTTTCAGTCAGTGACATAGATTTGATGGTTTAGCAGTTGAATGAGTTAGTTCTTTTTGGTGCGTTTGCGATGGTCCAAGCCCATATGGTGATGTTCCATATAGCGCTTGAAGCTTGCGTAGGACTGCCGGCACATCTCTGCTGAATTGAACGGCAAACTTCTCAGTCGGCGCACGGTAACGGACTCGCGTACATTTCGAATCCAAAGCCATTGCACCGCAAAATATCCAATCAGGGCGCCCAGATGCATCAGGATTAGGCAGCCGACCAGAAGAGGCGCACCCAGCGACATCGCTCTCTCGATACTGAAGAACTCCGAGAATTGTTCAAAGCTAAAGGTCGCGGAGCCAAGTGCGATTGCCCCGACTTCATAGGCGAAGTAATACATCGGGAGCCACGTCAGAGGATTGGTGATCCAGACTAGAGCGACCGCGATGGGGAGATTGGCTCCAAAGTAGATGGCGCCGACGGCAGCCAAAACTTGTTGCCAGGGAAGGGGGGGCGTGTACATGGCCCAGAGACCGACCGCAAACGCTCGAGAAACCGAGTGTCGATTGAGGTACCAGAGGTTTGGCGAGTAGATCCTCTCGCCTAAGAATCGTAGCGACTTAATTTCCCGGATTTTTGCGGGGTCTGGAAGGTAACGCCTGAAGATCTTCATTTTTTTCTCATTTTGCTTTGGCGTGACGCAATTGCTGCCGCGGCCATTCTACGAATTCGCCCTGAAAAGCGATACCAGAGTAGAGCTTGCCCGACGTCTCAGTGCTGACCCCAGCGCTCAAAGGCATGTGGGTCGATCTTGTGAATGGCAATCAAGGCCATAATCCAAAGGACGGTGAAGTATCCTCCGAAGGCGATAAAGCCTGAATGCCCACCCAAGGTTTCGACCAGTGCGGCAACCAGAAGAGGGGCAGTGCTCCCAAAAATGGGTGAGGCAAGATTCACCGACATGCTGATTCCGCTGTAGCGAATGGGAGTTGGAAACAATGCGGTGACCGATGCAAAGGCCGTGCTGCAATAGGCTCCAAGGATCAGGCTAAAGAAAAAGTAGGCACTCAGCGTCACCCGCAGATCCCAGGTGCCGGAGAATGCGATCACCAGCGGAAGTGTCGTGAGAAAAAGCAGTTGCGATGTTCTCGAAAGAACGGGTTTATAACCGACGCGGTCGGCAATGATGCCACTGGCTAGCGTCGCAATCAGCGACAGGATCAAGCCTACAGAAGTGACCATCAACGCATTAGCAGATGATAGTCCCAGACCGGTTACGAGATAGCTGTTGAAGTAGACAAAGCAGAAGAAAAAGCCGCAGGTCATCGGAGCCACGATACCGATAGCGGTGAGTGTTGCCCCCCGATATTTGCCATGAATTTCGCCCAAGGGATGTTTTTGCAGCCGGTTTTCATTGCGAGCGATTTCGAAAACAGCGCTTTCCGACATCTTGCGTCGAATTTTGAAACCAAGCCAGGCCGCTGCTATGCCCAAGATGAATGGAATGCGCCATCCCCAGTTTTCAAAATCCTGCTCATCCAGAAGGAGAGCCAGACTGCTTGCCATCACGGTGCCCGCCAGAAGTCCAAGGCAGGTACTGGCTTGAATCCATGCAGAAGCCCGGCCGATCTGTGACCGGGGGGTATGCTCCATAACAAACGTAACGGCGCCGCCCATTTCGCCTCCAAGGGCCATGCCTTGCAGGAGGCGCAGGAAGATGAGGAACGCAGTGGCCCATCCCCCAATCTGAGCATAATCCGGCAGGAGGCCAATGGCTGCAGTGGGTGCCGCCATGCCCAAAATGGAGAGAGAGAGGGCTCTTTTTCGTCCGTGACGATCACCAATGGCGCTGAAAATCATGGCGCCCAAAGGGCGCATGAAAAAGCTCACACTGAAGACAGCGAACGTCGCAAGAATCTGGTCCCCTTCAGGAAAAAAATGTCGACTGATTAGGACAGAGAAGTGTCCGTAAAGCGCGAAGTCGTACCACTCCAGAATGTTGCCGACAATACCTGCAATGAGCGGGCTTTTTGGGTTGGAGGTCGATCGCAAGGGCTTTTGAGTCATGGGGGATCCGGACGATCGATCTCAGGCTTTGGCTCGCGATCCAGAAGGTTGCTAACCGCTTCATGCGGCGAGAGGCCTTCATAGAGAATTCGATATACCTGTTCGGTGATCGGCATCTCAATTCGATGCCGGAGTGAGAGTTCGTAAACGATTTTTGCGGTTGGGATGCCTTCGATCTCTTGACCAATTTCGGCCGCAATGGCCTCAGCGGCAAGGCCTTTTCCAAGCCCGAGTCCAAATCGACGATTCCTAGATTGATTGTCGGTGCAGGTAAGAATCAGATCACCCACGCCCGAAAGACCCATTAGTGTTTCGGGTCGACCGCCCAGTGTAAGGCCGAGTCGCATGAGTTCGGCGAGCCCTCTAGTGATCAGCGCTGCCCGGGCATTGGCACCATACCCAAGCCCATCGGCGACCCCGGCAGCAATAGCGAGGACATTCTTGACGGCGCCACCAAGCTCAACCCCGACGACATCGGTGGTCGTATAGGCTCGAAATTTCGGGTTGTGAAAAATACTGACCAGTTCGGTGGCGAAGGTCTCCGACTCAGACGCAACGGTGATCGCGGTGGGTTGCCCGCGTGCGACCTCTCCGGCAAAGGTTGGGCCGGACAGAATGGCGGCAGGGAACGAATTGCCCATCACACTCTTCACCACATGATGGAGGGGGAGACCGGTATTCAGTTCCAGGCCTTTGGTGGCCCAGGCGATTCCGCAAGGGGCTTTGAGCCTACTTGGCAACTGCTCCAAGAGCTCCCTGAAAGCGTGGCTGGGAACCGCCACGACAACCAAGGAGCAACCCCGAATGGCCTGACTCAAATCAGGCTCGGTGGTCAGGTTGGTCGGGAAGGGAACGTCAGGGAGATAAGGGGTGTTGCAACGCTCGGCCCGGATTCGTTCCAGGCGCTCAGGGTTATGACCCCAGAGCCTAACGGTGTGGTTGTTTCGAGCGAGAACCAGCGCAAGAGCTGTTCCCCATGAGCCTGCGCCGAGAACCGCAATTTGCATTATGGCTTCTCTGACCTGGCGTTCTCTTTGATCTGCATGGCAAAAGACCGCCTAATGGCTGGTCTGGCTGCCGACGCTCAATTCTTCGAGACGTTGCGCGTAGAGACCATCAAAATTGACTGGGGCAAGAAGCATGGGAGGGAAGCCGCCCTTGATGACCAGATCAGACACAGCTTCTCTGGCGTAAGGGAAGAGGATGTTGGGACAGTAACTGCCTAGCAAATGACTTAACTCATCTTCCCCAAAACCGATGGCGCCAAAGATTCCGGCTTGAGAAACCTCAATGAGATAGGCTGTTTTTTGACCCAGCGTCACGGTGACCGTCACCTTAAGGGTCACCTCGAATGTATTTTCCTGGATTTGTTGTGCATTGCTGCCGAGGTTGAAATCAACCTCAGGCTCCCAGTCGGTCATGAAGATTTGAGGTGAATTGGGCGTTTCGAAAGAGACGTCTTTTACATACACTTTTTGGACGCGAAATTGCGGATCAGAAGGCGCTTGGGTTTCTTCGGCCATGGCGAGGGTTCTCGGTTGGAGCTTCGTTGGGACCGGTTACTTGCTACGCTTTTTGGTCATGGGCAGATTTTGATCTTTCCATGCAAAGATCCCACCTTTCATTTCATAAACCTGCGTAAAGCCGAGTTTGGTCAGTTTTTTTCCGGCGGCAAGTGAGCGAGTGCCCGATTGACAGTTCACAACAATGGGCTTGTTTTTATGGTCTTCAAGTTCGCCTGCACGCTCATCGAGCTTTCCAAGTGGAATGTTCCGCGCACCTTCGATATGGCCTTCCGCAAACTCAGCGGGCTCACGCACATCGACCACAATCGTTTGATCGTCGTTCATGACCACAACAGCTTCGCTGGGGGAGACCGTTTTATGTTTTCGCGTAGCGCTATCGATTATGTCTTGGATCAGAAGGATGGTCACCACGAAGAGCGCGGCGCTCATCATCCAATGGTTGCTGATGAATTCGATCAGTTGTTCAGGAGAGACGTTCATTAGGGTTTAGATGTTCTTTTGGTTTTTAAATTGTGTGGCTGTCGCTACAGAAAACTTCTCGCATGAGCGCGATGAGTTTGAGCGTCCGTTTGTCATCAATGTGGTAGTACACGCGGTTTGACTCTTTTTCGCATCCGAGGATCCCTTTTTCCCTCAGAATCGCAAGATGCTGGGAAATGTTGCTTTGGGTGGTGCCACACGCGTCAACGATTTCTTGAACGCTGGCACGGGTGTCGCCAAGGATGCAAAGGATCTTGAGCCGCAAGGGGTGGGCCATCGCCTTGATACAGAGCGCAGCCTGCGCGATGTCCTCTTCGCGGTTAATCAAATCATCCTTCATTCAAATTCTCTAGTCGCCGGCGCTTTAATCCCGGACATGCGGGGGATCTGAGAGGACGAAGCTGTCAAAACCCGCTAAAATCGGGGCCAAAGGGGCGAGGCTTATCGCCGTCAAGCCCTCCCGTTGTCCCACCATGAAAACAAGCTTTCATGAAGCCCGTCTAAGGAGATTATACGTTGAACTCGCATCGCCCTAAACCTGTTGTCTTGGTTATTCTGGACGGCTTCGGCTACAACGAATCATCACAATACAATGCGATTTCCGCGGCCAAGGCCCCAACCTGGAAGCATCTTTGGGCGTCTTGTGCCCATACCACGCTGGATTGCGCAGGTGAAACGGTCGGTTTGCCCGATGATCAAATGGGGAACTCAGAGGTCGGGCATCTTCACCTCGGTGCAGGTCGCTTGATCAACCAGGATTTTACCGCTGTCAATAAAGCGGTCCGGGATGGTTCATTCTTCTCCAATCCCGCCCTGACGCAGGCGGTAGATCTGGCGATATCGAACGGCAAAGCGGTCCACATTTTTGGCTTACTGTCTCCCGGTGGGGTTCACAGCCACGATCAGCAGATTCAGGCCATGGCGGAATTAGCGGTCAAGCGGGGGCTGAGTAAGGTCTACATGCATGCCTTCCTTGATGGGCGAGATACGCCACCACAAAGCGCCGAGGGCCCGATACAGCGGCTTGAAGACAAGTTCAAGGCGTTGGGCGCGGGTCAGATCGCAAGCGTCTGTGGTCGTTTCTACGCAATGGATCGCGATAATCGCTGGGATCGCGTGGAAAAAGCCTATGACCTCATCGTTTCAGGGCAGGCTGAATACAAGGCGGCAACAGCCCTTGAAGGGCTCAAGGCAGCTTATGGCCGAGGTGAGACCGATGAATTTGTCGCAACCACCAGTATCGTCCCAGAGGGGCAGAAACCTATTCATCTTGAAGATGGGGATGTGGTTGTCTTCATGAATTTCCGTGCCGATCGCGCCCGTGAGATCAGTAAGGCCATTAACGATGCTGATTTCAGCGGATTTGAGCGTAAGGCGGTCCGTAAGCTCGGCAGTTATGTGACCTTGACGGAGTATCACCAGAATTTCACTTACCCGATTGCGTTTCCCCCCCAGTCCATTACCAATACGCTGGGAGAGGTACTCTCGCGCAAGGGCCTCAAGCAGCTTCGTCTTGCAGAAACCGAAAAGTACGCGCACGTCACTTTCTTCTTCAACGGGGGCATTGATGAGCCCTTCGAAGGCGAATCGCGGATCTTGATTCCGTCGCCCCAGGTCAAAACCTATGACCTTCAGCCGGAAATGAGCGCGGCACAAGTCACTGACGAAATGGTGAAAGCCATCGAAGGCGGTGAATTTGATGTCATCATCTGCAACTACGCCAATGGGGATATGGTCGGGCACACCGGAATCATGGATGCTGCTGTGAAAGCGGTAGAGACTCTCGATGCGTCGCTTGCCCGGATCACGGCCGCCCTGGACAAGGTTGGGGGCGAGCTACTGATCACTGCCGACCATGGGAATGTCGAGCAGATGGTTGATCCTGGTACCGGGGTCGCCCTGACTCAGCACACGACGTTCCCGGTTCCCTTGGTTTACCGCGGAACCTCGGAAAGAAAGCTTTTGGATGGCGGTAATCTGGCTGATATCGCACCGACCATGCTGGATATGCTCGGTATTGCAAAGCCCTCCGAGATGACCGGTCGGTCCCTCCTGGCCTGATACCTAGCATAGGTCAGCCAAGCGAATGCTAAGGCTTAACAATCGCTCGGGTGTCCTTGCGATTGTGCTATCCCTGACCTCAGGTGGCGGGGTGGCCCTCGGTGTAGAGGAGTCTCCGGATCAATCGGAGATTCGGGACCGGATGGAGCAAACCCGCCAAAAGCATACGGCTCTTCTTGGGGTGAGGGATCAACTCAACCAGCAACTTTCCCAGCTTGAAATTCAGCAAGGTCTGCTGAGCACCAAAATTGGTGAGTTGGAAGTGCAGGCGAAGCAGCGTGAACGCCGAATTCGCGAGCTGAAGAAACAGCGAGACGATCTCAAGAATGATATCGCCACCCAGCAAAAGCACCTGGCGGGGCAGTTGCGCAGTGCACATGTGATCGGCAGCAAGGATTGGCTTAAATTGTTGCTAAATCAGGAGGATGCGTCCCATTTGGCGCGTGTGCTAGCCTACTACGGGTATCTGAGCCAGGCGAGGTCTGACCTGATACATCGACTCGAGGAGCAAATTGGACGGCTTGAAGCCCTCGAGCGCGATTTGAATGACGAGGCGACGCTCAAGGCTGAACTTCGCCGGCAAACTCAGGAAGAAAAGCTTGCCCTGGCGGAATCGAGCAAGGCCCGAAGGCAGTTGCTCAAGGGCTGGGATCGAGAATTGAAGGATCAGGCTGAGCAAATGCGGGAGGACCAGCGCAGTCTCGGAATGCTGGTCGAGTCCTTTGCGATCGACACCATTCAGGAGCCTATGCCGAGGTCAACGGAGGGGCTCATCACAGAGGGGCCTGCCCGTTGTCCCCCGCAGGGAACCATAACAGCCCAGTTCGGAAGTCCCCGGATGACCAGCAAATGGGATGGCGTTCTCATTAGTGGTAAGGAGGGGGCGCCGGTGAGAGCCGTTGCCGCGGGCAAGGTGGCTTTCGCCGAGTGGTTCCGGGGCTATGGACTATTGACGATTATTGACCATGGCAATGGTGTCATGAGTCTCTATGCCTTTAACCAGAGCTTGAACAAATCCAAAGGCGATCCGGTTGCCGCAGGAGAAGTTATCGCTGCGCTAGGATCCACCGGCGGTAGAGATAAGCCTGGGTTATATTTCGGCATTCGGACCCAAGGCAAGCCGGTTGATCCATTGGTCTGGTGTAAAAAAGCTCATTAACCGTTTTTTATCTTATTTTCGACAAGGCCATCCTTATGCTTTCTTTCTTCAAGTTTCGAGCAGTCGTCGCACCGATTCTGGCTGGCGTGTTTGTTCTGACGCAATCAGGC
>JBDKLO010000157.1:0-8750 GCA_039795615.1 Pseudomonadota bacterium
CTTATGGATGCCAAGGACAAGGAGTTGAGAGCCGTCCTGAGCAAGGAGCAGTTTGAACTCTACGACAGCAAGAAAGATGAATTAAAGGACTACATGGATAGTCATCTTTGATTGATCGATCTTAATCCCAAGAAGACGGGCCGCTGAGCGGCCCGTTTTGCTTTTGGCGACGCTCTTCGTGCTGAATTTGCAAAGAATTCTGTGGTGGAGAAAAAGAAAAAGGCTCACCGAGGTGAGCCTTTCGAATCGAGCGTGCGCGCGATCAGCGCTTCATCATGTCAAAGAATTCCTGATTGGTTTTGGTGTCCTTCAGCTTTCCAAGGAGGAATTCGCTGGCCGCCATTTCGTCCATCGGCTGAAGGATCTTCCGGAGAATCCAGCACTTCTGAAGTTCATCCGGGGGAACCAGATACTCTTCACGACGGGTTCCTGAACGGTTGATGTTGATGGCAGGGTAGATCCGCTTTTCAGCGATCTTGCGCTCAAGGTGGAGTTCGCAGTTACCCGTGCCTTTGAATTCTTCGTAAATGACTTCGTCCATGCGGGAACCCGTATCGATCAACGCCGTCGCAATGATCGTCAGGCTGCCGCCTTCCTCGATGTTACGGGCTGCGCCAAAGAAGCGCTTGGGACGCTCAAGCGCGTTCGCATCGACACCACCGGTCAGAATCTTGCCTGAGGCAGGAACGACGGTATTGTAGGCGCGAGCCAGTCGGGTGATGGAGTCGAGCAGGATGACCACATCACGTTTGTGTTCGACCAGACGCTTCGCTTTTTCAAGGATCATTTCAGCGACCTGAACATGACGTGCCGGCGGTTCGTCGAAAGTACTGGAGATGACCTCGCCTTTGACGCTCCGCTGCATTTCGGTCACTTCTTCGGGCCGTTCGTCGATCAACAGTACAATCAGATAGCACTCAGGGTAGCGCTCGGCGATGGAGTGCGCGAGATTCTGAAGAATCATGGTCTTACCCGCCTTGGGCGGTGAGACGATCAGCGCGCGCTGCCCCTTTCCGATCGGCGCCACCAGGTCCATCACGCGGCCCGTGAGGTCTTCAGTCGTGCCGTTCCCGATCTCTAGCTGGAGGCGGGATTTGGGGAACAAGGGTGTGAGATTGGAGAAGAGGACCTTGTGCTTTGCGTTCTCCGGCGGCTCGTAATTGATCTGTTCAACCTTGAGCATCGCGAAGTAGCGCTCGCCTTCCTTGGGCGGGCGGATCTTCCCGGAGATAGTGTCACCCGTCCTGAGGCTGAAACGTCGAATCTGGCTGGGAGAGACATAAATGTCATCGGCTCCGGCCAAAAAGGAGCTGTCCGGGGACCGAAGGAAGCCGTAACCATCCGACAGGATTTCAAGCACCCCGTCGCCAAAAATGTCTTCGCCGCCTTTGGACTGTTTCTTCAGGATCGAGAAGATCAGGTCCTGTTTTCGGGTTCGGGCGACGCCTTCGATTTCGAGCTGTTCAGAGATGGCGATGAGTTCTGCGACGGGTTTGCGCTTGAGGTCAGTGAGATTCATGGATGGAGGAGGGTGATTGAGGGTAGTGGTTGTGGTTTCCAATCGCAGTCCGGCACATTCGGGACTAAAGGAGCGGGCGGGGAGATTTCACCGCCTGAAGTGGGCGGCAGGAAAGGATTGGAGGGGTTGGCGATAAAGAGGGTGAGATATCAAAGGGTGATGCGTTAGAGGGCGCATCACCCGACAATTCATGCTTGTTGTTCTTCAATCAGATCGTTGAGGATCCGATGGTTCAGAGATTCTGGTCGAGGAAGGCTGCCAACTGCGATTTTGCGAGGGCGCCAACCTTGGTGGCATGAACTTCGCCATCCTTGAACAGGATCAGGGTCGGAATGCCACGAACACCGTAGGCCTGAGGTGTCGCCGGATTATTATCGATATTGACCTTGGCGACAATCACTTTGCCGGCATATTCAACGGCAATGTCTTCGAGGATGGGTGCAATCATTTTGCATGGCCCACACCACTCAGCCCAAAAGTCAACGAGGACTGGGGTTGAAGACTTCAAAACCTTGGCATCAAATTCAGCATCGCTGACTTGAAGGACGTTATCACTCACAAAAGCCTCCGCTTAACGGGGTCAGTCAATTCAGGGGAATTTTTTAGGAATCCGGGAATCCGGGGCGGAACCGCCCCGCGATGGTTGTGGTAGATCCACATGGCTACATTTGAGCCCAAAGGCCGGCGAATTGCAAGCCCTTGTTTGGCTCTGATGCAGGTTTCAGGTTCCAACTCGGGCTCGAAGTTCGGGGCGAAGGTGGGAACGGTCGCCCAAACGGTCCAGACGCGGTCCATGATCATTGAACTGGATAATGGAAAGCGCGCAGACCGAAATGCCGATGCGGTCGCGATAGCCGCCCACATCAATGCCGAGGACCGCGCAGATCAGTATCCGGATGGTGGCCTTGTGTGAGACCACGAGGATATCGCCAGACTCATGGGTATCCTGAATTTCATCCAGGACCAGAAGGGCTCTTCTGGCCACATCGATTCCTCGCTCACCGCCTGGGGGACCATTCCAGCCCGCATCCGTGCTCCAGCGCAGATACTCCTGAGGGTATTTTTCTTTGACCTCATCCGTGGTCTTGCCCTCCCATTCACCAAAAGAGACTTCGCTCAGTCCGGGCCGAACGTTCATCTCGAGGCCATTCGCCGTGCAAAGGGGTGTCGCCGTCTTTCTTGCGCGCTGCATCGGGCTGACGTAGGCCGCCTTGAAGGGATGTCCTGCGTAGGCCTTGCCGAAGTCTTCAGCCATCAGATGGCCTTCGGGAGTGAGGTCCGGATCAATGGAACCACAGAAGCCGCCAGATGCACTGGAAGCCGTTTCACCGTGCCTGAGGAGATAGAGGGTAAGCGCCATGGTTCATTCCGGATGGGTTGGGGAGTGCCGACGATAACCCTTCACCGGCCGCTCAGCAAGGAGAATTACGTATCTTTTGAACTGAAATTCGAAGGCCTTCATGAGGGGGATTTGGGTGCCCGAGGTTTTCTGGGTTTAGTCGGTTTCTTTTCCTCTTCCAGATGGCGATCGATATCAGCTTTGGTGAAGCCGATTCTTGCTGCCACCTTGTCGGCGTGACTGATCCGAGAAATGCCTGAAATCAGCCGGAAAGTCGGTTTTCCTCCGGCAAATTCCACCTGTCGGGTCAGGGCCTCGGAACGATCGATATATTGATCGACCAGAGCGTGGTTATGGGTGATCAGGAGGGTGCTACTGCCTTTCTTCGCAAAACCATCGAGGATGTTCTTCGATATTTCGATTTTTTCCTCGTGAGTCGTCCCCTCTGAGAGTTCATCCATGATGACCAGGCTTTGAGCGGTGGAGGCCATGAAAATGGCCTTGGTCCTTCTCAGTTCGGTTCCGAAGCGCCCCTCGCCATCGGCAAGCTGACTGATTTCAGGCGCCTGATGGAAAATTCGGTCAGCCACGGTAAGAGCCGCATCCTCGGCCACGACGAACGCGCCGGCCTGGGCGAGAAGCTGGGATTGGGCGAGGGTCTTGCAAAAGGCTGTTTTGCCGCCGCTGTTGGGGCCTGTGATCAGGGTCAGGCGGGGTTTGGCCAGATCAATGTCGTTGCCGACGTAATGGGCATTCTCGGTCGCGAGAATGGGGTTTTTGACGCTTTTCAGCTGGATGGTGTGCTGTTTTGCCGTTTTGATTTCAGGGAGGGTCGTGGGGTGCTCGAGGCTGTCTCGATAGGCCAGCAGTGAAAGGAGTTCATCCAGTCTTCCGATATCGTCGAGAAGGCGATGGACCTCAGGCGCTCGCTTGATCACGTCCCGGAAGGGGTAGATGCAGCCATCCCGGTCAAATCCGCCGACGATCGGAATGTATAGGAGTCCCAGAGGAAAGAGGAAGATCCAGAAGGTGCCTATCATGCTCGCAACCATATCGAGGAGCAGTGGGACGAACTCCGAGACCACCAGGATCATGGCGATGAAGACCAGGATTCCGACCGGTTTGAAGAGGGAGGGGTTGAACCGGACGCAGGGTGTCCACCAGTGTTTTTCCTCGCGGGGGATCACGCCTTTTTCGGTGCGATAAACCGGTCCTCGGGCGAGGCGATAACCCCGTGTTTCCTTGAAGTCACGAATGGACCCCAGCACGGCATCAAGGTAGTCAAGACCGGTTGGCTTGAATCCATGGGCGCCGTGGGTTGCCTGGGTCAGGAACTCCGTGCCGCGAATAAAGGCGTCATAACCAAACCCCTCAAATTCAAGCTCATGGGCCTTCGAGCCGAATAGACCCAGAAAGGTCCCATAAAGAAGTTGATAGAGCGAGGCTTCGCGCTGGGCCAGCTGGCCGACATACCCCTCAAGATGGCTCCTGAGTGCAGCATCACTTTGAAGGCCCGCCAAAGTATCCTGCTTGGCCTTGATTTCATCGATCTCGACCAGGGGGTTGGCCAGACTCCTCAAAAGAGCCGATGCCCCTATCCGGGTCTGCGTCCGGTTCAAAACGCCGAAAAGCTTGGGGACTTCCAGACTTTGATAGGTCTCCTGATCCAGGACCCCCGTGGTATCAAGGCGTGGATGCAGGGGATCGGCTTCTGGTGGCCGTACCGAAGTTGCATCGAGAATCGTGGGGAAAGGGGTCTTGAGAATGTCTTTCATGGGCGGCGGGCCTTTTTGAGTTTGATACGCCATTGGAATGCCGCTGGAACAAATGGTTCAGCGGCGGATGGGGGAAGCATGGCCTTGGCCGCCCCCCCTTGCAAGGGGAGCGGTCCTTAGAGCGAAAGGCCCACCTTTCGCCTTGCAGCAAGACAGTTTTCGCTTCCCAGGGTGAATTCGCGACAGGTCCTGGGGCGATCGGGATAGATCGTGCAGGAATAGGGTTCCTGAGGGCTATGACCCCCGAGAAGAGCAGCGCACCGCATCTTTTCACGGCGGAGTTTCAATCGACCTCCCTGACGGATCACCATCTCAGGGTGAGACGCTCTGACCGGATCTCGTGCCCCGACTTCAACGCTGTCATAGGCCTCCCGGCAGCAGGCTCCGCAGGTCAGGCAATCCAGGCGAGTCCGGGGCTCGAAAGCCGCGCAGGCTGGTGCATCGGGGCTCAGTCTGATTTTGGGGGCATGACGGCAACGCAGCGCGCCCCGATGATCAAACGACCAGGCACAGGCCTCACAGCCGGGATTACGGGTGGGTGGCAGGAGGGTTGCGATTCCGATGGGATGACGGGGCGGGACTTCCTTGAAAGTCGACCAGAGGGAGGGCAGGGTGTCGGAGCCAGAATCTGACGGGCCGATGCCAGACAGGGTTCTTGCGATCCATTGCGTTTGCAATAGCGCATCTTCAAGAGGCTGGCGCCATCTTGGAAGCTGTGATCGGGTGATCGCGAGGCGCGCCGCTATGACGCTGCGTGCCCTGAATCCACCGTCCACTTCCTCAGCGTCCAGGGGATCTTCACCGAGTCCATTCCAGAAACTGACGCGGTAATCGGTCGTCGGGGCCAGAAACTCTCGAAGACCATACTGGTTGGCCAGCCACGCTTGTGCCCTAAGGCAGGCGTGTTCGCGCCAAGGGTTGCCGATTCGGGTATTGTCGAGTCCCCAATCTATCTGCCGTTCGCCCTCATCACCCTGGACAAGCGCGTGGCAGAGTTCATGAAAAATCATCTGGCCAAGATTGTCATCCGGATCAAATTGATCAGCGGTTGCAATCAGGATGCGGCCATTCCCATCGAAAGAGGCATAGGCCTCGGGTGTTCTGACGATCTCGAACCCAATGCGCTGGGCACAGTGAATCCAGATCTGTTCGAGGGGGTCCTGATAAGCGTGGGTCGCGGCGCGAACGAACATCGAAGAAAGGGGCAGGGGGCCCGGCAGAATCAATTCAGCCGGGGTTCCTCTAGCACGATAATCGATTTCAGAATCTCGAGCTCCGCGGTGGATTCGATGTCGATGTCAATTTCCGCCAGCATCAGGAGTTCGGTGCTGGATTCAGGTTGCTCTTCCTGCTCAAGACTTTCAGGGTCGGGGAGAACCAGAGTCCAGCTCAGCTCATTGAGGACATGTCCCTGTTCGAGAGCCGCTTCGCAGACACGGGGAGCCAGGCGGAAGGTGATGAACATGAAGAGGATGTTGGCCTCATCGACCGAATGATCGATTTCCTCCTCCCACATTTCCTCGAATTGAACGCAATCCACGATGCGCCGGCTGGCAACAGCGAGCGTTGTGTCTTCAAGAAGATCCTGAATGTCCTCAGATTCGTGAGCGTTGCGCGCGAGGGCACTCAGCGTGATGGCTTTAAGGAATTCTTGCAATGTATCCAAGGGACGGCTTCCAGTTTGGAGAGGGGGGCGCGTCCTGAAGGGGATTCAAGAGGCGGGCAATATTTGGGTCAGGGTTAGATGGGCTGAGTCTAAGCGCAGTGAAGTCAGCCGCGCAATAGCAAATCCCCGGATCAGCAGATACGGGGGAGCAGTTCACCCATCAGCCAGTCAACCAGGCGGCGTCCGCCCCAGCGCGTCTTCATTTCGACGTAAGGCCTTGAAGTGGCCAAAACCTCTCCGATTCGGCAGCTTTGTTGACCCAGCGGGTGTTCTCGCATCCGAAGCAGAATGCTATCGGCATCGGTCGCCTCACAGATCACGATCACTTTGCCTTCGTTCGCAAGATAAAGGGGATCGAGTCCCAGTAGTTCTGCCGCCGCGGTCACTTCAGGTCTCATGGGAAGACGGCTTTCATCGATTTCAATGGCCACCCCCGATTGTTGGGCAATCTCGTTGAGGACGGTTGCAACGCCCCCGCGTGTCGGATCCCGAAGGACATGGACGGCGGCAGGTCGGGGGGCCAGGATGTCGGCGACAAGACCATGAAGAGCCGCCGTATCCGAGAGAAGGGGGGGGTCAAAGATGAGACCATTGCGCTCCGCCATCAGTGCCATGGCATGATCGCCGAGGGTTCCTGAGACCAGAACCGCATCCCCCGGTTTGGCGCGGCATCCGCCGCACTGGATCCCTGGAGGCAGGAGGCCGAATCCTGAGGTTGTGATGAAAATTCCGTCGCCTTTTCCGCGTTCTACGACCTTGGTGTCGCCAGCAACCACAGGCACCCCAGCCGCTTTGGCGGCGGCGGCCATGGAGGCGACCACCCGATCCAAAAGCGCGAGCGACAGGCCCTCTTCCAGAATGAAGGCCGCAGTGAGATACCGCGGGGTTGCGCCCATCATGGTGAGGTCGTTAATCGTCCCGTTGACGGCCAGGCGACCGATATCGCCTCCCGGAAATTCCAATGGCGTCACCACGTGGGCATCAGTGGCAGTGACCCAGCGGCCTCCTTGGGAACCCGGCTCCAGAGGATCCAGCACGGCGCCATCATCCCCTTGCTGGAGAAAGGGATTTCCAAGATGAAACAGGAAGATCTCCTGAATCAATTGATGACTCGCCCGGCCACCCGCACCATGAGCCAGCGTAATGGCCCCAGCGATAGGACGTTTCATCGAAAATTTCTCAGGTTGCGGCCATAGGTGAAATGGGCGGCACACGCGCCTTCACTCGACACCATGCAGGCACCGAGCGGGGTTTCAGGCGTACACGCCGTGCCGAAAACCTTGCAATCCAAGGGCTCTTTCTGACCCCGAAGGATGGCCG
The DNA here is from genome assembly GCA_039795615.1 of Pseudomonadota bacterium. GTDB lineage: Bacteria > Pseudomonadota > Gammaproteobacteria > Methylococcales > Methylococcaceae > UBA6136. The sequence goes on from JBDKLO010000157.1 coordinate 7,620, forward strand.
CACACTCACAGGCCTTGTGATCAGCCACCGTCTGATAGGCAAGGTCATAGCGGCTTTCGGCATCCCAGTTCGCAAAGGATGACCGAATCCTCAGTCCGGATTCGGCAATGCTCCCCAGACCTCGCCACTCGAAGCTTTCACGGGTTTCAAAGACCTCCCGCATGGCCATGAGGGCTCTTTGGTTTCCTTCAGGGACGACAGCGCGGGTGTACTCGTTTTCAACCGCATGGCGATCTTCGTTGACCTGATGGATCAGCATGAGGATGGCCTGCAGGATATCGAGGGGTTCGAAGCCCGCAATAACGATAGGCATTTGGAAGTCAGAGGCAAGCGGGGTGTAGGGGGAAGAGCCAATGACCACGCTGACGTGAGCAGGACCCACAAGACCATCGAGGCGCGGGCTTTGCTCAGAGTCCTCAAGGATCGCACGGATGGCCGCGGGGGTGAGGACATGGTTGCAAAGGACGCTCACCTGGTTAAGTCCCCTTCGCTGGGTCTCAAGGAGGAGGTGTGCCGTGGGTGGTGTGGTGGTTTCAAAGCCAATGGCAAAAAAAACCACCTCGGCTGATGGCGATTGTTCGGCGATGGTCAGGACTTCAGAAGCCGAATAGACCATGCGGACGTCAGCACCGTAAGCCCTGGCCTTTTGCAGAGAGTTTCCCTCAGAGCCTGGAACGCGGAGGGTGTCGCCATAACAGCAAAGAATCACCCCGGGCTTCATTGCCAGTGCAATGGCCATATCCAGCCGGCCAATGGGCAAGACGCAGATCGGGCAACCAGGTCCATGAGTTAGCCTGACATTGGAAGGTAGGAGCCCATGAAGACCGAAGCGGGAAATGGCATGCGTGTGTCCGCCGCAAAATTCCATGAATCGATATTCCCGGGAGGGGTCCACGGACTGATGGATTCGCTTGAGGACTCTTTTAGCCGCCTCGGGATCGCGATATTCCGCATGATGTTTCATGGGGGGGGCAGTGCGTCGAGTTCCTGAAACAACGCCAGTGTCTTTTCGGCCTCTTCAGGGTCGAGGACCCCAATCGCATAGCCGACGTGAAGAATGACGTAGCTTCCGACGTCCACAGGACCCACAAAGGCCAGGGAAATGTCCTTTTTAAGTCCATCCAGTTCCAC
>JBDKLO010000158.1:0-15516 GCA_039795615.1 Pseudomonadota bacterium
CGCTTAGTGCGGACGTTTCCCAAGGAGTGAGTCCTTGGCTTGATTGATGCGAGAGGCCAGATAATCCGATCCGCCCCGATCAGGGTGCAGTTTTTGTATCAGACGACGATGCGCGGCGATGATGTCATCCTCAGAAGCGTCCTGATCAAGTCCCAGGATACTCAGCGCCTCCTCTCGATCCAGTGAGGCACTGGCGCCTGGTTGTGGACCCTCGTTGGTGTGCTGCCAGTGGTGACCATAGGTCCGCTCGATGAATGCTGCCAGGAGTTTTGCCGATTCCTGATCATCCTTCAGGTAGAACGTATAGAGATCGACCAGAGCTTTCATGGAGATTGCTGACAGTTGCTTGCCTTCATGAGGGCCTTGAAGAATCGTGCCGTCGATTTCACCCGATTGATGGTCCAGCGTCATTGCAAGATAAGCCGTTCGGGCGGAAGATCTTTTTCGTCCGGCCCCGGCGGGTCGCTGCGAATGATCCTCACGCCCTCTGATTCGGTCCAACCATTCCGGAAGATGGCGGGCAAGAATCGGGGTGATCATAGGCATCAGCCTTGAGATCAAGGCGATAAATGCGGCGGTTACGGCGCCGAACAAGGGCAGCAGCAGGCCGAGTTTTCCTGTAAGCGCGAGCATCAGAAGCACCAGAATGCCCAATGCGATCAGGGATTGCTGTGTCGCATTAAGGCGAGCCAACGGAGTGTCCCGCAGTTTTTTTCTCAGGAAAAGGATCGTGGCGATGATGAGCAGAAAGAGGATGGATTGCAGCATCGTGAAGATTTGCGGTTACGAAATGAGCCCCGGTCCAGTGTAATGGTTTTGGTGCTTTGGAGCTCAGTGACACACTTAGAGTAAGGTTTGTCAGGCTAATTCTGTTTACAATGCACATTGCCGGCCGATCTGGTGGGGCCGGGTCTAACAATAAGGCTTGGTTCCCTAGAAGGCGAACCCAGAAATAATGAGGAGAATCTCAATGTCTGAAGATAACAGCAATGCCGTTGCCGGCATTATCAACACACTGAAGACCAACCCGAAGGCGCTCTATGCTCTGATTGCTGCCATTGCAATCGGTTCACTGACCCTCGCCATGACGGGTGGTGGTGAAGGTGGCAAGGTGCAGGTCAAGGCAGCCGTAAGCCTGGGTCAGACTGTCACCCTCGATAATCCGAATGGTGGACTTTCCCATCTGACGGCGACTCCCGGATTGATCAGTGCTTCTGATGCCGAGGACGATAGTGACCTCAATATTTGTCGGGCGCCGGCTGGCTCTCATGCGACTGTAGAAGAAGAGCAAGTGGTTGGTCTTCTGCCGTTTGTAAAGGTTGCTGTCACCGATGGCGAATGCCAGGGCAAGACCGGTTGGACCTCAAAAGTTAACGTCAGAGCTGGTTCCTGATTTTCCCAGTCTACTGAGGTGAGCCCCCGTTCGGTGCGCTCACCTCAATAGGTCAGATCTTCCCCGTGTAGCCCAGAGGCCAATCATGAGAATGATCAGGGCGCTTATCTGCGGCATCCCCACAAAAAGTTCCAAGCTCAGTCGGAATGGGATCTCGAGCAACGTGGCATAAAGTCCCCAGCGAATCAATTCTGCGGTCATTGCACCATAGAAACCCGATATTAGGCCCAAGGCCAAAAATTCTGTCGCATTCGTCAGTCTTATCCGCTTTTTTTCTACACCAATGATCTGAAGCAGCTGATCCTCCTGCTCGCGATCTTGGCTGGTGGCACGAATCCCGGCCAGCAAGGCAAACAACCCGGAAACAAGACTCATACCAATGAGCGGGAGCATCGATTCGCTGATTTGGGTGGCAATTCTTTGAACCTGCTCGACGAGCCGCCCAACCTCAATCAGGCTGATCGAGGGAAAGCGCTGCACTAGCTTCCTCTCGAGACTGATTTCCTGATGGCTGATATAGAGACTCGTCATCCAAGTCCTTGGATGATTCTCCAGGAGTTTTTTGGGAAAGATAAAGAAGAAGTTGGGCGTCATTCGATCCCAATGCACGCTCCGTATAGTTCCCACTCGTGCGTGAATGACTTCTCCCAGAATATTGAACTCCAAAACATCCCCAATCTTGATTCGAAGTCGTTGAGCCAGTCCCTCTTCAATGGAGAGTTCCTCATCGTTCTCCTGGGGGTGCCAATCGCCTTCAGTGATTCGATTGTCTGAAGGAAGCGTGGTCGTGAAGGTCAGTGCAAGATCGCGGTTGATGGAACCTTCCGCTCGACTGTCGCGGCTTGCGATCTTGAGTGCTTCTTCGCCGTTAATACGGGTCAATCGACCACGAATAACCGGGTAGAGATCCAGTGGCTGAGGGGCCACCTCTTGCACCATGGCCTCAAAGTCGGAGAGGTCGCGGTCGAAGAGGTTGATCACGAAATAATTGGGGGCATTTCTGGGGAGATGCGCCATCCAGTCATCTACCAAATCTTCTCGGAGGCTGGTGACCAGGCTCAGTACCGCGAATGTCAAACTGAATCCCATGATTTGAACCAGTGTTCTCGATGGATGCCTGAAGAGCCTGCGTATGCCAAGGCGCATGGCAAACGGTAAAGGACCATTCAATCGACGAAGCGCCAAAAGAATCAAATAAGCACCACATGCAAGTATCGCCAGCGCTGTGGCGCCGATGGCCAGAGTGCTTAACATCATCTTTATGTTTCCGGTGTGCCAGAGCAGCATCCCAAAAATGAGGGAAAGGCCAACGGTATAGGACAGGTAGCGTCTGCCGGGGGGGGGCATGGATGTGCCCTGGAGAATAGCCAAAGTGGGCATTTTTCTGAGGTCGAGGACCGCGGGCAGGGCAAAAACCATGAGGATCGCATTCCCCAGTCCCATCGAAATCATCCAAGCGCTGATGCGTGAAACAGCGATTTGATCGGGCAACACGTCAACGAGTGCCTTCAAAAGCACCGTTTCAGCCGAAAAGCCGATGAGAAGGCCGAACAAGCTTCCCAATAGGCCTATGGCGAGAAGCTGCGCCAGGAAAATCCCCAAAATGCGGAAGTCGGAAGACCCGAGGCAACGGAGAAGAGCAAACAATCCAGTATGGCGCCGCACGTAATCTTGGGCGCCCAAGGCAATCGCGACCCCCGCCAACAAAATGACAGAAAGGCTGAGAAAGCTCATGAATTGGCGTGTTCGCTGTATGGTTTTCCCAAGCTCCGGACGATCCTCCTCAACGTCATTGATCTTCTGGTCGGGTTTCAATTCTGGTTTGATCATCGCCCTGAAGGTCCTGATTTTTTGAGGCTCACCTGTCAGAAGTTCAATGTGTGTGATTTGACTCCCGGGCTGAACGACCCTTGTAGCATCCAGATCAAGACGGTTTATCAGAACCCGTGGCGAGAGCCCATTCATGTCACTGCGTCGATCCGGCTCATGGATCAGAAGTCGGGTGATCCGGAGTTGTTTCTCGCCCACAGTGATCTGGTCACCGAGAGAGAGATTCAGGCGCCTTATAACGGCAGCGTCTACCCAGCACTCGCCTGTGAGCGGAATGGCTTGTGAATCGGTGGATCTGGCGCCTTGTGCATCCTCTGAAGTCAGATCGCCGCGAAGTGGGTAACCCGTTTCGACTGCCTTGACTCCGACCAGCAGGGTCTCCTCGCCTTCGAGCAGCATGGTGCTGAACTCGACGCTCTCGATATGCTTGAGTTCCAATCGACTAGCCGCAGCCCTCCAATCTGAGGGGGCTTCGGATCGCCCTCGAATGACAAGATCCGCCCCAAGAATTTTACCGGCCTCCTCACCGACGGTTCGGTCCAGGCGATCAGCGAGAATGCCTGTGGTGGAAATCGCTGATACGGCAAGGATAAGAGCGCCTAAGAGGGTATTCAGATTGCCGCTTAAAAGATCCCGGAGAAAAATCCGAAGCGGAACGGGGGGTAGGCCCATTAGGGTTTTTCTCCGCTCTGGACCACACGGCCTTGTTCAAGCTCAATCAGCCTCTGACACCGAGACGCCAGTCGCATGTCATGCGTGACCAGAATCAGGGTTGTATGGTGCTGGGCATTCAGTTCAAACAGTAGGTCTGCTATTGATTTGGCGCGCAGCGCATCGAGGTTGCCGGTCGGCTCATCGGCAAATAGGATCTGGGGTCGCGTGGAAAATGCTCTGGCGATTGCGACGCGCTGCTGCTCTCCCCCGGAGAGCTGGCTCGGAAAGTGTTGTAGCCGATCACCGAGCCCAACCCTTGCCAGCAATGCCTGGGCTCGAGAGCGGCTATCGGGTTCCCCTTCGAGTTCCAGGGGCAACATGACGTTTTCCAGTGCATCAAGATGGGGAATCAACTGAAACGACTGAAAAACAAACCCCACTCTTCCAGCGCGAAGTCGCGCCCGTCCATCCTCATTAAGTTGAGTGATGTCTTTTCCGAACAGTTGAATCCTTCCTTCCGTGGGAAGGTCGAGCCCAGCCATGAGACCCAGTAAGGTAGATTTTCCTGATCCCGAGGCTCCAGTGATGGCGATGGTTTCTGCCGGTTTGATACTAAGGGTGACAGCCCTCAAAATGGCTAGGTTGCCCTCAGGAGTCGGAACCACCTTACCAACATCCCGAAGGTCGACAATCTGGCCTGTTCCACTGTTTCTCCCACCTTCATTTTCTGTGTGCATGATTAGAATTCTTTTGATGCTATGTCTGTCTATGCCCTTAATTCCGGTGCAGGCTTCGACGCTCTTGGTTCTGGGAGACAGTATCAGTGCAGGCTACGGATTGGCGAATGTCTCGGAGGGTTGGGTTGCTCTTCTTGGTGCTTCGCTGGCCCATGATGGTCACCAGGTCGTGAATGCCGGTATCTCCGGGGATACTTCGGCCGGAGGTCTTGCGAGGCTGCCCCGGCTGATCGAGAAACATGCGCCGGACATTGTGATCATTGAGTTGGGGGGCAATGACGGCCTTCGAGGTATAGGTCTTGCGGAAATGAATCAAAACCTTCGAGATATCATTCTGGTTAGCCAGAAGGCGGGCGCTGTTCCGGTTCTTTTGGGCATGCAAATGCCCCCCAACTATGGCAAACAGTTTGCTGACCGTTTCGAGGCCACTTATTCTCGAATCGCCGGGGACTTGGGTGTAGTCTTCGTCGACGGATTCTTGAAAGGTGTTGGTGACGTGCCCGAGTTGATGCAACCTGATGCTATTCACCCCAATGCGAGAGCTCAGGCCCTGTTGGAGAATAAGGTGCTGAAAGCCGTCTTCCCGTTGCTCAAGTTGAAACATCCCGTCACACCGCAAAAAAAAGTAAAACCATGACTACTTCGAACGAAATCGTCGAATTGATTAACCGGGTCAAGGCAGGGCAGCCTGTCGAGTTCGATGAAACGATCGCGCTCATCGATAGGAACTACCGATTTTCGCCCTGTCGATTCACGAACGGTGAAGGTGAGGACCTCGTTGTGAGTGAGCCAGGCGTTAATAGCGGTTCGCTCAAGATTTTTACCTTTGCATCTCAGCATTGCCTCAATGAAGCTCAGACTCTGGAGCTCTTTGGAAAGTTCTATCGCAAGGACGTACTTCTGCACCCCGAGGGTCATGATCATCGCAATATTCGGGCTTTTATGAAGTTTGGTTGGCGGGGAGTTCAATTTGAGGGTGAAGCCCTTGGGGCCCTTTGAGTTAGGGAATTAGGTAGCCTTAGTGGAACACTCTTTAAAAAATCAGGTGATCGCTCTGGCCGGAGTGGCCCAGGCGATGGAATTGGTCAAGCAGACTGCGAGAACCGGGCGCAATGACGAAATGGCGCTCAAGTCCTCTGTCCTTAGTATTTTCATGGTGGATGCAGAGGACATTCTTGAGGTTTTTGGGGGCTTGCCTAATCTGATTTTGGGTCTTAAAGCGCTGAAGCGGCAATTGTCAGAGCCTAGACAGGTCGATCCGGAAACAGCGCGCTATGCATCAACACTCATTTATCTGGAGCCTTTGCTGAGCCAGAATCAGCAGATGACCCAGATCATCAGTTCATCCATCCATGAGGCCCGGGAAGTTTGGGATCGCTCAACGGAGCGACTGGATCCGGAGGTTTTCCGCATTTTGGCGACGGCCTATCAGCAGACCGTCAGTACGCTTAAGCCTCGCATCATGGTTGCTGGCGAGCAGCGCCAGCTTTCAGATCCCCAAAATGCCAATCAGATTCGAACACTTTTATTGGCGGGAATCCGTTCCTCGCTTCTGTGGCGACAGGCTGGGGGATCGAAGTGGCGAGTCTTGTTTTTGAGATCCAGGATGCAGAGGATCATCGACGAGCTTCTCGATGAGGTCCGCAGGATTCAGTCGTAGCGTAGATATTTAAATCGGGGGTCTGCGGGGGTTCCTTCCAGGATGCCTGGAAATTCATCCTTGGCCCTCCAGAGGACAACGTCTTCGATTTTCTTGGCCAGCGCAAAATCCATCTCCGTGACGCCCTTGGCAGAGTGGGTTGTCAATTTAGTCTTGACCTTTGCATAGGTCACTACCAGATCCGGATGATGCCAGGCGGCTTCGGCAAGATGGCCAATGACATTCACAACCATCAGGGTCGATTTCCAACCTGAGGTTCTGAACTCTCGAACGATCCAGCCCCCCTGATAATGCCAATGGGGAAGCTCCGATCCCAGTCTGGTGACAATCTCCTCTTCGGATAATGTTCTAGGCGTTTCTTTGCTCATGGGGTTCGTCTTTATCAAAGTTCACTTGGGTCGCTAGACAGATTCGACGGCTTACAACGGCTTGTTTATGATTCAGTCGACCCTTCGTGATTCGGCTTACGTCGACCGTGGGCTAAGAAGAGCGATCAAGGGCTCATTATCCAATAGAAGTGCCGGAGAGACTCGCGTCCGCTGTTCAAGGTGGGTGGCGAGGGCCGCGCACGAATAACGATGGAAGGATCTATGCAATTACCATTAGAAATCACTTTCCACGGCGTCGAGCATTCCGATGCGGTTGAAGCCCGTATTCGGGAGAAGGCTGCAAAACTGGAACAACATTGCCATAACATCACCAGCTGCCGAGTTGCGGTGGAAGCTGAGCACCATCACCAGCACCACGGGAACCTCTACAAGGTCAGGATTGATCTTGCAGTTCCCCATAAGCAGATCGTGGTCAGCCGTGACCACCATGACAAACAGGAACACCAAGATATTTATGTCGCTTTACGCGATGCGTTTGCTGCTGCCACGCGGCAGTTGGAAGATTATGTTCGGATTCACCGCGGTGAGGTTAAAACCCACACCAAAGAGGTGAAGGAACCCGAAGAAGAAGTCTGATTAAGACCTCGCCCGACTAGGTCGTCGTACTGGCCTAGTCGGCTCTGACCACTCGAGTTCGGCAGAGAACGTCCTGAAGCGCTCTCCCTTTCCGGTCGATTAGCGAAAACCACCATCCTATTCCTACAAGCGAGCCCAAGCTGACTCCGACGATCCAGTGGGTGAGGGCAGTTCTGGTGTCGCAGGGATTTCCATCCGCTCTTTCCAGACGAATTTTCCATGCCCTCATACCCAAAGTTTGGCCTCCATGGGTCCAAAACCAGATGAAGAATGCAGCAGTGATCACAACCAGTGCCGAGGTGTAGAAGGGATTGCCTGGTTTGAAGGCTTCACCATGATTGAGAGTTAAAAGCGCTGCGGTCGCCACAAAAAGAATGCCGGTCAGAAGGATGCTGTCATAGAAAATGGCCGCAATTCTTCTCAAGGCGCTAGCGTAGAGCACACCTGCTTTTTCTGGGGCCCGTTTACGTCGTGAACGGATCTGGTGTGACCGAGTTTGTTTCACTGTGTTGGGTCGGCCTTCGCATGGGGAAGACCGGCAAGAACACGTCCGAAGAACATGGATAGCCAGACCAGTAGGCTGACCAAGACCACGGTAATCAGAACGGGCGGTCGGATCAGGGGAAGGAAAATCAATAGACCGTAGAGAGCGACAAATCCGCTGAAGTGAGCAGGATAGCCAATCATCGCGTCGAGCTTTTGCTTGAACATGCGGTTAATTCTGTGGTGAAAAAAGGGGGCTATTCTAGGGCATGCCTTGGGGCATCCCTAGGGGTGGCTGAAGGGTTTTGCTTAATTTGACTTCGAATGAGGACGTCAATGAGGGCGTGTCCTGTCTCCTGCACACTGCTTCCAATGGCAATCAACCCGTCAGTGTGTCCTTTCATGGCAATGACGGGGCCTCGTGTCGTTTTTGCCAGTCGCTCGATTTCAGTGGCCATTTCCACGGTCCCATAGACTACATCCGGAGGCGTCCCGGGAAGCCCTAGGTTATCGCTGTCACCCCAAATCTGAGGGTGATGGACGTGGAGAACGCACTGAATCCATGAGCCGGCCGCGTAGGCGGCAGCGTGGGTCATCGATTCTGATGAAGGCTTGATCGGACCCAAGCTTTCAATGCAATTTCCGCTGAGGTCAGCGTGGGTGACTAACACGTAGTGTTGTGTTCCGAGTGTTCGAATCCCGCCTGTCTGGGATCCGCTGATGAGAAATTGTGAATCGCCTGTTCGCATGGACATATTGCCGTAGCCAAGACCTCCGTATCGAGAGGAATCCTGCCCTGTCAGTCCGAGTTCATAAAGCAAATTGCGCCAGGCGTTCAGTTCAGAAAACCCTGAGTGAAAGGGCAGGGGAGCCTCCCTGTGTTCAAGGTTGAACTTGATCACACCTTCAAGTTCTTGCTCCTCAGGAGTGCTCTGATTCATGGTGCCTATGGGCATTTGATGTCGCTCAGTGTTCCAAAAGGTGAAAATCGATGCCGAAGTCCTTATAATGGGAAGATTAGGGTCTGAGTTGCTCCTTCAGCCTTGCAAAGGCGATGAGAGTCATCTTCTGCGATGGATCTTTTTCGAGCGAATGTGGCGAAACTGGTAGACGCGCTGGATTTAGGTTCCAGTGGGGTAACCCTTGGGAGTTCGAGTCTCCCCATTCGCACCAGTCAAACCGCTAAACTGCCAAGAACCTGTGTATCCGGACCCCCGGGCCCGGTTGTTTGGCAGATGCCCTTCCCCTTTTCTACCGAAAACATAGTCTGAGGTATGTGCGACATGCAAGTGTCTGTTGAAGCGACGTCTGAACTTTCCCGCAAAATGACGGTGACGGTTTCCGAGGATAAGATTAGCCAGCAAGTCAATTCAAAGCTGCAATCTCTGTCCGGAAACGTCAAGATCGATGGCTTCCGGCCGGGCAAGGTCCCGCAGGCTGTGATCAAGAAGCGCTACGGCCAGCAGGTCCGCGAAGAGGTCGTTTCCGATCTGATTCAGTCCAGCTTTTATGACGCTGTTCGTGACGAAAAGCTCAATCCGGCAGGTGCGCCTCAGATTAAGGCGAACAAGATTGGTGAAGGCGAGGGTCTCGAATATGAGGCGACCTTCGAAATTATTCCCGAATTTGTCTTGATGCCACTGGAAACTCTGGAGGTGAAGCAGTTCACCTCGAAGGTTGAGGAAAGTGACATTGATCGGATGGTGGATCGTCTTCGGGACCAGAAAAAGTCCTGGGAAACAGTCGACCGGAAGAGCAAAAGCGAAGATCGCATCGTGATTTCCTTTGAAGGGGTTCATGAGGGCGAAAACTTCACGAATGGCAAAACCGAAGATTTTCCCGTCGTTATTGGGTCTGGGCAGATGATCCCGGGTTTCGAAGACAAGCTCATTGGTCTAGCTGCTGGCGAGAAGACCGAATTTGACATCGAATTCCCCAAGGAGTACCCGAGCGAGAAATTGGCGGGCAATACGGCGCACTTTACGATCGAGGTTGCTCGGATTGAAGAGCCGAAGCTTCCTGAGTTGGATGTGGATTTCGTCAAGTCATTTGGTGTTGCCAGTGGCGATGTCGCCGAACTTCGCGGCGATATCCTGAGCAACATGGAGCGTGAAATGACTCGCGCTCTCAAGAACCGGACGAAGAGTTCGGTCATGGATCAGTTGTTCGATCGCAACACCCTGCAGCTCCCAGAAGTTCTGATTCAGGATGAACTTGAAGAGCTCCTTAAGCCCTATCGGGACTCTGCACGTAAGCATAAGCAGAACCTTGATGAGGCAGCCCTTAAAGAGCAGCTTTCGCCTCTGGCCAAACGCCGTGTTGCATTGGCGCTGATTCTTGGCAAGGTGATCGATGCACATGGCGTCAAGGTGGATCCGTCCCGCGTTCGCCAGGCAGTTGAAGAAATGGCGGCTAGCTACGAGGATCCCGAGGAAGTGGTTCGTTGGTACTATGCTGACCAGACACGCCTTCGTGAAATTGAGAACATGGTGCTCGAGGACCAGATCGTAGACCTGGTCATTGGTAAGGCGAAGACGGCTCAGGAAGCGATTGACTTCCAGGCTCTGATGATGGCAGCGGGAACTCCCGCCTGAGCCATCCCCACACACTATCGGGAGAAATCCGCAACATGATTCTTGGCAACCCGCAGCGCAATATCCCTACGGAAGCTACCGGACTTGTGCCGGTGGTGATCGAACAATCTGCCCGTGGCGAGCGGGCGTTCGACATCTATTCTCGGCTTCTTAAGGAACGGGTCATTTTTCTGGTAGGTCAGGTCGAAGACTACATGGCCAACCTGGTGATTGCCCAGCTGCTGTTTCTGGAATCGGAAAACCCGGACAAGGATATTCATCTTTACATCAACTCGCCTGGTGGCGTGGTGACGTCAGGTCTTGCGATATATGACACGATGCAGTTCATCAAGCCTGATGTCAGCACGTTGTGTATTGGCCAGGCTGCCAGTATGGGCGCTCTGCTCCTCGCGGGTGGCGCTGCTGGTAAGCGGTATAGCTTGCCGCATTCCCGGGTCATGATTCACCAGCCTCTTGGTGGGTTTCAAGGGCAGGCCAGCGATATCGACATCCACGCCAGAGAAATCCTTTCCATCCGCGATCGGCTGAACCAGATTCTTGCCGATCATAGTGGCCAGCCCATCGAAAAGATTGCGAACGATACGGACCGCGATAATTTCATGAGCGCCAAGGATGCGGTCGAATATGGATTGATCGACAAGGTTCTCGACCGTCGCACAATCTGATTGTCAAAGAAGCCTAATCGCTCTTGAGGCGAAGCCGCTTGTGTTTTATAAATGGGGCCGTAGGGTAAGAATCCTTTTCGGGTCCCGGGGCTCTCGGTCCCATGTACTGCAGGATATTTCCAGATGAGTGATGAGAAGCGGGGCAAAGAGGGTGGTGGCAAGCTCCTATACTGTTCGTTTTGCGGCAAAAGCCAAAACGAAGTCAGGAAGCTGATTGCCGGGCCGTCGGTCTACGTTTGCGATGAGTGCGTTGAACTCTGCAACGACATCATCCGCGAAGAGCTTCAGGAAAATCACACGCAAGTATCGGACAAGCTTCCGAAGCCCAAGGAAATTAAGTCGGTCCTGGATGAGTACGTTATTGGTCAGGATAAGGCCAAAAGAACCCTCTCCGTTGCGGTTTATAACCATTACAAGCGGCTCCGCTCTCAGGGTAACGCCAAGAAGAACGAGGTGGAGCTGGCCAAGAGCAATATCCTTCTGATCGGTCCAACCGGTTCAGGAAAGACGTTGATGGCTGAAACCCTCGCACGTCTTCTGGATGTTCCCTTTACGATTGCTGATGCCACGACGCTGACTGAGGCGGGCTATGTCGGCGAGGATGTCGAGAACATCATCCAGAAGATCCTTCAGAAGTGTGATTACGACGTCGAAAAAGCGGAATCAGGCATCGTCTACATTGACGAAATCGACAAGATCTCAAGAAAATCCGACAACCCTTCCATTACCCGTGACGTCTCCGGCGAAGGGGTTCAGCAGGCGCTGCTCAAACTGATTGAAGGGACCGTCGCTTCGGTTCCTCCTCAGGGTGGACGTAAGCATCCTCAGCAGGAATTCCTTCAGGTGAATACGGCGAATATCCTTTTCATTTGTGGAGGGGCCTTTGCGGGTCTCGACAAGGTTATTCGTGCGCGTTCAGAGAAAGGCGGTATCGGATTTTCGGCCGAGGTCAAGAGCAAGGACGACTCCCGAAATGTCGGTGAAATTCTCTCTGAAGTCGAAGCCGAAGATTTGATTAAATTTGGACTGATTCCGGAGTTTGTCGGTCGATTGCCCGTGGTCGCAACACTTGAAGAATTGAGTGAAGACGCGCTGATTCAGATTCTGACTGAGCCCAAGAATGCGTTGGTCAAACAGTACAAAAAGCTGTTTGAGATGGAGGACTGCGAGCTTGAGGTGCGTGAAGATGCGCTTCGCGTCATCGCCCGCAAGGCCATGGAGAGAAAGACTGGCGCCCGGGGCCTTCGAACGATCCTTGAGCATGTCCTTTTGGATACGATGTACGAATTGCCTTCCGCGGAAAATGTGGAAAAAGTGATCGTCGATGAAGGCGCTATTCTGGGCGAAACCACACCTTTCATGGTGTACTCTAGCGAGGATAAGCAACGGGCGAATGCTTCCGAGTGACTTTGTCCCTGGGTCTGAGCACTGATGAAACCCGCTCCGGCGGGTTTCATTGTTTTGGGGGAAACGATCCCTTGTAATTGCGATTTATCGACCCATATCGTAGGGAAGTGAACATTTCTTACTCTTGAGCGGAGACCATCAAATGGGTAGTCAAGCAACCGAACTGGATTCAGGCGACAAGTTGGTTCCAGTCCTTCCGCTTCGCGATGTGGTGGTTTACCCGCACATGGTGATTCCGCTATTCGTTGGACGTGAGCGTTCGATCGTTGCGCTGGACCGTGCGATGAAGGAGAGCAAACAGGTTCTCCTGGTCGCCCAGCGGGAAGCCGAGATTGATGATCCGGGTTACGAAGACCTCTACGCTGTAGGAACCCTCTCCAATATTCTTCAGCTACTTAAGCTTCCTGATGGGACTGTCAAGGTTCTCGTCGAGGGCGCCGAGCGTTCCGTCGTGAGTCACTTTGATGAATCAGAAAACTGTCTGATGGCGACCGTTTCTCCTCAGGAGGAGACGGCCGGCGCCGATGAACAGGAAATGGACGTCATGGTTCGAACGGTGATCAACACGTTCGATCAATACGTTAAGTTGAACAAACGGATTCCTCCGGAAGTTCTTAATTCTCTTGCCGGGATTGATGATCCTAGCCGCCTTGCGGACACCATCGCCGCGCACATGACGATCAAGATTGAGGACAAACAGTCCGTTCTTGAGCTTGCCGCAATTGTTCAACGCTTTGAGCGTTTGATGACGCTCATGGAAAGCGAAGTGGACATGCTTGAAATGGAGAAGCGCATTCGCGGCCGCGTCAAGCAACAAATGGAAAAGAACCAGCGTGAGTACTATCTGAATGAACAGATGAAGGCCATTCAGAAGGAGCTGGGGGACATGGATGATGTTCCGAATGAGATGGATGAACTGGCGGCCAAAATTCACAAGTCGGGTATGCCTCAGGCAGCAAGAACGAAGGCCGAAAGCGAGTTGAGCAAGTTACGCCAAATGTCGCCCATGTCTGCGGAAGCTACGGTCGTCAGGAATTACATCGACTGGATGGTCGGTATGCCTTGGAAGAAGAGGACCAAGGTCAATCACGATCTTGCCTATGCGGAAAAGATTCTTGAATCCGAGCACTTCGGTCTCGACAAGGTCAAGGAAAGAATTCTCGAGTATCTCGCAGTTCAGCAGCGCGTTCGCAAGTTGAAGGGTCCGATTCTTTGCTTGGTCGGTCCCCCGGGTGTGGGTAAAACTTCCTTGGGTCAGTCGATTGCCAAGGCAACCAACCGTAAGTACGTTCGAATGGCTTTGGGCGGCGTGCGAGACGAGGCTGAAATTCGTGGTCATCGGAGAACCTATATTGGATCAATGCCCGGCAAAGTTCTGCAAAACCTGAGTAAGGTAAAAACCCGTAACCCCATGTTCATGCTCGATGAAATCGACAAGATGGCCATGGACTTTAGGGGGGATCCTGCATCTGCATTGCTGGAGGTCCTAGATCCGGAGCAGAACCACACGTTCAACGATCATTACCTCGAAGTAGACTTTGATCTCTCGGACATCATGTTTGTGGCGACCGCCAATACGTTGGATATTCCGCCGGCCCTGCTGGATCGAATGGAAGTGATCCGGCTCGCTGGCTATACAGAGGACGAGAAGGTCAACATTGCCATGCGATATCTGCTGCCTAAGCAGATTAAGAACAATGGATTGAAGGAAAGTGAAATTCAGGTCACGGAAGGCGTGATTCGGGACATCATTCGCTACTACACCCGGGAGGCCGGGGTGCGGAGTCTGGAGCGGGAGATTGCCAAGATTTGTCGAAAGGTCGTCAAAGGTCTTTCACTCAAGCCAACGTCTAAGCGGGTCAATGTGACGGCCAAGAACCTTGAGGATTATCTTGGGGTCAAGCGTCACCGCTACGGTCAGGCGGAGGAGATTGATCAGGTGGGCCAGGTGACTGGTCTTGCCTGGACTGAAGTCGGAGGGGAGTTACTGACTATCGAGGCGGTAACGGTTCCTGGAACGGGCAAGCAAACCTACACAGGTAAACTGGGTGAGGTGATGCAGGAGTCCATTCAGACTGCCATCACGGTGGCCCGGTCGCGCGCAGAGGCTCTAGGGATTGATCCTGGGTTTTATCAGAAGCAGGATGTTCATATCCATGTTCCTGAGGGGGCGACCCCCAAGGATGGTCCTAGTGCAGGCATTGGGATGTGTACGGCTCTGGTTTCTACGTTGACAGGAATTCCCGTTCGTTCAACGGTCGCCATGACGGGTGAAATTACGCTGAGAGGCGAGGTTCTGCCGATTGGCGGGCTGAAGGAAAAGCTCCTTGCGGCGCATCGTGGCGGGATCGAGACTGTTCTGATTCCAAAGGAAAACGAGCGCGATTTGACCGAAATCCCTAAGAATATCAAGGAGAAACTCACCATCCTGCCTGTTCGCTGGATCGATGAGGTCTTGAATGTTGCCTTGCAACGGATGCCTGAGCCTTTGTTACCTAAAGCGGCCGAGTCGGCAGCGGTCAATCAGACCAAAGGCGCAAAAAATCCGATCGTGGCCCATTAAGCTGACCGCTTTTTTGTGGGATACCCAAAAAAACCTCAAACCCGCGTCATTCGCGGGTTGACAGCGGTTTTGTCTCACTGATAAATTGGGTGCACGAGCCTGTATCAGGCTCGAAGTTGCGGTTTCGTGGGTGTGTCTGCCTTGCAGTTCATTTACGAAAAAAAACTTTAAACCTTAGTAGGGGGATTCATGAATAAGGCAGAACTGATTGAAGCAATCGCCGATGCGGCCGATCTGACCAAGGCCGATGCTGGCCGTGCTCTGGATGGTCTCGTAGGTGCGATCACCGGCGCTCTGAAGAAAGGCGATACCGTCTCTCTGGTTGGTTTCGGCTCTTTCGTCGTCAAGGAACGCGCTGCTCGTCAGGGCCGTAACCCGCAGACTGGCAACACCATCACCATCGCGGCTGCAAAAATTCCGTCATTTAAGGCTGGCAAGGCGCTCAAGGATGCTGTAAACTGATCAGCTTTCCAGGGTGCTTAGCTCAGCTGGGAGAGCATCGCCCTTACAAGGCGAGGGTCGTAGGTTCGATCCCTACAGCACCCACCAAATTGGAGCGGTAGTT
>JBDKLO010000159.1:0-12443 GCA_039795615.1 Pseudomonadota bacterium
CTTACGGCACCGTCAAGTCAGCAAACGTGATCATGGATCGCGAGACTGGCCGTTCAAAGGGTTTCGGTTTCGTTGAAATGTCTAACGACCAGGAAGCAAAGGCCGCTATCACTGCCCTGAATGGCAAGGAGCACAGTGGTCGCAGCATCACCGTCAATGAAGCTCGTCCTCGCGAAGACAACCGTAGTGGCGGCGGCGGTGGCCGTGGCGGCTTCGGCGGTGGTCGTCGCTTCTAAGAAGATCTGACGGATAAACGATTCTTATCCGTCACACCCCTGCCCTAAGCGGGGATTTCTTCTTGAGGAAATCCGGCTGATCATTCACGATGGATCATCAGCCGGCCCTTAAAAGGGCCTCTTCCAGAGAGACTTCTGTCTCACCTCGTGTTTTGATTTCAGCTTTCGCAACCCGAATATGGCTGATACTCTCTCCGCTTGCCACGAGTGCGACCTTCTTCAGGTCCTCCCGGATCCGCATGACTCAAAGCGAGTCAAATGCTCTCGATGCGGAGCAGAACTGCATCATCATCACGTCTTAGATCACGAGAAGCCGCTGGCTTTGATGTTCGCGGTCACCATCCTTTTCATTCTCGCCAACAGTTTTCCCATTATCGGGATTGAAACCGCAGGACTTGAACAATCTGCAACCATTCTGGGTGCGGTTGGCAGCCTGTGGGATGAACACATGAAACTGGTGGCTGGTCTCGTCCTCTTTACCACGCTCATTGCCCCAGGGCTCGAGATCGTAGCGCTCACAACGCTACTCGCCTGTCTTCAATTCCGCTGGCATCCACCAGGGCTTCGAACTCTCATGCGAATCGCGGTCAGATCCCGCCCTTGGAGTATGGTCGAAGTTTTTGTGATGGGCGTACTGGTATCTGTAGTCAAGCTCTCGCACCTTGCTCATATCTATGCGGGCATAGCGCTTTGGAGTTATGGGATTCTGATCCTGCTGTTTGCTGGCGCCATGTCCCTGCTCAATCCACAAGCGCTCTGGTCTGAAATCAAGCCAAATGAGTGAAAAGACCTTCAGCCCAGAAACAGCGGCAGCCCATGGGCTCGCCTGCTGCACAACCTGTGGCCAACTCAGCCAGATGCCCAATTCATCGATTGCTGTGGCTTGCCCCAGATGCAAAAGCCCCCTCAACTTTCGAAAGCCACGTGCGATCGAGCGTTCATGGGCCTATCTCATTTCGGCGTATCTTCTTTTCGGGCCCGCCATGATGTTGCCCATTATGGAGACAGGATCACTCTTCGGTGAGCAGCGAGATACCATCATGAGCGGTATCATATTCCTATTCAAATCAGGGTCTTGGGCTCTCGCGATCATTGTTTTTGTTGCCAGTATCTTTGTGCCTCTGGCCAAGTTGATCTGTTTAACCTATTTGCTGATAACCATCGGACGCAGAAAAACCACCCAGCGCTTATATCGCACGCGCCTTTACCGAATCCTTGAATTTGTGGGTCGCTGGTCCATGCTCGATGTCTATGTGGTCACACTCTTATCCGTTTTGGTCCAGCTCAAAGGCCTTGCCAATATTCATCCCATGCCAGGCGCCATGGCTTTCGGCGCAGTAGTGGTTTTGACCATGATGGCCACTCTCTCTTTTGACCCCCGTTTAATCTGGGATGCGGCCTCGGAGCGTCCTAAAAATACTCCCGATTTAAAGTAACCTGAAACGCCATGCATCAAAAAAAGCCCCTTGATCAGTTACCCATGGCAATCGCCGTTCATGAGCGCCTCCGAAGCCTTCCGGCGATTTGGCTCATCCCGATCATCGCGGCAGGACTCGGGATATGGCTTGCAACCCAGGCTGTCATGAAATCAGGGCCGACGGTCACGCTGACGTTTGAATCAGCCGAAGGACTTGAGGCGGGTAAAACGAAAATCCGCTACAAAAACGTTGATATCGGAGACGTGAAAGACATTGCCCTCTCACAAGATCGAACCCAGGTCATTGTGACCGCGGAGTTTGTGAAAGATGCCGAGGATTTCCTGGTTGAGGACACCCAATTCTGGGTCGTAAGACCCCGAATATCCGCAGGCGAGGTTTCGGGGATTGGCACCCTTTTCTCAGGCTCCTACATCTCGCTTAAGGTTGGAGAATCGAAGGTGAAGCAAGATCAGTTCACCGGACTTGAATCAGCCCCCATCCTCACGTCCAAGCTTGCAGGCAAGGAATTCATGCTCTCTGCTTCGGACATGGGATCCCTTGATATTGGTTCTCCGGTCTATTACAGACATATTCGTGTCGGTGAGGTGGTCGCTTACGACATCGACCCGAACGGACACGATATTCATGTTCGCATCTTCGTTCATGCTCCATTTCACAACTATGTCAGCCGCAGCACCCGATTCTGGAATGCGAGCGGCGTTGATGCGAGCATGGATAGCAAGGGTGTTCAGGTCGAAACCGAATCTCTGATCTCAATTTTGGCGGGAGGGATCGCATTTGAGGCGTCCGCCAGTGAAACTGAGACGGAGTCGGTAACGGACGATCAGGTCTTCCCTCTGTTCAAGGATCGCATCAGCGCCATGAAGACACCGAGCGGAAATCCTCAGCAATACGTCATGTATTTCAATGAATCGCTGAGAGGTCTGGTGCCCGGATCTACTGTGGAGTTCCAGGGGATTCCGGTGGGTCAGGTTAGCTCCGTTGAAATTCGCTTTGATGCACAAACCAAAAGCTTTTCATTCCCTGTCACCGTTGCGATCTATGAAGACGAACTGGGCTTGCCGGCAATGTATATGCCGGACAAGATGCAAAAGGAAGATCGACGCCTTTTGCTGGAGTCCCTGATTAACCGGGGACTGAGAGGACAACTTCGATCTGGAAGTCTGATCACCGGCCAGCTCTACATTGCCCTTGAATTTTTTCCGGATGCGGCACCCTCACGGATGAATTGGAACAGCACACCGCTCGAACTTCCAACCACTCCGGGAACGGTTCAAGCCGTCGAACAGAGCGTCACTTCGATTTTGAAAAAAATCGACCGCATGCCACTCAACGATATTGGGCTTCAAACCCGAAATACGCTCGCCTCCCTCAACGAGACAACCCAGAACCTCAACAAATTCATGGAGCGTCTGAACAAGGAGATTGCCCCCGAGGCACAAGGCTCCCTCAGCGAATTAAAGAAAACCCTCTCAGAACTTAAAGAGGCGCTTGAACCCAACTCCCCCTTGCAGCGAGATCTTCGAAAAACGCTCAAAGAAACCACCCGATCGGCTCAGACCATCCGTGATCTGGCCGACACCCTTGAGGCTGAGCCCGAATCGCTCATCAAAGGGAAGAAATCAGGAGATTCCCAGTGAAATTAAGCCTATTGCCTCTGATGGTTCTTGTGTTGGGACTTTTCAATGGTTGTGCGCGTTCGCCAGATCGACAGTACTACACCCTCAGATCAGTGTCTCCAAGCGGACATTCGGGGGAGTTGAGTCAACCGAAAGAAACCATTGCCATCACCGCGCTGTCGGTTCCAGAAACCGTGGACACGAACAAGATGGTCACCCGCATGACAGGAAGCTCTCGACTTGAAATCAGCGAGACACATCGGTGGGCAGAGTCACTTCCGGCAGAGATTGCAACGGCACTGGCGGACGATCTTAGCCAGCAGTATCGCAAGGCGCTCGTAACAACGCCGGGGCAAACTGCAGCGCTCTCTCATTCGGACCATCAACTCGACATCGACATCACACGATTTGAAGGGACTCTGGGTGTTGGGATTGACCTTGAAGCCATCTGGACCATTCGAGGCCAAAAAGAAACCTCTGTTCGGCATGGTCATGCCCGATTGAGTGAGGTATCCAAAGGCTCAGATTACGAGGCGCTCGCCAATGCCTACACAGCGGCATTACACCAACTCGCAACGCTTATACGAAAGAGTCTCGATCAAAAAGATTGAACCGATATCCCTGACTTTAGATTCGGATTGACCGGGGCAGCGGTGCCCCGGTCACAGGAGAAACTAAAACCAGCGCTTACGTTTTATGGCGATTTCGTTTGGACCGAACGGACCTGAGCTTTCAGCTGCTCCGCCGTGTTCCCTTCAACGACGATGGTCTGCGGGAAAAGCGGAATAATGTAGTCAGTTAGGAAGGTGATCACTCCATCCGAAATTCGATCCTCAGTTCGAACCCTGACTTCGACAAGCTTTTCCTGACGGATCAGTTCCGGGATGTCATGCCGATAAATCGGCAATAGCCCCCCTAAGAGATACCAGTCTTTGTATTCGTTTTGATAGGAAGCCTTTTCATTCTCAGCCATAATCCTCACCGGCATATGCTCCGGGGCACTCAGCGTGGTAGTAAAACATCCCGTGAGCAGTGAACTGAGTATCAGGAGTGCAAATGACTTCATTTGCCCACCTCGATTTTTGAAGCATCTGACCCCTGCAGACTTGGTGGGTTCGCATTCACGATAGCGCCATCCGGCGTATGCAGCACGCGGTTCCCTTCGACAATCAGCGTTCTCCGGGGAAAACCGAAGATTCCAGGGATAATCGAGTAAAGGCCGTCTACGAAGGTATTCGTCATCTGAATTCGCGCTTCCTTCAATCCTTGTTCCTTGATAATGGTTGAAGCGTTGACATCCTCCGGGTTGAACGGCTCTCCTCCCCAGTATTTGAACCAGGCGTGTCGCTCGACCTTAATTTCAGCGGTCTCCCCCTTTGACATCAGACGCACCTGGCTTTGGGGAGGCGCATTCAGATGCATCACGCCGCAGCCCGAGAGCTGCAGGCACAACAGCATTGCGAGATAGCCATGGCATCCGCCAGTCGACGCAGAGTGACTTTTCATTCTGGTGGGATCTGGACCCTGATCGGCTTTGAAATGCACTACGTTCCTCGCTTTGGGTTGGTGAGAAGGTTATCAAATGTCGCCTTGACGTCTATTCTCGCTTTTTGCTCTCAGCCTTTTCCAGTGCCTCTCGGGGATCCTCTGATAGGTCCGCATTTAAGAATGACGGACTCTCGGGAAGCACGAGCTTCAGTTGATTTTCGTGATCGATGGCCACCTTCACTGAAGTTGCAGCAAGATCCAAGACATGTCCCCCATGGGCTCGATCTCGACTGATGAAATGCAGATGGTATCCGGGGACATTGATGGTATGGGCATATTCAGGCGTAAAAAAACCGACCAGAGTTCCTTCAATCTGCTCGAAACAATACTCCGCCTGATGTTGGGTCGCCGACACAAGATCCGTTCCAGACTTCGCCTTGCAGGCGACCCGATAATGCACACGAGAAAAGATGCCATCGATTCGAATGGCAGCAAAAATATTGTCGGAGGGCCGGAGCGTATCCAATCGACCAAGGAGATCTCTCCAGTCTTCAATCTGATCGAATGTCGCTTCAACATCCGCTTTAAAGTGCGTTGCAACCCAAAAAGGCGTCAGGTGATCAGGATCTGCAGGATGAACGGATCCATCCGAAAGTGCGTGATAACAGGTTCCATCCAACAGGATCCCCTCACCATCGAGCCCATGAAAGGTCCCTAAGCCAAAGTCGCCTTGCTTGAGGATTTCCCTGACACGAACGCAGCCCTGATAAACACCTTCAACGAGCGCACCAGAGGTCGAAACCTGATAGATCGAGTGATGTTCGAGATCGAGAAAATCAGCCAGTGCCCGAACGATCACATGTTCTATTGAATCCCCACTTCTGTTGCAGTGAGCAACAAGGGCTTCTTCGATGGCTTCGGGCAAATCAAGCCTGATGGATTGCATGATGGGAACCTCAGCCGAGAAAATCCTGACGCACGTTTTGCATTAGCTGCGGATTATCAGAGTAATCGATGGGAATATCGATGAGGACGGGTACCGGCGATGCCAACGCCTCCTTCAGGACAGGACCTAATTGATCAGGATCCGTGATCCGATAACCCTGACATCCAAAGCTTTTTGCATACGCTACGACGTCATAGCTGCCAAGCTCAACCCCCGAAGTTTCACCGTAATGGGCCTCTTCCTGAAAGGCTACCATGTCATAGGAAGCACTATTCCAGATCAGGTGAACAAACCGAGAACCAACGCGTTTAGCGGTCTCAAGTTCCATGGCACTAAAAAGAAATCCCCCATCACCCGAAACGGAGATGACGGGGCATTGAGGCCGTGCAAGACCTGCTGCAATCGCCCAGGGCAATGCCACACCCAGGGTTTGCTGGCCATTGCTGACCAAAACCTGTCTCGCTCTGGTTGCAGGAAAGTAGCGGTTCATCCAAATGTAGTGTGAGCCCACATCCAAAGCGACTGTTGTATCCGCCGTCACAACCCTAAGGAGCTCGTCGATCACGCGCAATGGATGCACTGGAAATCCTGCGAACGAGGGGCCATCTGCGACTGTTTCTGCAAGCTCCGAAGCTGCCTCGGCAACCAGACCATCAAAATAGAGGTCCTGGTTTCGGTGGATCCTCGGTCCAAGGGCTTCAAGACTGAGACCGATATCAGCAATCAATTCGGCCGCAGGGAGGAAGCAACGATCCTGATCCGATGCGACCGAATCGATCACAATCAAAGGCCTGGTTTTTTCCTTGTTCCATGCCTCAGGGTCATATTCGATAGGGTCATAGCCCACCGTCACAACGCAATCAGCCGCCTCTAAAAGACGATCTGCCGGCTGGTTACTGAAAAGGCCGACCCGGCCGGCATACTGTCCTCCTCGACGAGGCTCGGCCCAAGCACCAGCCCCCTGGAAGGTGGATACAAAAGGAAGATCCGTCTGATCGAGAAACGCCTTCAGAGCCTCTGCGTGGCAGGGCTCGGAGGATTGCAGCCCCAGAAGTAGCAAGGGCCGCTGCGCCTGACTAATCAACTCGCTTGCAAGGGAAACCTCCTGTGAATCAGGGGGTCCGAGTCGAATGCGCCGGCCTACTCCCAACTGCGCCACGGTGTCCGTGGGGGCCAGGCCCACATCTTTGGGAAATCCAATAAAGACAGCACCAGGACGACCACTCTCGGCGGCTCGGACGGCATTCCCAAAAACTTCTGAAATCATCGCGACATCAAGCGGCTCGGCCGCATATTTGGTGACCGGCCGCATCAAATCGATGCCATTCAGTGCCTGATGGGTGTGCTTCAGTCGATCCTTGACCATCACTTCACCGCCAATGGCAAGAACCGGATCGCCTTCGTAAGTCGCTGTCGCCAAGCCTGTCACCAGATTGGTGACTCCAGGGCCTGAAGTCACCAGGCACACACCGACCTTGCCGGTCAGGCGTCCAAAGGCTTGAGCCATAAATGCGGCGTTCTGTTCGTGCCGACACAGCACCAGTTCAATCTTGGACGCCTTGAGGGCCATGAAGACGCTGTCTACCTTGGCACCTGGAATGCCAAAGACATGGGTGACCCCATGTTGCTCCAGAAGCTGGACCAAGAGGCTTGCACCATTCTTTGAGCTCACCATCGATTTGCTCCTGTGAGGACACCTGACGTCGACTGCACATAGACGAGCAGCCAACTCATTGGGTTAGGGACGTGTCTGCAATGCGATTTTCGTGATCCCTGCATGCTGGGCAATCGCCATGACTTCGGCTGCCTTTCCATAGTTAACCCGATCATCAATTTCAAATTGAACCGTGGCTTCCGGGGATGATTGCTGCAGCACGGCAAGGCGCTCACCGAGTTCGCTCGCAGAGAGTTTCTGCTTATTGAGATAAATGGCCCCTTCTACATCGACACTCACCAGATTGACCGCACTGGGCGGAGGCGGTGCTGCAGCAACTGTCTTGGGGAGATTGACCCCCACCGACTGAGTCAGCAAGGGGGCCGTTACAATAAAGACCACCAGAAGAACCAACATAACGTCAACCAACGGCGTCACATTGATTTCGCTCATGGGCTGATCATTGTTGCGATTACCAAAGGCCATGCCTAGCTCCCTTTCCTCATGGAGAATCCTGTACGAATGGCGAGATGAAGGAAGTCGGTTGCAAAATTTTCAAGATCCGTCTCAAACAGTTTGGTTTGACGGAGGAAAAAGTTGTAGGCCAATACGGCAGGAATCGCCGATGCGATCCCGATCGCCGTGGCAATGAGAGCTTCACCAATGGGGCC
Organism: Pseudomonadota bacterium; assembly: GCA_039795615.1. GTDB lineage: Bacteria > Pseudomonadota > Gammaproteobacteria > Methylococcales > Methylococcaceae > UBA6136. The sequence goes on from JBDKLO010000159.1 coordinate 8,054, forward strand.
GGCCACAACATCCAGACTGGCTGAACCTGCTTTGCTGATGTCCTGCAACGCGTGCATGATCCCCCAGACCGTTCCGAAAAGTCCCACAAAAGGAGCCGTGCTGCCAATGCTTGCAAGCACCATCAAACCCCGCTCTGCAGATTGCCTTTCCATCTGAATGCTTTGACGGAGATTTCGTTCGAGAATGTCTTCCGGTTTTCCCAGGGATTCCAAACGATCCCCTTCTCCGCCCAAACCTGACCTTAATACGTCAAAGCCGGACTTTCCAATCCGTGCCATAGCTCCGGGCATTCGACTGAGTTCTGCAGCAGCCGAAAGGCTCGGGGATGCCCAGAATTCAGCGGAGTAACGAACGTTATCCTGTTTGTTCACCCGACTCTCCCAGAGTTTGAGAAGAATAATGGCCCAGGAAACGACAGAGAAAGCGATCAACAACCAAAGCGTGGCATTGACGGCATAACTAGAACCAAAGAGATCCATAGCGCGCTACTCGTTTTTTAGATTGAAATTGATAGGAACATTGACCGAACTGTTGACGGCCGTGCCATCTCTTTTTGCAGGAACAAACTTCCAGCGACGAACCGCATCAAGCGCTGCCTCGTCCAGTAAATCATGACCGCTTGACTTGGCAATACTGACCTCACCCACACTCCCACTCGCCAACACCTCAACTCGAAGGAGGACACGCCCTTCCCAGCCCATTCGCTTGGCTTGAACCGGATAATCAGGGCGGGGATTATGAAGATAATCGGCATTGAGCTTGGGTCCTTCAAAGTGTCCGGAGGTCGACTCAGTAGAAGACGATGGCACTTGAGCCGCAGGTGCACTGGGTGCTGCAATGGCTGGGCTCGGCGCCTTTTGCTCTTGAGTTCCCTCATGTACTTTGACATCAGAAACCTTGGGAGGCGTGGGCTCCTCAATGATTTTTGCCAAGGGCTTTGGCGTGACGGGCTTGGGCTTTGGAATCACCTTGGGCTTTGGTGGCTCAGGGGGAGGCGGTTTCGGCTGGGTTTGAGCCTTGGACTCGGATGCCTGGGGCTTTGCCGGAGCACTGGTCAGAGTGACGGTCATCGTCTGGGACAAGGCTGGCTTTGGAACTTCTGGAGCAGGAATCAGATCGCGCAGCCCCCAAAAGAGGACGTGTACCAGCAGAGACAATGAAAGTGCCAAAACCCATCGCCGCCCCTGAAGACCGTCGAACTTATGGGTACGATGACCTGAACCTGAAGGATTGGCCACAGAACTGTATCGGGTTTCACTCACGGCGAAATGGGGCTTATTAGAAACCTAAGTGTGTAAGGTCTGCAGCACTTGGCCAATGATCTTAACTTACGCCAAAGACCGCTAAAAAACCCGCCGTGATTGTTTCGGGCATCTCGCTGAAAGCCTCTTAAGGCCAGCTGTGATCCTTTGAATCGATCATGATCGGGACCCCGTGGGGATCTTTTGGGACCTTGCTGGTAAGGCCCAATCAACCCGAGCGATCAGGACTTTTCTTTATCAAAGACCAGACCTGATGCATCGGGGAAAAAAGCGATTAGTTGTTCGGGCTATTAACCGGCTTGCGATCTTTCATCCAGTCAGGGCGACCCTGGGGTGCGTTATTGCCAAAAGGACCTTCGTCACAACCGGAAAGCATGATAGCGCCAATGATCACAAACAGCAGGGAGTAAAATCGGGTCATGTGGGCCTCTATGGTTCAATGTGGAGTCGATGGACGCTCAAGACGCCTTCGAGTTAGGAATCCAAAACCTCTGGAAAAGCATTCCAACGGTTCTGTCGTTGATCATAATCCCAACCAGGGAGAATACAACTTGATCCGAGAAAATACAGAGGCCTCTGAACAAGAAGATTAAAGGCGCGGGTGCTTCCGCTTGATCTTCTCGAGTAAGGGGCTGATCTTTACGGGGTCATGCAGAATCTCAAAGTATTGGGCGTCGGTGACCAAAAGATCCTTCCGGTAACGTGAGTAGTCCCCCAGCAGGGTATTCCAACAATCGTCTTCCTGCCCAAGTGCCTCCTTGCACCACTCAATCTGCTCATCGGCTTGTGCGAGGCACTCCTGTCGGTCCCAGGGGACGCTATAGTCGCAAATCTGGTTCTTTTGCTCAGCCGTTAACTGTGTCTTATAGAAGGACTTCCCACAGCCACTCAAGCTCAGGAAAACAATAATCGGGACCCAGAGGGATACCGGGCGAGAGTGCCTTGAATCGACAGACATGGAAGTACCCCTTTGGAATCGTTGCCGCAGTCTAAACTACCCTGAGTCTGTCATAGAAAATACAAAGCGTGGCGGGCCGTAATCTCAAATGGTACGATTTAAAACCGTAAGCCCTTCTATCGCAGTGTGTTATTGCTGGGAAGTGAGCACCATAAGAATCATATCGAGACCATTGAGACCGAGGAGATTGTCAAATGAGCGTCGAACTGAAAGATCTTCTGAAGCGTGAATATAACGTTGGCCGCAAGGACCAGCAGATCCGGCTGGCCGCCAGCATTGGCATCATGGTCATTGCCGCCATCGAAGAAAATGGCATTCTCATGCTGATCGGACTGGGAGTTGCCGCTCTGGCTGTTTTGCAGTGGTGCCCCACCTATACCTTTTTAGGAAAGACCACCGTTGAAAAGGGCGAAAAGCCGCCCATTTTTTAAGCCCGATATCCCCATGGCGGGAGACACCCGGCATCCGGCCCAATGTCATCACTGAATACCCGCTAAGCCCCCATCTTTCAGAGCACCAGCATGCCCTCTATCCCTTCTGATCTCCGTTACACTGACGCTCACCAATGGGCGCGAAAAGATCCGGATGGAAAAATCACCGTCGGGATTACCGACTATGCTCAGGAAGCCTTAGGGGATGTGGTCTTCGTTGATCTTCCAGCCGAAGGTAAAGCGGTCGTTAAGGATCGGGCGATGTTTGTCGTTGAGTCAGTGAAGGCGGCATCCGACGTTTTTGCTCCCGTGAGTGGAACGATTGTTGAAGTGAATTCGTCCCTTCAAACCGATCCGGAAACTCTAAATTCAGCACCCTACGAGGCCTGGATCGTCCGGATTGAACCGAACCAACCCGAAGAATACGACACGCTGATGGCGGCTGAGGCCTATCAGGCCGTCACCGCCGACGGTGCCTGAATGCAGGAACTCTCGATCACCCAGCCTGATGATTGGCACCTCCACCTTCGAGATGGTCTTTACCTTAAGGATGTAGTAAATGATTCAGCGCGACATTTCGCTCGCGCGATCATCATGCCGAACTTGCGTCCGCCGGTCACCACGGTCAAGGCTGCCCTTGCCTACCGGGATCGCATCCTTTCGGCCGTCAGACCTGACCTTGGGTTTGAACCCCTAATGACGCTCTACCTTACAGATGAGACCTCATTGGGGGAGATTAGGGCCGCCGCAAATTCGCCCCATGTTCACGCCTTTAAGCTCTATCCTGCCGGAGCAACAACGAACTCGGATTCAGGGGTACAGAGGCTCGATGCACTTGATCCTTTGTTTGATGGCATGCAGGAGTCAGGCATTCCGCTGCTGATTCATGGCGAAGTTACGGATCCCGAAATCGACATTTTTGACCGGGAAGCTGTCTTCATTGACCGTTACCTTACACCGATCGTTGAACGGTTCCCCCACCTCAAGATCGTCCTCGAACACATCACGACCCAAGAAGGCGTTCAGTTTGTCGAAGCCAGCCGAGCTGGTGTTGCCGCTACGCTCACGGCGCATCATCTCCTCCTGAATCGAAACGATATGCTGGTGGGTGGAATCAAACCGCATCTTTTTTGCCTTCCCATCCTCAAACGTGAAGTGCATCGAAAAGCACTTCTGGCTGCGGCAACCAGTGGAAATCCCAAGTTCTTCCTTGGGACAGACAGCGCCCCGCATGCTCGAAACACCAAGGAGGCCGCCTGTGGATGCGCGGGTTGTTACACGGCGCGACACGCTCTATCGATATACGCCACCGCATTCGAGCAAGCAGGAATGCTTCAACACCTTGAGGCCTTTACCAGTTTCCATGGCGCCGATTTCTATGGGCTCCCCAGAAATGGCGGTACCATCACACTTGAAAAGCGAACACTGACGGTCGAAACTCAACTCGAATATGGTGAGGAAACCCTGATCCCGCTATTTGCGGGTGAATCGCTTGAGTGGGCCGTCCGCGCCTAAGTCTCGCCCTCGCTATGTTAAAATCGAATGTTTCCCTGTCCCGATATCGGGCATCTTGGGACTCGCCTGATCGCACACGCCTCCATGCAAGACTACAAACTGACCCACCTCAAGCAGCTTGAGGCTGAGAGCATCCATATAATCCGAGAAGTCGCCGCTGAGTTTGACCGCCCCGTCATGCTCTACTCCATCGGCAAGGACTCCGCGGTCATGCTGCACCTCG
>JBDKLO010000160.1:0-14074 GCA_039795615.1 Pseudomonadota bacterium
AAGTCATTGATATTATGGTAGCAACGGCGGGACTTGAACCTGCGACACCCGCATTATGAATGCGGTGCTCTAACCAACTGAGCTACGTTGCCGTAAGACCGCGAATTTTAGGGAATTCCACTGTAATCTGTCAAATACGAATCCACTGGTGATCCTTTGTCTTCATTTCACGATCTGATCTCCGGCGTCACAGGCCTATGGGGGCTTTTTATCAGTGCGTTCATCTCATCCACCTTGGCGCCAGGGGGCTCCGAGGCCGTGCTAGCGGTGCTCGTCAATGCACGACAACATCCCCTCACTGATTTACTGGCGATTGCCACGATGGGCAATACCCTAGGAGCGACCACGACGTGGTATCTCGGATTACTAGCTGCTAAGAAGTGGCCGGCAGATGTTCCGGACGATCCCAAGCGTCACCGGGCAGTCATGGCCCTGCGACGTTACGGGTATCCTGCACTTCTCCTGAGCTGGCTTCCTTTGATTGGGGATGGTTTGTGTTTTGCCGCTGGGTGGTTACAACTGTCATTTTGGACTTCTACGCTGATCATAGGAGTGGGCAAGTTTCTGCGTTATCTTGTAGTTGCCCTCCTGATTCTTCAATTTTAGTGGCCGCTTTAGGATGTCCCCTGAATGACGATTGAAATAGGTCATGCACCTGCACCTTCCGACTTGGATGTTGCCCAGCTTGAAAAACACATCGTTCGAGGGTTGATCTTTCTCCTCGGGAAAGACCCCATCGAGACTCAGCAGCGCGACTGGTTTCAGGCGGTGGCCTATGTAGTCCGTGACGCCCTGATTGCGCAGTGGATGGAATCCATGCGCAGTTATTACCTCAACGATGCCAAAAGGGTCTACTACCTCTCCATGGAATTCCTCATGGGCAGAACCCTCGGCAACGCCATTTCAAATCTCCGAGCCACCGATCGGTTCAGGGTGGCTCTTGAAAACGTGGGCCTACGCCTTGAGGATCTTGAGGCTGTAGAGGCTGAAGCAGGGCTGGGTAATGGGGGACTGGGTCGGCTTGCAGCCTGCTTTATGGATTCTCTGGCATCGTTGAATATGCCTGGATTCGGGTACGGAATCCGTTATGAATATGGACTCTTTACCCAGGCGATTGATCAGGGCTGGCAGGTTGAGCATCCGGACAATTGGCTGCGCTGGGGCAACCCTTGGGAGTTTCCACGTACCGATGTGCAGTATCGCGTTCAGTTTGGGGGAGACATTGAAACCATCACTGAAGCTGAAGGCACTGTGCGATATCGGTGGATCAATACCGATGACGTCATGGCGATGGCCTATGACACCCCCATCCCGGGTTATGGAGGCCATACCGTCAACAACCTCAGACTCTGGTCAGCCAAAGCCACCAGTGACTTTGATCTTCGCTATTTCAACGAGGGGAACTACATTCGAGCGGTCGATCTCAAGAACCGATCTGAAAATCTCTCGAAAGTCCTTTATCCCGATGATTCAACGCTGGTAGGCCGGGAACTTCGTCTCAAACAGGAGTATTTCTTTGTTTCAGCGTCTCTTCAGGATCTGATCAAGAACTTTCTGCGTGATCCAAGAGAAATGGACCATCTTCCAAAGGAAGTCGCCATCCAGCTCAACGATACACATCCTGCGATCGCCATCCCTGAGATGATGCGGCTCCTGGTTGATCAAATGCATCTGGCCTGGGACCGCGCATGGGGGATCACCTGTCGCTGTTTTAGTTACACCAACCATACCCTGATGCCTGAGGCCCTCGAGACCTGGCCTGTGAGCTTATTGGGTCGCCTTTTGCCGAGACATTTGGATCTGATCTATGAGATCAACCGCCGCTTTCTGGCAACAGTCGAGGCGCAATATCCCGAGGATCCTGATCTCATTCGACGGCTTTCCATTATCGATGAGGATCACGGAAAACGTGTCCGTATGTCGCATCTGGCCATCGTAGGGAGCCATAAAGTCAACGGTGTTGCCGAGCTTCATTCCAAGCTGATGCAGTCCACGATTTTCAGGGATTTTGCGCGGCTTTATCCCGAGCGCTTCATCAATATCACCAACGGTGTGACGCCTCGCCGATGGCTCCATCAGGCGAATCCCAGCTTATCCAAACTGATCACGGAGGCCATTGGCTCGCACTGGATCAAGGACCTTTCCGAGATTCATCGCCTTGAACCCTTCGCTGAAGATGCGGCATTCAGAGCGGCTTTCAGGGCCGCGCGTTTAGTCAACAAGGAGCGTTGGATCCAGTCTTCCCCCAAGGGATTGCCCGCAGGGATTCACGCTGACAGCCTTTTCGATGTGCAGATCAAGCGCATTCATGAATACAAACGACAGCTTCTGAACGTTCTTCACGTCATCGTCCGTTATCGGGAACTGCTTGATGGACGAGAGGACCTTCCAGCCCGGACCATCATCATCGGCGGAAAAGCCGCCCCTGCCTATCAACGGGCAAAGCTCATCATCAAGCTGATCAATGATGTCGCAATGGCGATCAATCAGGATCCCCGAATGGATGGGCGTCTGAAGCTCTTTTTCCTGCCGGATTATTGCGTCTCAAGAGCAATGCTCCTCATTCCGGCCATTGATCTATCAGAGCAGATCTCGACGGCGGGGACGGAAGCCTCTGGGACCGGCAACATGAAAATGGCCATTAATGGGGCTCTGACCATCGGCACCTATGACGGGGCCAACATTGAGATATTGGACGCCGTTGGGAAAGATAACTTTTTCCTCTTTGGAAAAACCGAAGAAGAGCTCGGCACCATTAAACGGCAAGGTTATGAACCTTCGACGTATCTTGATCGATCGGCACCCTTGAAGGCGGCGCTCGATATGATCGACTCAGGCTATTTTTCGCCTGATGATCCAGGGCGATTCAAACCGCTGGTCAACAGTCTTCTCCATGAGGGGGATCCCTTCATGTTATTGGCTGACTTTGAGAGTTATCTTGAACAGCAGCGGGCGGTTGACCAGCTCTGGCTTGATCCCGAAGGCTGGACCCGAAAGGCGATTTTGAATATTGCAAGAACGGGACGCTTTTCAAGCGATCGGGCCATCGAGACCTATGCGCGTGAGGTTTGGGAGATTTCACCCCGGGCAGTGCTCCACCCGGGGAGTCATCTTCCGAATTAATCTTTGACGTTCGTCTTCAGTAGGGCGAATTTGTAGACGAGGAGGGCGGTCACCAATCCCACCAGAAGCCAGGAGTGCCCCATCATTCCCGCTCCAAATGCGGCCCGGTTAGCAGTTCCCTGGATGGCTGAGATATAAGGCTTAGAAATCGTTATCATCCAGCCCCACGCGGGTATCTGATAGGCCACAGCACCGACAATGGCCCACTGGAACCCACTGGCACCGAGACGGATTGCTGTTTTGTAGAACCAATAAGCAAATCCCATCGTAAAGAGGACGGAAAGAAGCATCGCCATGACTGAACTCCTCAAATTTATTTTGTTGTTGTCGCGTTCCCCGCTGTCCTTTCCTTTCTAGCCTTCCAGGGAAGGGCAGTCCGGAACGGGTTCGACGGAGTATGGTTTGAAGTTCGCATTCTGTGCTGCGAACGTTCTGTCCCGTAGGCAATGACGAAGAAAAATACAGCGCCAAGACCCCACCAAACTCTTAGATCAGTCAAAGCCGGCCGAAGTTCCGCGAGATCCTCATCCAATAGTACCTTTATGAAGGCATCTGGCGTTGAAAGGGCATGAAAACCCAGCCCCGTAGTCGCTGACAGGCTTTTGAGATGCGCTTCATCCATCCAGGAGAGATAGGGCCCCTCGGTCGGTAAGGTCCGCACCTCGACCTTTTCTGAATATACCGTGGTGGAGATCGGCGGTTTTTCAATATCGGCGTTTTCCCAGATGCCCTGTAGATGATTCTCCCGATCGTAGCGAGGGATGCTGACTGGGGCGCGACCGCCAACGCCCACGATCAGTCCTTTGAGCGCATGAGGCGGGCTGTCATATTGCGCCCTGACCGTTTGAGGGGGCGTTTCCTGACCATCGGTCAAAAAGATCAGCCGGGTTGAGGGATCCTTTTTAAGTTGTTCCCGGATGGCATGATAGAGCCCGATTTCGACATGCGTATCGGCTGACCAGGCCATCCGCCAGTCGATATGTCTCAGGGCATCATCAATCACACTGAAGTGGCGGCAAATCTCCAGGGGTTCAAACAAAAAATGAACCGATTGCGTGGTGAACAACCCAAGGCCTACTTCGGAGCCGCACGGGAGTTCATGAAGCGCGGCCAGAATCGAGGCCTTCACAAAGCCCAATCGATCTTCGGGATAGCCCGCCTGGTGATAGTCCTTCGCATTCATGCTTTGGGTGATATCCAGGACGAACGTATAACGAAAGACGTGACGCGGGAGAGTCAGTTCGGGTTTGAAGATAACACCCAAGGTAATACAGAGAGCCAGGAGCACCAGCAATAATCGCCAGGAAAATCGAATCCTTGGCCAGTCCCTCATGGACCGCCACCTGGGATAGTCGGCAAGGTCGCAAAAACACTGCCCTTATTGCCCTGAAAGTCGTTCTTGGGTCTTTCCTTGGGAGGGGGGGTGATGCGCTCTGCATACTCCAGATTGAATCGGGCTTGCCAGTTGGATGGATCCAGCGACAGTGACTCTCGGAGGTTATCCTTGGCCGCTCCCAAAAGAGTGTTAATTCGGATGTACTCGGAAAGTCCGTTTTTCTTCCAGATTTTGGCCGCATCTTTGAGATAAAGCGAACCCAGGTTGTATCGAATCCGGGCCATCAACTCAGGCGGACTTCGCTCAAGGATGCTGCCATACAGCCGAATGGCTTCCAGAGGTTCGCGGCTTTCGAGCCAGTGGGCCCGGGCAAAAATCAATTCTGGTGACGAATCTTCTTTCAGGACGATCTGCTCCGGTGCATCCATCTCGGCATTGACCTCATTGATCTGGATCATGAGATGGATCGCATGGGAGGTGCCGGCGAGCATCACGAGAAGTGCGCTGCGAAGTATCCATGGGTGAAGTAGTCGTCTGATCAGGGCGTCCATTGACGGACCTCCAGAAGGTGAGCTGCCGTAAGGCCCAGCATCAGGACGAGGGCGCTGATAAAAAAAACGTTGCTCAGATCTTTTCGGGGAAGAAATTCCTGGTAGGGCAGCGGCAGATTTTCCAGCCTTTCAACTTCCTTGATGGCCTTTTCCATCGCGTCCGGGTTTTCCGCTTCAAAGGCCTTGTAGGGTACATCCAAGGATTCAAAATATGCGTTCAGGAAATACTCCGGCGTTGTGGACTCATTCGGATTGCTGGGTTTCTGAGTCAGCGGAGCACTGGTCGGATTACGGAGATAGATCCAATAGAGCGTGGTTCCTGTTTCTTCAAAATTCTGTCGAAGCCGATCCCGCGTCTGCTCATCAATGCGTGCTGCCCCATCGCTGACCAGAAGGATAATCCGAGATCCTTCCTTGGGACGCTGGTTGAAGAAATCGAGGGCCATGGCAAGGCCTGGGGCAATATTTGTCACCCCGTGGCCTCGACCGCCTGCAGCAGCGATGGCCGCCTGTACCGCGACCCGATCATCGGTCAAGGGGAGAACATAGATCGGGGCCGCGGCAAAGGCGACCATGGCAAACAAATCATGCACGCGACGTTCGACAAATTCTGAAATGAGTTTTCTCGCCATGGCACTTTTGGATTCACTGGCCTTGGCCCCGAGATAGCGGCCGGTGAAATTTTCATTCATGCTGCTGCTTCGATCGAGCAGCAGAACAATGTGGGCACCCGTGCCAATCCGGTCGACCGATTGCTCTCGTTCATAAGGCCCCGTCATCCCCAAAATCAACATCAACAGAGCCGTGCTGGCCATGGCCCTGAGTCCACGATCGATCCAGTCCGACAAAGGGTCTTCGGGAACCATCTCCAACGAGGAATAAGGAATGGCATCCTGACCCCGACGGAACCAGGGAATGAACGTCAGTGGCAGGAGAATCAATGCCCAAGGGGTCATTAAGCCCAGATTCAAAGCTCTTCTCTCTCTGCGCGGACACAGTGGCCGAGCAAGCTGATCATCTGAGCCAGTTCCTGAGGCTCAGGACTGAACGGATCCGACTCAAAGAAGAGGCGTCCTGAAAGGATGAAAAAATCCTGGAGGGGGGCTTTCGCCGATTCAAAGCCCGGGTTTGCAGTCAAAAAGGCCGGTATATCCCGTCGAAACAGGGTTTGACCATAGGTGTGATCGAGAGCGCGATGCATCAGGCGCATTCCCTCCATGATCGTTTGAGGATCTGAACCCTCCCGAAAGGCGGCGCGGATTTTTGCCTGGCTACTTTGAAAGGGCCGATAGCGTTTTTGCTGCAGATATTTTCTGAAAAGCATCAGGAGAATGATCAACAGCGCACCGCTAAACCAATAGGCCAATCGCTGGCTCGCCGGACGAATATCGATCAAACCGACCCCAAGGCCCTCATGGGGCTCAATTTCCTCATTGGTCAGATCAGGTGGAATGACCGGGACTTGAGTCAATGTCCAAGGATCCGTGGACACGGTAGATTCTGGATGGGCACGAAGACGAAATGACAAAGAGGGGATCGTCAGAAGTTCAGGCGCTTTAATTCCCTTGAATATTTGATAGTCCACATGCAGCCGTGTTTCATCTCCCTCCCGATGCGGATGCGTTTCGATGTGATACGCGCGAATCGATAACCACTCATTCAGCGGGCCAACTGGTGGCAGGGATGAAAAATCGATCTCATCGCCCTTGAGTTCAAATCGGTAATCCATGGGCAAGATGTCACCGATGACATAGCCATAGTCACGTGTGACGGAAGGTTTTCCATGACGAGAGGCTTCATCGCCACGCCCCGTGCAACCGGCCAGCACCAACTGAACCAACAGGAGGAATGACGTCAGACCCAATCTCACCCTCAAATTTCCTCACTTTGCCAGCGCCTTGCTGGCCACCTCGTAGACATCACTGGAAAGATTGGGCGTATGAGCCACTCGCTCAAGAGCCCCCTGCATCAGCATCTGGCGACTTTGGTCGAATCGTCGCCAGGCGGTGAGTCCTGTCAGCATCCGGGATGCGATCTGTGGATTGATGCTGTTGAGGGCAATGACCTGATCCGCGAGGAACCGGTAACCATCGCCATCTTCCGTATGGAAATTGGACGGATTGGATTGGGTAAATGCACCGATCAGGCTGCGGACATGATTCGGGGTCCGGATATCAAAGGCAGCGTGCTGCATCAAGGCTTTGACTGCGGAGAGTCCCCCGGGCCTTCTCGAGGTGGCCTGAAGCGTAAACCATTTACAGACCACCAAGTCTTCATCTTTCCAGGTCTGATAGAAGCGATCCAGCGCTTCAGTCTTATTCGGATGACCGGAATTGACCATCGCACTTAGTGCCGCCATGCGATCGGTCATGGTGGGGCTTTGGTCAAACTGGCTGAGACAAAGGCGATGCGACTCGGGCGTATCGAGAATCGCAAGATAATCAAGGCAGAGATTCTTGAGACGACGACGCCCGATTGCGGCCGCGTCGAACTGCCTATTGTCGACTTCGTGGTGAAGGGCATACAGGGATGACCAAGCGCCCGAGAGGCGTTCTGCAATGGATTTCTTGACGCCTTCGCGTGCGCAATGAAGTCGAATTGGATCGACCTCCTTGATGAAGCTTGCAACGTAGTCAAAGTCGGGGAGGGCAAGCAGCAGCGCCAAATGCGAGAGATCCGATGCGATCCGCTGCGCATTGGATTGGTAGGCCTGAACGATCAGATCAATAAGACCCGAAGCCTCTTCGCCTTCGTAGATTTTCTGAATGGCCTGTGTGACCAGGAGTTGACCTGCATCCCACTGGTTGAAGGCATCCGAATCATGGGACAGCAAAAAGGCCAATTCTTCGGGCGTTCTTTTTTGCTTTAGGCGCACCGGCGCAGAGAAATCGCGGAGTGCTGAAAGGATCGTCCCTTGAGGTACGCCGATAAAACGGAAGTGATCTTCATCATGAGTGACAGTCAGAACCCGCGTGGTATGGCGTGATTCCACCGTTTCTCCATCAAGCCTTGGCAACAAATCCTTGCCATCGGGGCCAATGAGCCCCACCGCCAATGGGATCACTTGGGGCAACTTCTCTGGCTGTCCCGGGGACGGTGCGTTGGATTGTCGAACTTTGAGGGTTAAGGATTCCGCCACCGGGTCATATTCTTCTTCTAGTATCACTTCCGGCGTTCCCGCCTGGCTATACCAGAGCTTGAACTGGGTCAGATCGACAACGTTGGCGTCTTCCATGCATTGAATAAAGTCATCACAGGTCACTGCCTGACCATCATGACGATCAAAATAAAGGTCAGTCCCCTTCCGAAAACCCTCATGACCCAACAAGGTCTGCAGCATTCTGACCACTTCGGCGCCCTTTTCATAAACGGTCAGGGTGTAGAAGTTATTGATCTCAATGTAAGAGTCAGGGCGAACAGGATGGGAAAGGGGGCCTGCGTCCTCGACGAACTGTCGGTTTCTCAGCATATTGACTTCATCGATCCGTTTTACGGGTCGTGAGTGTCGGTCTGAAGAAAATTCCTGATCACGGAAAACCGTCAGACCTTCCTTGAGGCTCAGCTGAAACCAGTCCCTGCATGTGATCCGGTTACCGGTCCAGTTATGAAAGTATTCATGACCAATGACGCCTTCGATATGCTCATAGTCAGAATCGGTTGCCGTTTCAGGGCTGGCCAGAACGTACTTGGTATTGAAAATATTGAGGCCCTTGTTCTCCATCGCGCCCATGTTGAAATGGCTGACCGCAACGATCATGTACAGATCCAGATCGTATTCTCGACCGAATCTCTCTTCATCCCAACGCATGGCGTTTTTCAGAGACTCCAGTGCATGACCGCACTTGTCGATATCCTCTGGTTCTGCAAAAACCTGAAGCGTGACGTTACGACCGGAGCTCGTGGTGAACTGATCCTCAAGGCACGCGAGCTGCCCGGCAACGAGAGCAAACAAATAGCTAGGTTTTGGGAAGGGATCGACCCACCGGGCAAAGTGTCGACCATCTAAAAGATCCCCACGGGCATCGAGATTACCGTTGGAGAGAAGGACAGGGTAGGTGTTCTTGTCGGCGATGAGCGTCGTCGTGTAAATCGCCATCACATCCGGACGATCGGGGAAGTAGGTGATTTTTCTGAAACCTTGCGCTTCACACTGCGTACAGAACATGCCGCCCGACAGGTAAAGCCCCTCCAGCGCCGTATTCTCACGCGGGTTGATTTCGGTCACGATCTCAATTTGAAAGGGTCCTTCAGGCGGATGACGCAAGAGAAGGGACTCATCCGTCAGGACATATTCTTTGGCCTCGACGGGCGCCCCACCCATCTTGATCGAGATGAGTCTGAGGTTTTCACCATCCAGATGGAGCGGAGCCTCACAATCTCCCTTGGGGTGACGGCGAAGGGCAAGCGTACTGGTGACGCGGGTTCCTTCTTCCTTCAAATCAAACAGAAGTTCAACCGTCTCGACGATGAAGTCAGGGGCTTTGTAGTCGCGGAGGCGTATCGTCTTCGGAGTTCCGTTTCGCATGGGTTTGCTTGATTCTGAAGGAAATGAGGAATCAGTCGGGCAACATAGCCGACATCGTCGACAAGAATACCAAGCCCTAAAAGGAAAGACACACCCTCAGGGGGATCTGTTCCCTGAAATCGACTTGAAGGCGCTTTTGCCATAAAATTTAGTGTTTGATGCGCAGTATTCCCCCGGGGCCATTCGTGGTTCCCTTCTCCCTTTTTCAGATCTAAAGCGTAGATGACCACTTCGACGACCGAAACCCTGACCCTCAAGCTCCCCGGCTTCTCCTACATCGATCTCTATGATCCTGCCCGTCTTGCCGAACTGACCACGGTGTTCGAGCACGAGCTTCAAAAGCGTTGTGCATCGCTCTACCAACGGTATGTTGCCTATCGTAACGGCAAAGGCGAAGACATGAAGCCTGAAGAGGTTTCCGAGCTTCTGGTCGAGTTGGCTCCGGTTTTGGGCGATTTTGTGGCTCAACTTTTCGGTGTTGAATCCGAACGCAAGGCCCAAGCTCAGAGTATCCGCTTTGATTTCGATACCGTCTTTGCCTTCAAAAACCGGATTGTTGATAAGGCAGCCAGCCGGTTCAAGGGGCAGGATCCCTCGCAGTGGGATCTTGTTGCCCTGAAAAATGAATTTGATGTCGCAGTGAAGGCCGCCATTGATGAAGAGATTCTGAAGAAGGATCAAGAGGCAGCTGTGGCCCAATTGGCCGTTTCGCTCAGAAACGCCGTGGAACACGAAGAACTCACGGCAATGCCTGGACTCCGCGGACGTCTGATGAGTTGCACCGTGGCGTCCAGCACGTTTGCCGATGCACTCCAAGGGTCAGATGCTGAATTGGCTTCGCATCTCGATGAACTCTTCGGTCGCTGGGTTTTCGCATCTGCGCGTGATGAGGCGATGAAAGCCCACGTCAAGGGATGGATCAGTTTCAAGACGCCGGCCAAAACCGATTTCAATCATCTGGTTCACCATGGCGAGAAGGAAGCCGAAGGCTATGGCGTATGGACCGTGGCTGAGGGCCATCACCGCCGCCGTGATGGATTTGGGCTGACCGATCCGCGTTTCGAGGCCCGACGCGTCCATTACGAGGTTAATCACTGCATTTATTGCCATGACCGGGACACCGACAGTTGTTCCAAGGGGATGCGCAACAAGAAGGATGGCACCTATAAGGTCAATCCTTTGGGCGTGACGATCACGGGATGTCCGCTGGAAGAAAAAATCTCCGAGATGCACACCCTCAAGCGCGAGGGCGACAATCTGGGGGCGCTGGCCCTGATTACCGTGGATAACCCCTTGTGTCCCGGAACCGGTCATCGCATTTGTAACGATTGCATGAAGGGCTGTATCTACCAGAAGACCGAGCCGGTCAATATTCCTCAGATCGAAACCAATGTGCTGACGGATGTCCTCTTTATGCCTTGGGGCTTTGAGATCTACAGCCTTCTGACACGATGGAACCCTTTGAACGTCCGTCGTCAGCATGCGCTGCCTTATAACGGCCGCAATGTTCTGGTTGCCGGCATGGGACCTGCGGGTTATACCCTGTCCCATTACCTTGCGAACGAAGGATTTGGCGTTGTCGGCATCGATGGCCTCAAAATCGAGCCACTGCCTTTGCATCTGACGGGCGATGCCAACACGGCACCCATGCCGATCAGAAACTTCCGCGATCTTTACGAGGATCTCGACAAGCGCATTATGCTCGGCTTTGGCGGTGTCGCCGAATACGGCATTACCGTGCGTTGGGATAAGAACTTCCTCAAGGTGATCTATCTCAATCTCTTGCGTCGCCAGAATTTCAAAATCTTTGGTGGCGTCCGATTTGGTGGCACCCTGACCATCAATGAGGCGTGGGATCTTGGGTTTGATCACATTGCGATCGCTTCAGGTGCCGGCAAACCGACCTTGATTGATCTCAAGAACAACCTTATTCGGGGTATTCGCAAAGCATCTGATTTCCTGATGGGGCTTCAGCTTACCGGTGCTGCCAAGGAATCCTCCCTCGCCAACATGCAAGTCAGGCTTCCTGCCGGGGTGATCGGTGGCGGCTTGACGGCCATTGATACCTGCACCGAAGCGCTCGCCTACTATCCGGTTCAGGTCGAGAAGGTTCTGCACCGTTACGAAAACCTCTGCGCGATCCATGGGGAAGCCGAAGTCAGAAAGATGTATGACGCCGAAGAAGTCATCATTCTCGATGAATTCTTGGATCATGGCCGTCAGATTCAGGCAGAACGAGCACGCGCGGTCGCTGCCGGTGAAGTACCCAATTTCCTCCCGTTACTCGAAAGTTGGGGTGGGGTCACCATGTTCTATCGAAAGGGCATCGAGGACTCACCGGCCTATCGTCAGAATGCCGAAGAAATTACTGAGGCTCTGGACGAAGGCATTCGACTGGCTCCTGGCATGAGCCCTCTGGAGGCGATTGAGGATCAGTATGGCCATCTTTCTGCTGTTAAGTTTGAAAAGCTCAAGTTGGAAGAGGGGCGTTGGGTTCGTGATACGGATCTCACGGTTCCGCTGAAAAGTCTTTTCGTGGCCGCAGGAACATCCCCCAACACCATCTATGAATCGGAGCATCCCGACAGTTTTGTCATGGATCGAAAGTTCTACCAGCGCTTCGAGCCCAACTGGACGGGAGATCTGCCTGAACTGGTAGCAACGGACGATGACGCCCAGGTCAAAATCGGTCAACCGGCACCGTTCACCTCTTATGCCAGGAATGGTCGCTACATCACCTTCTATGGTGATAACCACCCGGTCTATGCCGGTAATGTGGTGAAGGCTATGGCCAGTGCAAAGCACGGCTACCCGTACATCAGCCGTCTCTACTCTCAGGAGTTTGCTGCCCTTAAGGCCAGTGATCAGCCGGCGCGCGAAGCGGCCCTTAAAGCCTTCCAGGCGCGTCTTGAAGATCAGCTTTCAGCCCGTATCGTGGAAATTAACCGCGTTACGCCCACCATCATCGAAGTGATCGTCAGGGCCCCCTTGGCTGCCAAATACTTTGCACCGGGGCAGTTCTATCGGGTACAGAACTTCGAATCACTGGCGCCAGTCGTTGAAGGCACGGTCCTCGCCTCCGAGGGCCTGGCACTGACCGGTGCGTGGGTCGACAAGGAGCAAGGGCTGATCTCGCTGATTGCCCTTGAAATGGGTTCCTCCTCACGTCTCCTTTCACGATGGAAGCCGGGTGATCCTGTTGTGGTGATGGGCGTGACCGGAGCTCCGACCGAGATTCTTGCCGGTCAAACCGTTGCGCTCCTTGGCGGCGGCCTGGGCAATGCGGTGCTCTTCTCCATCGGCAAGGCGCTCAGGGCGGCGGGTAGTCGCGTGATTTATTTCGCAGGCTACCGAAACCGTGAAGACGTCTTCAAAGTGGAAGAAATTGAGGCCGCATCCGATGTCGTGGTCTGGGCCGTTGATGATCGTCCCGGTGCCCAGCCCATTCCGCCGCTTCGTCCTCAGGACAAGAGTTTTGTCGGCAACATCGTTCAGGCCATGATTTCGTATGCCAAGGGTGAAATGGGGCCTAGCCCCATTCACCTGGATGATGTGGAGCACATGATCGTCATCGGTTCAGATCGAATGATGGCGGCTGTGAAGGCGGCCCGATTCAATGAGTTGAAACCCTTTATCAAGGCCCATCATCACGCAATTGGCTCAATCAATTCCCCCATGCAGTGCATGATGAAGGGTGTGTGCGCCCAGTGCCTCTGTAAGCATGTCGAGCCCGACACGGGTAAGGAATACTTTGTGTACTCCTGCTACAACCAGGATCAGGATCTCGACCGCGTCGATTTTCCGAATCTGCAGGCGCGACTTCGGCAGAATTCCGTTCAGGAAAAGCTCTCTGGCCTTTGGCTCGCACATCTCACCCAGCAACTGCCATCCGGGAGTTAGGTTAAGCCGGGGATCCACCCAAAAGGCGCCACGAGGCGCCTTTTGGTCAAAGGGACTAAAGATGTTTTCCGTTCGGTGACGGTGTATTTACAAATTGCATGACAATCCGTTTCAACTCCACTAGTATGAGGCGGGTTGATGCAACGGGTAGGACCCCGACCATCAGCTTGGATATCCACTACTACATCCGGTGAACCGACGGGGACCCCGGAGGAGAGAAAACTACAAATGAAAATGATCAAGACCGCTGTAAGCACCACCCTCATCGCACTCGCATTCTCTGGCAGCGTATTCGCAGCTGAAAACTCAGAAGGCGTTAAGGAGCACATGCAGCTGACCGTCAACAAGGCAAAGGATGCCCTTGCAGCTGCTACCGCAGGTAACAAGGATCTTTGTGTTTCTGAAATCAAGGTTACCAAGCAGCACTACAAGGAAATCACTGGTGATGCAGCTGGCAAGCCCCTTCAGGATGCAATCAAGAACATCAAGGTTGCTCAGGAAGAATGCGCAACTGGCGACACCAAGAAGGGTGCTGAAACTCTGACTGGCGTTGTTGCTGCTCTCGAAGCAATCAACAGCGGTGCACAGGCTGGCAAGGTCACCTACCAGCACTAATTGTTCATTCCAAGCACGCTTGGT
>JBDKLO010000161.1:0-3722 GCA_039795615.1 Pseudomonadota bacterium
GGCCGAGCGCCAGTCTCATGGGTCAGGCGAGCCCAGGCTCAAGCAGGTGGCGGGGGCGAACACCCAGTGCCAGAAGGGAAAGCCCATAAAGCAGGATGCCGCCCCCGATGAGGCTGGCCAGCGCCAAAATGCGCGGAAGGGTTTCAAGGGCCTCAAAAGATAAAGCCTGTGCGCTCAGCACCAGGAAAACGCCAAGAAGGGTGTTCCCGATCAGGAGTCTGAACAGAAAGAGTCCGCTACCGGGGCCGGGTCGGTAGAGACCCCGAACCTTGAGGAGGCCAAAAAGAACGCAGGCGTTAAAAAGGGCGGCGAGCGAGGCCGCAAGCGCGAGCCCCGCATGTCCCCAGCCCGGGGGCGCCAGCCAGAAGGTGGAGACGATACTGACCCCCAGATTGACGCCGACGGCATAGATCCCGATTCGAGCAGGGGTCTTGAGATCCTCGCGCGCACTGAAGCCCGGGACCAGGACCTTGATGGCGAGAAATCCGGGCAGTCCGCTGCCATAGGCCACGAGGCTTCGGGCCGCCATCCGGGCATCTTCGGGATTGAACTGATCGTGCTGAAAAAGGGTATACATCAGGGGTTCTGCAAGGCAGACGAGGCCCAGGGTTGCTGGAAGGCCGATCAACAGGAGGGTCCGAAGGCCCCAGTCGAGGGTGCGCGAAAATTCCTTTTCATCGCCCCGGGCAGAGCTTCCCGAAAGATGGGGCAGGATCACGGTGCCAATGGCGACGCCCAAAAGACCTAAGGGGAATTCTAGCAAACGGTCGGAATAGTAGAGCCAGGAGATGCTCCCCGTGGTCAGGAGCGAGGCCAGCAGGGTATTAATGAGGAGATTGACCTGTGTGACCGAGGCGCCGAAAAGAGCGGGCGACATCAAGTCCAGCACCCGGCGGACATCGGGATGGCGGAGCGCGAGTTTGGGGTGCGGGAGAAGGCCGCGCCGCCAGAGGGGGGGGATCTGGATGGCGAGCTGAAGAAAGCCTCCCAGCAGCACCCCGACCGCCAGCGCGGTGACCGGCTGTTCAAAATGGGGGGCGAGCGTGAGGCTGGCAAAGATCATCGCCAGATTGAGAAGAACCGGGGTCACGGCCGGGGTCAGAAAGTGCCCGTAGGTATTCAGGATCCCTCCTGAGAGCGCGGTCAGGGCGATCAGGAGGAGATAAGGAAAGGTGATGCGCAAAAGGTCGGCTGCCAGCTGGGCCTGTTCCGGCATCTCGTTAAATCCGGGAGCAAAGAGCCGGATCAGGAGGGGGCTCAAGAGGGTTCCGACCAGCGTCAGAAGCACCAACAGCAGGGTGAAGCTCCCGGCGACCCGATCGATGACCGCCTTGACCCGGGTGTCCCCCCCCTCCTCCCGGGCCCCCGCGAGGACCGGGACGAAGGCCTGCGAAAAGGCACCTTCGGCAAACAGTCGACGGAGGAAATTCGGAATTTTGAAGGCCACAAAAAAGGCATCGGTACTGGCGCTGGCCCCAAAGACCTGGGCAATCACGAGATCCCGGACAAAGCCCAGGAGCCTCGAGCTTAAGGTCAGGCCACTGACAAGACCCGAAGATTTAAGGAGCGTCTGGCTCATGCAGAGAAGGCGACTTCGATGCCTAAAGGACGTCGGGTGACGAGAGCCAATGTTCCTGCTGCGGAACCCTCGACTCCAGAAGTCGTTGGACCAGTTGGTCAGGATCGGTGTCATCCAGGACCAGGGCCCGGTTGGCGGGTCGGATGAAGCCCTCTTCGAGGCTGTGATCGATGAGACGGATCAGGGGGTCAAAATAGCCCTCGGTATTGAGGATCCCGATCGGCTTGTGGTGAAACCCGAGTTGGGCCCAGGTCAAAATTTCAAACAGCTCCTCAAAAGTGCCGTAGCCTCCGGGTAGGGCAATAAAGCCATCGGAAAGCTCCGCCATGCGAGCCTTTCGGGTATGCATGGAATCGACGATTTCAAGGCGGGTGGCCCCAAGGTCCTCGATGCGGACTCCCGAGACCTCGCGCCCCATCAACGACTCGGGGATAACGCCGATCACTTCGCCACCGGCTGCAAGGGCCGCGCCGGCGAGCCGGCCCATGAGTCCGACATTCCCGCCGCCGTAAACCAGCCCCAGTCTGCGGCTGGCCATTGTTCGACCCAGATCTTCTGCCGCTCGGGCGTAGGCTGGGCGGCGGCCATGACTTGCGCCAAGAAAGACGCACAGGCGATGAATGGCGGAGGGCTTGGATGCGGCAGCGGGCGGCATGATTTGATGCGTGAAATGTCTCAAGGTCCAGGTGGCGCGAGGATACCATGACCGGCCTTGGAGGCTCCCGGAAGGGCGGCCCGGAATAATTGACTATTTTGCTCGGATATGTGACTCTCGGCTCAAAAGACCCCGCATTCCTTGAGGAGAATCTGACCGTGCGCTTAACCACTAAGGGTCGCTATGCCGTCACCGCCATGCTCGACCTGGCGTTTCATAGCGAAAAAAAGCCTGTCACCCTGACGGACATTGCCAAGCGGCAGGAAATCTCTCTCTCTTATCTTGAGCAGCTTTTTGCGCGTCTCCGTCGCTCCGGAATGGTCGAGGGCGTCCGTGGACCGGGCGGTGGGTATCAGTTGAGCCGTAGGGCTGAATCCATCAGCATTGCCGAAATCATATCGGCCGTGGATGAAACCATTGACTCCACCCGTTGCGGCGGGCAGGCCAATTGCCAGAACGCCCAGCCCTGCCTGACGCACGACCTTTGGATGGGGCTCAGTGACCAGATTCGTCAGTATCTTGATTCCATCACCCTGCAGGATGTCCTGACCCGCTCATCCGTCCGTGAAGTCGCCGAACGTCAGGATCAGCACGTCTTAGGGGCTCCCCTTGAGATGCCTCTGCAGCGGGGTGTCCGTCTCTAAGGCGCGTCGGCGGGATGATCTACCTGGATCACAACGCCACAACGCCGCTGGATGAACGCGTCCTTGAGGCCATGCTGCCTTATCTGGGGCGATTCTATGGCAATCCTTCAGCGCTGCATCGGCTCGGTCGCCTGAGTCGGGGGGCCATGGATCGGGCCCGCGAGCAGGTGGCAGCCCTGGTGGCCGTCAGGCCCGAACAGGTGATTTTCACATCCGGCGGCACGGAAGCATCCAATTTGGCTTTGTGGGGCCTTTCCCAAAGGTTTAGCTCCGCCCGGCTGCTCTCGGGGCAAACCGAACACCCTTCGGTGGCAGAGCCCATGGAACATCTGGCCAAGGCCAGGGGATGGCCACTCGATTATCTGCCGATCCATTCGGGGGGCGTTCACTCCTTGCCGCCGGATGATCTTCTTGCGAGGGGGCCTGTGCTGGCCGCTCTGATGCTGGCGAACAATGAAACGGGTGTCCTTGAGGAGACGCGGCCTCTGGGTGAGCGGCTTCGGGCCAGAGGCGGAATTTTGCATGTGGATGGGGTCCAGGCCGCCGGCAAGATTCCTCTCGACTTTGCCGCGACCGGTGCCCATAGCCTGACGCTCTCGGCGCACAAGATCCGGGGGCCCAAGGGGGTCGGGGCCTTGATTCTCGACCCGGAGGTCCGGATATCCCCCATCACCTGGGGCGGTGGGCAGGAGCGAGGGCTGAGACCTGGCACCGAGAATGTGTCAGGGATCGTGGGGTTCGGCATCGCCGCGGAACTGGCCCTCAAGGAGCTGGAGACGCGCGCTCTGCACATGCGGGCGCTGAGGAACCGGCTGGAACAAGGACTTTCCGAAATGGCGGGGGT
>JBDKLO010000162.1:0-3958 GCA_039795615.1 Pseudomonadota bacterium
CTCCTTGAGATCGATGGAATGAATGAAGAACGTGCCGGACAGTTGATCATGGTGGCGCGTCGCCCCTGGTTCGCCTGAGGAAGCCAGCGGTAAAGCAATAGGGGAGACTAGAGATGAGCGATTTAACTGTAAGACAACTCGCGGATGTGGTCGGAATTCCGTTAGAGCGCCTGCTGTCCCAATTAAGCGAGGCCGGATTGGAAAAGCAGGGGCCGGATGAGCTGCTGAGCGATGCCGAAAAGATGGCATTCCTCGGCTTTCTCCGACAAAGTCATGGGAAGTCACAAGGCGAAGATCTCTCAAGTCCGAAGCGGGTTACCCTTCAGCGGAGAACCGTGAGTGAACTCAAGATGGGCAAGGCCACCCCGGGCAAGGCAGCTAAAACGATCAGCGTAGAGGTCCGCAAGAAGAAAACCTACGTCAAGCGCAGTGAGTTGCCTGATGTCAGCGAGCAGCGTCATGAAGTAGAACAGGCTCGTCAGGCCCTCGAGGATCAGCAGCGGCGAGATTTAGAGCTTGAGCTTCAAAAGAAGGCCCGTCAGGAAGAGGAAGATCGCAAGGCCGAGGAAATCGAACGTCTGCGTCGGGAAGAAATCGAGCGGATCGCTCGCGAACAGCAGGAAACGCTGAAAAGCCAGGAGCCGCCGCGGCACGAAGATATTGAAGAGCCTGTTCTTGAAGAAGAAATCGAAGCTCCAGTGATTGTCGAGCCCGAAATTCTGCCAGAACCCGTTGTGGTGGCCCCGGAGCGTCCGAAGCCCGCTGTCCCGACTGAAACGGTTTCGAGAGCAGATGACGATGATCGTCGCGGCAAGAAGAAGGAGCGCGAGCGCTCCATCGAAGATGGTGCGAGCATCGACAGTCTCAGATCAAAGCACAAGATCAAAAAGAAGGTGAAGCCAGGTCGTCAGGCAGTGATGCCTGAGTCAAAGCATGGCTTTGAGAGACCCACGGGTCCCATGGTGCGAGAAGTGACTCTGCCCCATTCGATCACGGTTTCGGATCTCGCCGCCAAGATGTCGGTGAAGGCGACTGAGGTGATTAAGACCCTGATGAAGATGGGGGTCATGGCGACCATCAATCAGATCCTCGATCAGGATACGGCAGTGCTGGTGATCGAAGAAATGGGTCATACGGCCGTACTTCAGGTCGAAGATGTGCTTGAAGCAGAAATTGAGGCAACCCTCAATCTTGCTTCACAGGCGGAGCAATCGCCTCGTGCCCCGGTGGTCACCATCATGGGCCATGTTGACCATGGCAAGACCTCTTTGCTGGATTACATCAGGAAGAGCCGAGTTGCTGCTGGCGAGGCCGGCGGCATTACGCAGCATATCGGCGCATATCAGGTCAAAACCGGTCACGGGACGGTCACGTTCCTTGATACTCCGGGACATGCGGCCTTTACGGCGATGAGAGCACGTGGTGCTCAGGCTACCGATATCGTGGTTTTGGTGGTCGCGGCTGACGATGGCGTGATGCCTCAGACCCGAGAAGCGATCGATCACTCCCGTGCGGCAGGCGTTCCGATGGTTGTCGCCGTAAACAAGGTCGATAAGCCTGAAGCCGATCCCGAGAAGGTCAAGCATGAATTGACCAACTTCAATGTCATCCCCGAAGAATGGGGTGGTGACTGCCAGTTTGTCGAGGTCTCTGCCAAAACAGGGCAGGGCATTGATGGTCTTCTGGATGCCATTCTGTTGCAGGCCGAAGTTCTGGAGCTTAAAGCGGCGCATGACATCCCTGCAACTGGGGTCGTGCTTGAGTCAAAGCTAGAAAAGGGTCGTGGTCCAGTCGCCGACATCCTGATTCAGCAAGGCCATCTCAAGAAAGGCGATTTTCTGCTGTGCGGCATGGAATTCGGTCGCGTGCGCGCCATGTTTAATGAAAATGGCAAGCCCCTCAAGGAAGCGGGCCCTTCGTGTCCGGTCGAGGTTCTCGGCTTATCCGGGGCGCCCAAGGCCGGCGATGAGTTCATTGTGGTTGCAGATGAGCGCAAGGCGCGCGAGATCGCGACCCAGCGCGAGGAAAAGCTGCGCACTGCGAAGCTGGCCGAGCAGCAGGCACTGAAGCTGGAGAATGTTTTCGCCCGGATGGAGAGCAGTACGGGCGCTCTGGATCTCAACATCATTATCAAGGCTGACGTTCAAGGTAGTCTTGAGGCGTTGCGCGGGTCATTGACCGATCTCTCGACAGAGAAGGTCAAGGTCAAGATCATTGGTGGCGGAGTCGGTGGTATCAGCGAGTCCGATGCCAATTTGGCGCTTGCATCCAGCGCCATTATTATCGGTTTCAATGTTCGTGCTGATGCCGGTGCCCGCAAGCTTATCGAGGAGCGCGGCATCGACCTCCACTACTACAGCATCATTTACGAGGCGATTGACGAGATTAAGAAATCCCTCAAGGGCATGCTTGAGCCTGAATTCAGGGAGCAGATTGTGGGTAATGCCGAGGTTAGGGATGTTTTCCGTCATCCGAAGTTCGGTGCCATTGCTGGCTGTATGGTCACCGAAGGCTTTGTTAAGCGCAACCTTCCGATTCGTGTGCTTCGTGACAACGTGGTCATATTTGAAGGACAGCTCGATTCTCTCCGTCGCTTCAAGGATGACGTCGCCGAGGTCAAGGCGGGTATGGAATGCGGGATGGGCGTCAAGAACTACAATGAGATCAAGGTCGGTGACCAGATCGAAGTCTTCGAGCGGGTCCAGGTACCGCACTGATGCCAAGAGAGTTTCACCGCAGTGACCGCGTTGCATCTCAGATGCAGCGCGAGATCGCGGAGTTGATTCGGACGCAAATTAAAGATCCCGAGCTCGGAATGGTCACGTTGAGTGACGTCGAGTTAACGCGAGATCTGTCGGTGGCCAAACTGTATGTCAGTTTCCTTGGGGCGCAGTTGACAGATGCCCAATGCGTCAAGCGATTGGCTGAATCAGGTCCTGAGCTCCGACACCAGTTGGGGCGGAGGATTCGGATTCGTAATCTCCCTGAATTGCGCTTCGTCTTTGATGATTCCATCATGCGAGGGATGCAGATGGATTCGCTTCTCAGAGATTTGAATCCGGAAGAGCAGGAAAGCTCTGGCGATTCCTCAGAGGAATGACCTCGTCCCGTAAGCCATTTCGCCACATCAGTGGCGTTTTTCTGTTGGATAAGCCAACAGGTTTATCCTCCAACGGCGCCCTGCAAAAAGTGCGGTGGCTTTTTGGAGCCAAAAAAGCAGGTCATACAGGGAGCCTGGATCCCCTGGCCAGCGGTCTGCTCCCGGTTTGTCTCGGTGAAGCGACCAAATTTTCCTCCCATCTCCTGAATAGCGATAAGCGCTACAGTGTCCGCATTCGGCTGGGCGCTGAAACGGATACCGCAGATCTTGAGGGGGCAATCATCGGTTCGTTTCCGATCCCACCGCTTTCTAACGAATTGATTGAATTGGCACTGAATCCCCTGCGCGGTGAAATTCTTCAAGTGCCCCCCATGTATTCAGCGCTCAAGCATCAAGGTCAACGGCTCTATGATCTGGCCAGAAAGGGTATTGAAATCGAGCGAGAGCCCCGTCCCGTGACGATACATGAGGCCAAAATCGAAGGGTTTGGCGCTGAATGGATAGATCTTGATGTGCTCTGCTCCAAGGGAACCTACATCCGTTCCTTAGCCCAGGATCTGGGGCGGGCGCTGGGGACAGGTGGGCATGTCGAGGTTTTGAGGCGTACGGCAGTTGCCGATTGCACCATCGAGGATGCGATCACCATTGAGGCTTTGGAGGCGCTAAGTCCGGATGAGAGAGAAGGGCGGTTGTTGCCGACAGATGCGCTGGTTTCGCACTTTCCGGCGGTTTGCCTCGATGAGGCAGCAACCAAGGTTGCAGGATTTGGTAATCCCTTCACTGTGGAGGCCGGGCCTGATTCCGGCTGGGTAAGGATTTACGGTACCAATGGTTTTATGGGCTTGGGTGAAGTTCTGG
>JBDKLO010000163.1:0-10527 GCA_039795615.1 Pseudomonadota bacterium
CGAGGTGCAGCATGACCGCGGAGTCCTTGCCGATGGAGTAGAGCATGACGGGGCGGTCAAACTCAGCGGCGACTTCTCGGATTATATGGATGCTCTCAGCCTCAAGCTGCTTGAGGTGGGTTTGAGTCAGTCGATCCGTTTCGTTGGGTGTCTGCGGTTTGACCAGTGCGTGCATGAGCGTATTCCTTTTCCGTGAGCCTTCAGTTTCGTTAGCCTGCTGACGAGCCGGCGGGCTGATGGAAATCCTTGCCTTCAAGGACCGCCGCCACGTAGTTCTTGCGGATCACGAAATCACCAAAGCTCTCTTCCGGTTGGCGGTGTTCGGCGTAGTCCCTGAGAATCGGCACCAAGGCTTCAAGGATCTCCTGTTCATTGAGTGATTCTCGATAGAGGCGGTTGAGCCGACTGCCATCATGGGCTGCGCCGAGATAGAGGTTGTAACGTCCGGGGGATTTACCGACCAAGCCGATTTCACCCAGGAACGGTCTGCCGCAGCCATTGGGGCAACCTGTGACTCTCAGGTTGATGGGGGCATAGCGCAATCCATGCTCATCCAGGACAGACTCCAATCGCGTCGCAAGCTGAGGTAACCACCGTTCACTTTCCGCCATGGCCAATCCACACGTCGGAAAGGCGACACAGGAGACTGCGCGCTGTCGGAGCGCGCTGGTTGGCTTTTCAAACGGGATGCGATGTTGGTGCAGAATCGTTTCGATGAGCTCTCGGTTTGCTGCCTTGACCTTGGCAATGGTCAGATTCTGGTTGCAGGTCAGTCTAAAGTCGCCGGTGTGAATCTTTGCAATATCCCGAAATGCGGATAACCAACCGACCTCAGGGGTGTCCCTTAGTCGTCCGCTAGGAATGGAGAGTGTGAGATGCCAATCACCGGTAAGGTCCTCATACCAGCCAATCAGGTCGCCATTGTCGGTAAATTCGTAGGGCTCAGCAGCCTTCAGCGGCCAGCCTAGACGTTTTTCGAGTTCTTCCTTGATCCAGGGAAGCCCACGGTCGTCGATCGTGTATTTGAAGCGCGAGTGTTTACGGTTGGTGCGATCACCAAAATCACGCTGAATTTCGAGCACTTTTTCGGTAACGATCAGGACCTGATCGGGTTTGACGAAACCAATGACGCTCGCAAGACGTGGATAGGTTTTATGATCGCTGTGGGTCGTCCCCATACCACCGCCAACGGCGACGTTGTAACCCGCGATTTTTCCTTTCTTCAGGATCGCAATGAATCCCAAATCCTGAGCGAAGACGTCCACGTCATTGCTCGGTGGAAGGGCAATCCCAATCTTGAATTTACGGGGGAGATAGGTCTTGCCATAGAGCGGCTCAAACTCTTCGCTCTCTTTTTGTCCAGGAGTCACCTCCTTCCCGTCCAGCCAGATCTCGTGAAATGCACCGGTCTTAGGAAGAAAGGCATCACTGATCTGATGGGCCAGCCGGTTCAGTTCGGCGTGATGTGGGGAGCGGTGTGGATTGTTGTGTGCGACGACATTCCGATTCACATCACCACAGGCCGCAATGGTATCCAAGAGGGCCTCATGGATGCCCTGAATGGTTTTTTTGAGATTGCGTTTTACAACGCCATGGTACTGAAAGGTCTGGCGGGTGGTGATTCTCAGGGACGGAAAACCATACTGGAGAGCGAGATGGTCGAGTTTCAACCATTGCTCGGGTGACAGAACGCCACCGGCCAGACGAACCCTGATCAGAAAGGAGTAGGCGGGTTCCAGTTTTCGGAGGGATCTTTCCTGACGAATATCCCGATCATCCTGAACATAAATGCCATGAAATTTGAGAAGTTTCGCATCATCCTCAGGAATGGTACCAGTGATGTCATCCGCGAGGCTCTCCTTAATCGTCCCGCGAAGGTAGCGACTGTTTTCCTTCAACGGCTCTTCAGGGGCGAGCTTAATGGGTTTATTGGTGCTCATACGGGGTAACGTTTAGTAAACATCGCGTTGATAGCGGCCTGCGCTCTGCAGGCCGAGAAGGCGCTCCTCGGCCTCTTCCAAAGATTTGCCACTCTCTTGGGCGATGACGCGGCCTAGGGCTTGATGGACATCGGTGGCCATATGCTTGGCATCGCCGCAAATGTAAATGTGAGCCCCAGCCTCAATCCATTCATAAAGCGCTTTCGCGTTTTCTTCGATTCGGTGCTGAACATAGACCTTCTTTTCACTGTCTCTCGAGAAGGCCACATCAATCCGGCTCAAAAGACCGCGCTGGCGATAATCCAGCCACTCGGTCTGATAAAGGAAATCATTTTGGAACTCACGGTCGCCAAAGAAGAGCCAGTTTTTTCCGGTCGCACCCAGAGCCTCGCGTTCCTGAAGAAACGCTCGAAATGGCGCGACACCGGTGCCTGGTCCGATCATGATGATGGGTGTTTTTTCGTCCTGCGGTAACCTGAAGTTTGGGTTTTCGTGGACATAGACTCGAATCTCGCTGCCTTCTTCAATCCGGTCCGAGAGATAGGTGGATGCTACCCCTTGACGTTTGAGGCCATGGGTTTGGTAGCGAACAACCCCGACGGCGAGGTGCACCTCATCTGGATCCTGATGCCAACTGGAGGCGATCGAGTAAAGTCGGGGTGGGATTTTTCTCAGGAGGTCAACAAATTGTTGGGCCGAGAGTCCCTTCACGGGGAAGCGCTTGATGACGTCGATGATTTCGCGTCCCTGAATCCATTCCTGAAGATTCGCTTTCTGGTCTGGTTTGAGGAGCGCAACCAGTTCCTGAGCCTCTGAAAGGCTAGCCCACTTTTCGAGAAAAGGTCGGGTGATGGTTGTGATCTCGTATTCGTTAAGGAGAGCCGATTCGAGTGACGAGCTGGCTCCTTTAGGCGTGCTGATACTGTCAGCATGATAGAGATTCAGAGATTCAAGGATGCCATCGACACGTTCTGGCCAGTTGATGGGGATCACCCCCAATGCATCGCCTGCAGTGTAGCGAATTCCGGAATCGGAAAGCGAGAGTGCAACATGACGCACCTCCTTGCTGGATGCGGGAGCTGTCAAAGGAATATTTTCGACCAGACGGGCCAGAAAGGGGTGGTTCCGGCTGAACTGTCCGGCAGATGAGGGACTTGAGCTAACGCCATGCGAGTGTCCTACTGAGCCTGCTCCGCTTGTGCTGAGCTCAAGGCTCAGTCGCTCCAGCCATTCCTGAGCCGTTTCCTCATAGTCGACGTCACAGTCCACGCGGTCGATGAGGGGCTCTGCCCCAAGATCGAGGAGGCGTTGATCCAAGTCGATGCCGGTTTTGCAGAAATGCTCATAACTGGTATCGCCAAGGGCAAGAACGGCATACCGCAGGCTTTCAAGCTTTGGCGCTTTCTGACTCAAAAGGAAACGGTGAAATGCAACAGCATTGTCCGGTGGGTCGCCCTCGCCATGGGTGCTGACCACCAGAACCAGAGATTGCTCCTTTTTGAGTTGAGCGGTCTTGTACTGTGCCATGGACTCAAGACGCACCACTCGACCCGCGGCAGTCAGTCTCTCCTTCACCTGCTTGGCCAACTTTTCTGCATTGCCGGTCTGTGACCCAAAGAGAATCGTGACGGGGGGCGCATCCTGAGCTGGTGTGTGCGCATGGAGCGCTTCCGAGCCAGAGAGATTGGGCTCGGAAGCGTTGCTGGAAATAAAACCGGTCACGAACCCACTGACCCATAATCTTTGGGCGGGTGTCAGGTTCTTCAGCAGGCGGGTCAGCTCTTCTATGTCTTTGGGGCTTGGAGGCAACAAAAGGCCGCTCATGCAGGATCGTCCATGTGTGATTCAGTTCGAACCCCTCCCGGCGGAGAGCTTCAAAGCAAGCTGGGTTTAAAGTATGACGCTCAATTCCGTACCGATGGTCTCTACGGATTGAGTAAGGTAGTTGGCGATGGCTCGTGAGGCCTGAGAGGCCGTCTCGACATCCGAGAAGCTTCCGGAGATCCGATTTCCTTGGGTAACCAGTTGGCCGCTAAAACTTTCAATGATGCTAATGACCAGTTGTTCTCTCGATAGAACATCGCGGTGGAGGTGACCCTCCTCGGTGTAGACGGTTCGATAGTGGAAGACCTGGGTCAATTCCTCGCTCGGATTCAGCCAAGCAAACTCCAATACGTCGACACTGCGGGCTGCGGGTGAGGTTTTCGTTGATGGGGTAGCAAAGTTCTGACTCATGATGCGCAACTCCTGTCCTCGAAAATGCAAGCTGAAACCCTGTGGGTTAAGGCGGTTATGGAAATCTCATTGAAAAGTCGTTTACAGCAGTCAGTTTAGTGGATGCGTTGGAGGGTTCTAAATAACTAATTCGGCTATCAATAAAATCAATGCATATAAGCTAATAGCCATGCTAACTCTAAAGATGATCAAATAAAAAGGGTCATATCTGATCTGGGTTTTATTGGGAATAGTCTCCCCGTGAGAGATGAATGGACTGCCCGGATTTAGCTTGAGTGATATATTTGTCGTTGGCAGACGGGCTGCGATGCTTGTTGCTTACAAGTCGAACGAGGCTTTCTTGGGTGGATTAGGTTTCTATTTAATGAATTAATGGGGTGGGATCCCTAAGTGCTTTTTCGATCATTGACCTAATCCCATCCATGTTATGGAATCCAGCCAAATTACAGCAGATTAAAAAGTCATCGCTGTAAAGCCATGCTCTCGCTTCTGTGTTACCCGCAAGAGTCTCTTTTAGTGCCTGCATGATAACTTCAAACCAGAGACGCGAAGAATCGACTTCTTTGCTTCCTCCGGATCTGTAAGAGCTTGATGAGTTTGCGCTCATGTCTGATGCGGAAGGTTGGTTAAGTTGTTTTTCAAGCTTTCAACAAGGGCATTCTCATTATCCATCTATTCCCTGAATGAATAAATTCTATTTTTTCATAAGCAGAATCATAATTGCTATATGCGGGTTGGGTATCATAAAAAGAATAACATTATTTCCGAATGTTATATCTTGACAATCTGATGGATGCCTTCCTTGTTGGTTAGGTATTTATTTGTCTTGATTATTGATGTTTATTCTCTAATGTCTTTATTTGATAGGATTTTTCTATAAATCTTAAGTGCACGGCCTATGTGGAGCGGAAAAAATATACTTTTTAGCGGTTTAGTTTTCCTGATGCCTGCTTCTTCCTCATGCATATTGGATGGATTGAAATAAGCAAATAACCACTGGTTCTTGGGATGTTAACTATATCATTGATAAGATCTTCTCATAACCGCGCCAGTCAATTTGCGTCTTGGTTATAGATTTAAGCTATATCAATATGATAATTATCAGTCTCTCTCCGGAGCAAACAGGATCAGGGAAAACTATCGATGAAAGTCTTATCTAAAGTAACGGCTACCCATTTCACTTTGGCGCTCTTGGCGGGCGCGACCTTGTTCCAACAAGTGGCTCGAGCCGATGTCGTCACGGATTGGAACAAAAATGGGGTTCTGGCCATCAAAGGTGCCTCTTCTGACGTGTCAGGCACTGCGGGCAACGCACTGAATTCAAACTTGGGTACGCGCATCCTCGCGGTGGAACACCGCGCGATTTATGATGCGATCAATACCGTCTCGCCGATCAAGTCGGGCCGCTACTATTACTACCGCAACAAGGCGCTGACGAATCGGAGCCAGAAATCGGCCTCGGCAGCTGCAGCTCAGGCCGCCCACGATGTGCTGGTGGCTTTGATTCCGGTCACTCCGACGTCTAAATGGTCCGCGAGCGCTTGGTATAGCACGAAGGCTTGGCTGGATGCCAAATTGGCCGGTGACCTAGTGACACTCGGCGTTAACGCACAGGATCCAGGTGTCGTTGCGGGCAAGGCGGCTGCCGAAGCCGCTATTGCTGCAAGGTTGCAAGATGGTTCTATCCCGAGCACCACGTATTTCCCCGTGGTGGTGGCTTCGCCAGCAACCATCATCAATACACCCACGGCCACCATTAGTGCCACGGTTTCTGTAGGTGCCGGGGTCTGGCGTCCGACCAACAGTGCGGCGGGAGATGTGAATGCGGTTACGGGAGCGCCCACTGGATTTGTTGCTGGTGTGATTCAGCCGCAGGC
Organism: Pseudomonadota bacterium; assembly: GCA_039795615.1. Taxonomy (GTDB): domain Bacteria; phylum Pseudomonadota; class Gammaproteobacteria; order Methylococcales; family Methylococcaceae; genus UBA6136. Next base: position 6,053 of record JBDKLO010000163.1, read on the forward strand.
CGGTATCGATTACAACTGGCCGTCTGTTACCCCCTTCAGTCTCTCTTCTGATCAGCAGGATGCGGCCTTTGGTCAGATTCCTAGCAAGCTTAATATCCAAGGCGCTGAGTACAGGGCTGAATTGTCCTATGTTCTCTCACACGGTCAGGAAATTTCATCGGCAACCGAAAGAACCAACGATCAGTTGCTTCAGGCCTTGTATTACAAGCTGGATGCTGAGATCTACGCGTTTGAAACGGCACGTATCGCTTCTGCCGCTCGTGGGCTTGATCTGAAAAAGAATGCCCAGCTTTTTGCCCTTCTGGCGAATGCGCAGGCGGATGCTCGTGTCGTGGCCTGGGCTTCAAAGTACACGCAGAGGCTTTGGCGTCCCATCGATGCGATCAACTACTCTGTGCAGACCAACCCAACCACGGATGCGATCACCAGCTTCAGTTGGAAGCCGCTGGCAGCGACTCCATCGCACCCTTCAAACACCAGTGGTCACAGTACAACGATTTCTGCGGCAACTCAGGTTCTCAGAAGCTTCTTCCGTAGCGACCTGATTGCGCCTAAAGGAGTAACGCAGGTGCTCACAACACTTGGCTGGTTGACCGGAACCAACAATGGAACAGGTCAGGTAGATCCTAATGTTTTTGGTGGCACAGCAACAACCCGATCCGTTCAGACTTTTAGTGATGTCCAGCTGGAAACAGGTCGTAGCCGTGTGTTTCTCGGCGTTCATTACCCGAATGATGACTATCAGGGCCAGACTCTGGGGTTGACCGTTGCGGATCTGATCCTGACGCGTGATTACGATCCTGCCAGCGTTGGCGTATCGCCCTTCATTGGTCGATCAAACGTTGCCAGCCAGCGTCACCTTGAGAATATCTTTATCAAGGCAACGTCCACCGGCAACTATGGCTGGTACGGCCTTTCCAACTAGGGTATCCGACTAAGGGCATCCGCTGGATGCTGAAGCAAAAACCCCGTCGCACGAGCCGCGGGGTTTTTTTGTGCCCATAGCTCGAGACTTTCCCTCAGTGGGTTGCTTTCTGCTGGCTCAAAACAAAGTTCAAGGCACATCTATCGATCTGGGGGTGAACTACCCGCGCAGGAGAGGATGGTTGCCGCTTTATTGCCTTGTGAATCAAGAGATCGGGGCGACTTGGGGGCAGGGTGGATCCAATCGACGTTGGATTCCGCTGCCTGATGTTCAGCATTTCATGGAAAAAAATGGCGGCACAATTAAATGTGCCGCCATTTTCAAGGCTATCGCTGATGACGCGAGATTAGCGCGTCAGCCCGTAGCTTCCTCCCTTGATGCGATGGACCGTTTCGACCATTCGATCGATTTCTTCAAAGGTGTTGTAAAACGCCAGTGAGGGACGAACGCTAGTCTCAAGACCGAAGCGCCTAAGGATCGGTTGGGCACAATGATGTCCGGTGCGAACAGCAATCCCCTCGCGGTTCAATGCTTGACCGATTTCATTGTTGTCAAAGCCTGGGAGAACAAAAGCGACAACACTGGCTTTGTGTTTGGCCGTTCCGACCAGTCGGAGACCCGGAACCGTCTTAAGCCCTGCGGTGGCATACTCCACCAGTTCATGCTCATAACGACCGATGTTTTCCATGCCCAGCTTCAGGACATAGTCGATTGCCGCACCCAGTCCTACGGCATCCGCGATGTTGCCGGTCCCCGCCTCAAAGCGTCCCGGGGCATCGTGGTAGACCGTCTTTTCATGCGTGACGTCGACAATCATGTTGCCGCCGCCCTGCCAGGGAGGAGTGGCATTCAGGATATCCCTTTTGCCGTACACGGCCCCAATGCCCGTCGGTCCGAAGACCTTGTGACCTGAGAACACGTACCAGTCGGCGTCCAGATCCTGAACATCCACAGGCATGTGAGAAACACCTTGCGCACCATCCAGCAGAACATGCGCGCCATGGCGATGAGCGATGGCGATCATTTCCTTAGCAGGGGTCACTGTTCCCAAGGCATTGGAGACTTGAGTGAATGACACCAGCTTGGTCCGGCTGTTGAAGAGCTTTTCATACTCATCAAGGAGAATCTGGCCATCATTATCAACTGGAATGACTCGAAGCTTCGCACCGGTCTCAGCGCATAATTGCTGCCAAGGTACGATGTTCGCATGGTGTTCCAGCCAAGAGATGATGATTTCGTCATCCTTGCCGATGTAGCGCTTGCCCCAGGACTTCGCAATCAGATTGATCCCTTCCGTGGTCCCACGAACGAAGATGATCTCTTCGGTCGATGAGGCATTCAGGAGGTGACGGACCTTTTCACGAGCACCTTCATAGGCGTCAGTGGCTCGTGCAGCGATCTCGTGAGCTGCCCGATGAATGTTCGAATTTTCGTGTGCATAAAAGTACGAAATCCGATCAATCACCTGCTGCGGCCTTTGAGTCGTCGCTGCATTATCGAACCACACCAGAGGCTTACCATGGACCAGCTCCTTTAGGATCGGGAAGTCCCGACGGACCGCATTCACATCGAATCCAGGATGATTCGACGTGCCATTGGGGACGAGAATGGACGAATCCGTATCCTGGGTTTCCGGAATGGAGAGCTGGCTGAACGAGGCTGATTCCGTCAGGAAGTAAGGTGAAAGTCCAGTGGTGTCCGCAGGAACGCCGGGGGTATCCAACCTTTCTGATCCCTTGGAGCTGGGGTTTCCCAGTGAGGGAGTTGCCTTGGCTTCGGAGAGAGCAGTTGGCACTTCATAACGGGTGTTGCTCGTGAAGGGGAGATCCAAATTCGGAAGAATTTCGATATCCGCGCCACGGGGCTTCAGGTCAACCGCTGAAGGGCTTCTGGGAGCCTCTGGCGAAATCCCGTCAAGGAAGTAATGCGGCGATGCAAAGCCTTCGCCCGCCGCAAGACCCCCTTGAGGGCTGAGGCCTATAGCTCCACCAATGGCACCCGGCAATCCCCGCAGGTTTTCCTCATTCGGTGCTTGAAACGCCGAAAGTGGAGGCACTGCACCAGCAAAGGGTTGCGCACCGACTTCGATCCCCGGGGTATGAAGGGGCTGAGAAGCGTATTGGCTTCCCGGTACGCTCTGATTTCCCGCGCTCGCGTGTGGACGCGCTGCCGAGACCGCATTGGTTCCAGCTGTGCCGAGGCTTGGATCAAATCCTTTGACGTCGGGCCTGAGCACCGGAATAACACCCGGCGAGGAGGTTTCCGCCGCCTTCAGGAAATAATAGCCCTGATCGGCATCGCCAAGCTGGGGTGTCTCCGCAATATCGTTTGGACTTTGTCCCACGACACCGGCGAGACCCGCCGGAATCTTGCGAAGATCATCCTCATTCGGGAGGTCGACCGACTTCAACGGATTCGCGCGAGCCGCTGTCGAGGTGTTGAGGAAGGATTCCCCATTCCCTGGCAAGGCTGCGAAATACTCGTTGGCCAAGCGCGCCAGCACATCAGGTTCCGGGATTCCCGGATTACTTGTACTCGGGCTTGTAGTCATAGTATTTGTCCACTTCGACGTTTTCGAGCACTGCAATCGCATCCTCGGTCAAGATGGCCAGTGAACAGTAGAGGGACACCAGGTAGGAAGCAATGGCCTTACGGCTAATGCCACTGAACTTCACGGACAGACCAAGACCCTGTTCACCCGGAAGCCCTGGCTGATAAAGGCCAACAACACCCTGACGCGCTTCACCGGTGCGAAGAAGCAGAATGCTGGACTTCCCGTTTTCGATCTTCAGCTTGCTGCTCGGAATGAGCGGAATACCGCGCCAAGTGAGGAACGGTGAGCCGAAGAGGGTCGTGGTGGGTGGTGGTACGCCGCGACGGGTGCATTCGCGACCGAATGCTGCAATCGTTTTTGGATGGGCGAGGAAGAACGCGGGCTCTTTCCATACCTTGGTGATCAGCTCATCCAAGTCATCAGGGGTCGGTGCACCCGTGCGGGTGCTGATCCTTTGGCTTTCAACGATATTGTTGAGAAGGCCGTATTCCTTGTTGTTGATCAGCTCGTCTTCCTGGCGCTCCTTGATCGTCTCAATTGTCAGACGCAGCTGTTCTTTAATCTGATCATGAGGGCTGCTGTAGAGATCAGAAACGCGGGTGTGGATGTCAACAACCGTCGTGACCGCGCTCAGGAAGTATTCGCGAGGGGCCTCATCGTAGTCAACGAAGGTCTGCGGAAGGTCACTCTCATCACGTTGTGAGCAGGCGGTCAGAACGCGCGAGGCATCCTTGACGCGATTGATGCGATAGATACCCGCTTCAACGCCTACCCAAGGCAGAAGATGGGTTAGCCAGCGGGGAGTGATGGTGCCAAGTTGTGGGACCGTTTTGGTGGCGTTGGCGAGTTGCCGGGCAGCGCTGTCGCCCAAGGCCAACTGCTTGTCAATTTCAGCCATTGTGTTTCCTCATGAGTAAGTCGATCAAATTAATTGAGAAATCCTTTCATCATTCGAACAGAGGATCTTTCCCGTTGAGGGGCGTGTCGTTCTGATCT
>JBDKLO010000164.1:0-3781 GCA_039795615.1 Pseudomonadota bacterium
AGATAGAGGTCAAAATCCGTCAGGAAGGGTTCAAAGGAATAGGGGTCCACATGCGCGTGGGACTGGCCGTTTTTATCAGTCCACTGAATGCGGTAATGCACCGGAATGGCATTGCCCAGAGGGGTGCGCGCCTCAAAAAGGTCGGTCCCCTGGATGCGGGCGAATTCAGGGCCATCGTCTCCAATGCGGACGCTCTCCGCCTGAGGTAAAAAGACCCGAAAGCACTCCTGGCCGTCCTGGCTATGACGCCCCAGGACCTCAAAGGGGTCGTGATGGCGGGCCTCAAGAATGCGGGTCAGGCCCGTCTCGAGGGTCGGAGCCTTAGAAATCTGGGCGTCTGGGGTATCCTTCGAGTTCACTTTGAGAAGCCTCTGGGGTTAGAATAGGTCGGCATCGGGCGCCCTGAAGAGAGGGCGAATGTTAACAAATCTCGACCCGACCTGCCCGGGTCCCCGCTGGATTCAGGCCCATAGGATGAATGGGGTCGGAAGTCATCAAGGGATTCCTGGATCGGGAATGATCGCCTAACCCAAGCTGAGAACGCCATGCCAGAGTCCCTGCACAAGACCCGATTTGTCAGTCGCCTGACCCGGCAGACCTTGGCTCTGGTGCTGGCCGGCGGTCGTGGAACCCGCCTTCATGGGCTGACGGAATGGCGCGCCAAGCCCGCCGTCCCCTTTGGCGGCAAATTCCGCATCATCGACTTCCCGCTCTCCAACTGCCTGAACTCCGGGATTCGCCAGATTGGCGTCCTCACCCAGTACAAGGCCGACTCCCTGATCCGTCACATCCAGCAGGGCTGGGGCTTCCTTCGCGGGGAGCTCGGGGAATTCGTCGATGTGATGCCGGCCCAGCAGCGCATGCAGGAGCGCTGGTACGCAGGCACCGCCGATGCCGTGTACCAGAATCTCGACATTCTCCGCCAACGCGATCCCGAGTACATCGTGGTCCTTGCGGGCGATCATGTCTACAAGATGGATTACGGCCTGATGCTCGCGTATCACGCCGAGCGCGAAGCAGATCTTACGATCGCCTGCATCGAGGTGCCGCTGGAAGAGGCCAAGGGCTTTGGCGTCATGCATGTTGATGATCAGAAGCGCATCATTAATTTCGTCGAAAAGCCCAAGGATCCGCCGCCCATGCCGAATCGGCCGGATCATGCACTGGCCTCGATGGGGATCTACATCTTCAGTACGGCCTTCCTTTTCGAGCAGTTGATCAAGGATGCGGACAACGCCAATTCCAGCCATGATTTTGGTCACGACATCATCCCCAGCGTGATCACCAACAGCCGGGTCTTCGCCTACCCGTTCCGGGACGTCCAAAGTGGTGTCCAGGCCTACTGGCGCGATGTCGGTGAGCTGGATTCCTATTGGGCGGCCAATATGGAACTCATCGGCGTCGACCCTGAGCTCAATCTTTATGACCGCGAATGGCCGATCTGGACCTATCAGGCGCAAACACCGCCCGCAAAGTTCATCTTCGACGATGATGATCGCAGGGGTATGGCGGTGGATTCGATGGTGTCCGGGGGCTGCATCATTTCAGGCGCCGAGGTTAAAAATTCGCTCCTCTTCAGCAATGTCAGGGTGAACTCCTACAGCACCGTCGAAGACTCGGTGATTCTTCCCGAGGTCAACATCGGTCGACATTGCCGGATTCGGAAAGCCGTGATCGATCGGGGCTGCCATATCCCGCCGAACACGGTCATCGGCGAAAACCTTGAAGATGACAAGAAGCGCTTTGATGTGAGTCCTGGAGGCGTCGTTCTGGTGACCCCGGATCATCTCGGTCAAACACTCCATTTCGCCCGCTAAGGGCAACCCCCGAGCCGCGCGGGGCGGATCGGGTTTCCTCGGATTCGCTGGGATCCGATCAAAGGCTCAGACCTACCGGCCACCCGCGAGGGGGCCATGGGCCTGGCCTCAAGACCTGTCGGGGGGACCGTCGGACGTGACGCACGCGAACAGCATTCTCGACCGCCGACGAGCGGGGCTTCTCCTTCATATCACGTCGCTTCCGGGCGGTCTACAAAATGGGGATTTGGGACCCTCAGCCTATCGCTTTGTGGAATTTCTGGTCGCAGCCGGCATGACCGTCTGGCAGACTCTTCCGATCAATCCGACCCATGGAGACGGCTCGCCTTATCAATGCCTCTCGGCCCATGCCGGGAATCCGCTCCTCATCAGCCTTGAAAATCTGGTGGAGCGCGGCTGGCTTGAGGCTTCAACTTTGCATTCCGATGGGGGATGCCCTCTGGCCCAGCGCCGAAAGCTTCTGACTCTTGCCTTTGAGGGTTTCACGCGTTCAGGGGGCCTGAATCTGGAGGCCTTTGCGGCCTTTCGTGCCCGGCATGCGGTGTGGCTTCAGGATTTCAGTCTTTACATGGCGCTAAGGAGCGAAAACCACGGCGTCAGTTGGCAGGACTGGCCATCGGAACTGAGGTCCCGGCAACCTTCAGCACTGGATGCCGCCAAGGCCCGGCTGGAAGAAGCTATCGCGCAGATTGAATTTCAGCAGTTCATCTTTTTCGAGCAGTGGCATGCGCTTCGGCGCTTCGCCAATGACCGCGGCGTGCTCTTTTTTGGCGATGTCCCGATCTTTGTGGCCGGCGACAGCGCTGATGTCTGGGCGAACCAGTCAGAGTTCGATCTTTTGCCGGATGGTCAGCCGCGCGTCGTCGCCGGTGTGCCACCGGACTACTTTTCGGAAACCGGCCAGCGATGGGGCAATCCCCATTACCGCTGGGATGTCATGGCGCAAAGCGGGTTCAAATGGTGGCTCGATCGGTTCAAGACCCAGTTCGACCTTTTTGACTGGGTGCGGATTGACCATTTTCGAGGCTTTGAAGCCTACTGGGAGATTCCGGCAGCTTCCGAGACGGCTCTTGGAGGGCATTGGGTCAAGGCGCCGGGTCAGGCCTTGCTTGAAACCTTGTTTGCAAAACACGGGGGTGGGCAACTCCCCCTGATCGCCGAGAACTTGGGGATCATCACACCGGAAGTCGAGGCGCTGCGTGAGCGCTTTGGAATCCCGGGGATGCTGATTCTGCAGTTTGCCTTTGATGGCGGCCCCCAAAACCCTTACCTCCCGCACAATCACGATCCCAATAATGTGGTTTACACCGGGACCCATGACAATGACACCACGGTGTCCTGGTTCGAGGATCTCACAGGAGATCAGAAGGCCCACGTCTACCGCGTCCTTGGGAATCCCGCATCGGTGATGCCGGATGTCCTGAATCAGGCGGCACTCGCCTCGGTGGCGCGTCTCGCCATCCTTCCCATGCAGGATGTCCTTGGGCTCGGGAAGGGGCACCGAATGAATACGCCGGGGACGACAGAGGGGAACTGGCAGTGGCGTTTCAGCTTTGATCAGCTGAATGATCAGAAGACGGCGCAACTCGCCTCATGGGTTCGGCTCCACGGCCGCCACCCCGCCCACTAAATCTCAGGCATTAAAAAACCCTGCAGCCCCTCAAGAGGGTTGGACGCAAGGTCCGGCAGCAGGGTTTTGAGATCTGATTTAGAGAACCGCCGATGGTGGCTCTGAAACCAATGATTCTTATTGTTTTGAAGTCAGAGTCACACCCCCGCTGAGCGGGGGTGCATCCAAGACTTACTTGGACTTAGCGCGCTCGATCTGCTTTTCGATCTGGCCACGGGTTTCCTTGTAGCCATCGGTCGGGACGCTTTCCATTTCGCGGCTCTTCAGGATGAAAACGCCAACGATTGCAGCAACGATAACAGCGCCGATGTAGAGCCAAAAGTTATCCTTTTCC
>JBDKLO010000165.1:0-9595 GCA_039795615.1 Pseudomonadota bacterium
GGCGAGGTCGTCGAGCGACCGGCCTCTGCCATCAAGGAATTGATCGAGAATGCCTTCGATGCAGGCGCGGACCGGATCGAAATAGAGATTGAACAGGGGGGAATGGGACTGATCCGAGTCCGTGATAATGGCTGCGGCATTCTCAAAGAGGAATTACCCCTGGCTTTATCCCGCCACGCGACCAGCAAGATCTCTTCTCTTGAGGATCTTGAAAACGTCCTGACCATGGGATTCCGGGGCGAAGCCCTGCCAAGCATCAGCTCCGTCTCGCGCCTCCAACTGACGTCAAGACCTCGAGGCACTAACCATGCGTGGCAAATCCAGACTGATGGTGGAGAAAAACATTTCGATCTGACGCCTGCCGCTCATCCGGAAGGCAGTACCGTAGAAATTCGCGATCTTTTCTACAATACCCCGGCTCGAAGAAAATTCCTGCGTTCAGAAAAAACCGAGTTTCAGCACATTGAGACGGTCGTTCGTCGAATGGCACTTTCAAGAATGGATGTGGCCATTACCCTGTCGCACAACGAGCGGGAGATCCTGAGACTCCCACCCAGCAAGGACCTCTCAGAGTCATCCAGACGACTGGAGGCCATCCTCGGCCGGGATTTCCTCGAGCAGAGTCTCCCCATTGAACACACCGCAGCCGACCTGAGGCTCCACGGCTGGGTTGGCCTTCCGACGTTTTCCCGAGGCCAGCCGGATCAACAATATTTTTATGTCAATGGCCGGTTGGTCAGAGACAAAGTTGTGAATGTGGCCATCCGTCAGGCTTTTCAGGATGTGCTCTACCACGGCAGACACCCGATCTATGTCCTCTACCTTGAGCTCGATCCAACGCTAGTCGACGTGAATGCCCACCCAACCAAAATGGAGGTTCGGTTCAGGGAAGCTCGAATGGTTCATGACTTTCTCTTCAGCAGTATTCACCGGGCACTGGGAGGCGCCACGGCAGGTGGCCATCCCATGAATCTGACGACGACGCCAATAGCAAGCTCTGGGTTTCAACCAAGCTCACATGAGAACTTTCCAAGGGAATCCGGCTCCAGCGAACGGGTGTACCCCACCGAACGTTTCGCGAGCTTTGCGGGTGGCAGGCAGAGTCAACTTTCGCTCGACACCCCAGCCCTTCTGGGAAGTTATGATCGCTTATTGAACTCCGATGAACACCACCAGACCTCGTCGAGTCACCCTAGCGTCTCGGCCGAAGAGGGTCGGCTGGGCCATGCCATCGCCCACCTCCATGGCGCCTTTATTCTGGCCGAAAATGCGGAAGGACTCATTCTGGTCGATGCCCATGCCGCCCACGAACGGGTCACCTACGAAAAACTTAAGGCGGATCAAACTCAAGGGAGCATTCCTTCCCAAACCCTTCTGCTTCCCATTCCTCTCGAAGTCACGGAAGCTGAGGCAGATGCGGCTGAAGAACAGCAAAGCACCCTGGAAACTCTGGGAGTGGAACTTCGTCGGACAGGCCCCACTCACGTCATGGTGACGGCCCTCCCTGCTCGACTGCCTGTTGCCGATGCTGATCAGTTGATCCGGGATGTTTTGGCTGATTTCGCCCATCAAGGCCAGAGTCGGCGCCTTGAGGAAACCTTGAACCAAATCCTTGCAACGATGGCCTGTCATGGCTCGGTCAGAGCCAACCGCCGTCTCTCATTGCCTGAAATGAATGCCCTCTTGAGGGACATGGAAACGACAGAACGAAGCGGCCAATGTAACCACGGACGGCCGACCTGGGTTCAACTAACGCTTCAAGACCTGAATGGGCTTTTTCAACGGGGCCGTTGAACTCAGAGTGGCAAACGATAGTAGTCCGGATACCATTGATTCGCCATGACAGCCTCCCGAAGCTCTTCCACGCTGGCTGAAGGTGCTACGCCATCCTCAATGGCCTGGCGAGCGACCGCAAGCGCGATCTCAACCGCGACATCGCGGGCATGCCGCAACTCAGGAAGAAGAGGCGCAGCAGGATCCAAAAGCGCCGGTGAGAGCTTTCCGAGAGCCTCTGCTGCAGCAATCAGCATGGTGTCGGTTACCCGACGGGCTTTTGATGCAACGAGGGCCAAGCCTATGGAGGGAAAAATATAAACGTTGTTGCATTGGGCAATGGGCTTCCGCCAGCCCTCCCAGAAAACGGCCTCAAAAGGTGATCCTGAGGCCACGAGCGCCTTCCCCTGCGTCCATTTCATCAAGTCCGCAGGAATGGCTTCGGAACGGCTGGTGGGATTAGACAGCGGAAAAATGATCGGACGCTCGACCTTGGCCGCCATTCGCTCAACAATGGAGCGGGTAAACGCCCCTGAGACCGTCGACAGACCAATTAAAATGGTCGCATTGACCCGGTCAATGACCTCAGCCAGACCAATTGCCTGACCTTCCTTGCCCCAACTGCCCACGGTGTCCACAGATTGGGCATAGACGCGTTGCTCCGGCAACAAATCGGTTCGGCCATCATGCAACAGGCCGTCCTTGTCCACCATATAAAAACGACCTCGAGCATCGGCTTCACTTAATCCCTGCTTGACCATTGCAGCACGGAGATAATCGGCTACACCAACTCCCGCTGAACCCGCGCCTAAAAAGACGATCGTCTGTTCCTTAAGGGTTTCTCTCTTGATATTAACGGCACTCAAGACAGCACCTAAAGCTACGGCGGCCGTCCCTTGAATGTCATCATTGAACGTCAAAAGCTGATCGCGATAGCGATCAAGCAAAGGCCTCGCATGTGCCGTTGCAAAATCCTCCCACTGAAGGCAGACATTGGGCATCTCAACTTTGACGGCTTCGACGAATTCGGCAAGAAAATCGTCATAGTCCTTACCAGTAACACGTTCGTGATGCCAGCCCACATAGAGAGGATCATTTAAACGCTCTCGATTGTTGGTGCCGACATCCAGAATAATGGGGAGCGTTCTCTCCGGATGGATACCTCCAATCAAGGTATAGAGAGAGAGTTTTCCTATGGGAATCCCCATCCCCCCAGCCCCCTGATCGCCAATTCCAAGGATGCGCTCACCATCTGTGACAACAATGACATCCACATCCGTTACGGGCCGATTGGCCAGAATCTTTCGGATGTTTCCGCGATTGGGGTAGGAAATGAAAAGTCCGCGGGGGCGCCGGTAGATGTGGCTAAACTGCTCACAGGCGAGACCCACTGTCGGGGTGTAAACAATCGGAAGCATCTCCTCGATATGACCGAGGAGTAGCCGATAAAAAAGCACTTCATTCGTGTCCTGCAACTGCCGCAGGAAAATATGCTTTTGGAGGTCCCCGGAAGCCTCCTTGTATGCACCATAAGCACGCGAAACCTGTTCTTCCAGCGTATCAACATGGGGCGGAAGCAACCCCCTTAAACCGTATAAATCCCTCTCCTCCTCTGTAAAGGCGCTCCCCTTATTGAAAACGGAGTTTTCAAGAAGCGCCTGACCATAAAGATAGGGAGGGAAATAGGGCGTCGGAGCCTTTGATCTTGGGGTGGTCATGCGATCGAAGCCAGAGGTCTTGTTAAAAGAAGCCATCGCCGAAAAATTGGACTTACTATAAAGACCAGCAGAATTCGTGCCCAGAGGCCCGATTTCGGCACAAAACTAAAAACAGGGCCGAAAAAAAACCTTCAGGTCGGTCGACCAGAAGGTTTTCTATAATCTGGCGGAGAGAGAGGGATTCGAACCCTCGATACGTTGCCGTATACACGATTTCCAGTCGTGCGCCTTCGACCACTCGGCCACCTCTCCAGTTAGCCGTTTATTGTACCCCAATTTTGAACCAAGGACAGCGCCTCAGGCCCGAAGAAAAGGGAAGGCAAGTACGTCTTCAATGCGGCTTGACCTCGTCATAACCATCAATAGCCGATCGAGTCCAACCGCGATTCCCGAGCAGTCAGGCAAACCGAGACGAAGCGCCTCGATCAATCGCTCATCCATAGCCTGCATAGTCAGGCCTTCAAGCTTCCTGACCTCAAGGTCTTTAATAAACCGCTGCTCCTGCTCACAGGGATCAGTGAGTTCATGGAATCCGTTTCCTAGTTCCATGCCTCCGAGAAACAACTCCACTCGCTCGACCCATCGCGCGTCGTCCTGCGCCTTTCTTGCCAAGGATGGGAGAAGCTCAGGATAACGACTGACCATCGTCAAGCATTCGGGAGGTAATTTTGGCTGAATGAGGCAGCTGAAAAGAAAATCCAGCCAGTGCACACGATTCGCTCCACAGATCGCCTCTGCATCCGTGAGCCCCTCCCCTTCAGCTCGCTGCCTCATCGCATCAATGGACGACTCTAAGGGATGAAGCCCCAGATACTTTTCGAAAATTTCGCAATACGTCGTTCGTTCGACAGCGAATTGAAACTCGAAAGCCCCAGCAACCCGACAAAAAAGGGCCTCGACCTCGTTTTGAAGTGTTTCAAGGTCAAATCCGACCCGATACCACTCCAGCAAAGTGAACTCAGGGTTGTGATGGCGACCGACTTCACCGTTCCGAAAAGCCTTGGTGATCTGAAAAATCGATCCAACACCGGAAGCCAAAAGGCGCTTCATCGCAAACTCAGGCGATGTCTGAAGATAGAGTGGGAGCTTTGCTGCATGACCCGCTGCGTCGTAAAAACACACAAACGGGTCCAACATTGGATCGGTTACGGTTCTTTGGCAGAGAAGCGGGGTTTCCACTTCGAGCACAGACCGCTCGTCAAAAAATTCACGGATGAGGGCGTACAGCCTCGCTCGCCCGACGAGCATCTCGCGGGAACAAACACTGAGGCAATCAGCCGACAATGGAATGGCTATTTGAGGGAAATACTGGGGGCCGAACGGCCCCCAATGGTCTTTGGAATTACTTGACCCGAGAGACGTATTCGCCTGTGCGGGTATCCACCTTGATGATTTCATCCGTTGAAATGAACAGGGGAACACGAACCACTGCGCCCGTTTCAAGCGTCGCCGGCTTACCACCACCACCAGAGGTATCCCCACGAACCCCTGGATCTGTCTCCACAATCTTGAGCTCAACAAAATTGGGCGGCGTCACGGCAATGGGCACGCCGTTATAGAGGGTCACCTGACACTCGTCTTGTTCCTTCAGCCACTTCCTGGCATCTGCCACAGCAGCCTCGTCGGCCGCATACTGTTCGAAGGTTTCAGTCACCATGAAGTGCCACATTTCACCATCGGAGTAAAGGTACTGCATGTCGGTATCAACGACATCGGCAGTCTCCATGGTGTCGCCTGACTTGAAGGTCCGCTCGATCACTCGACCGGTCTTCAAGTTACGCAGCTTAACGCGATTGAATGCCTGACCCTTCCCCGGTTTTACAAACTCGTTTTCGAGAATGGTGTAGGGGTCTCCATCCATCATTAATTTGAGACCACCCTTGAACTCACTGGTGCTAACTGTCGCCATTCTCGCTTTACCTGTCTGATTAACCGAACACAAGCCGGCAATTATAATGGAGACCCGGTTGCACACCAATTACAGATTAATCATGGACGCCAATTGGCAATCTCAAGTCGCCAACGCTTTTCGGAATCCCCGGGAACTCCTGGAATTTCTGTCTCTGTCACCGGAGCTTGTCGGATTCACTGACACTCCCTTCCCGTTTCTCGTCACGCGGGCATTTGCTACTCGCATGATCAAGACAGATCCCAAGGATCCGCTACTCTTGCAAGTTCTTCCAACAGCCAAGGAACTCGAATCCAAAGAGGGTTTCGGCCCTGACCCTGTCTCTGATCTTGATGCCCAACGCTCGCCCGGTCTGCTTCAAAAATATCAACACAGAGCACTGGTCATCAGCACCGGGGCTTGCGCCATCCATTGCCGATACTGTTTTCGCCGCGACTTTCCCTATCAGGAGCAACAAACAACGCGAAGTCGCTGGGAATCCACCCTCGATGAGATCAGATCCGACAGCACATTGGAGGAAGTCATTCTGAGCGGAGGCGACCCATTGATGCTCTCCAATGAGCGACTCAGGGAGATATTTGAGGACCTGGATGCGATCCCTCACGTTGAGCGCATTCGCATTCACACCCGAATGCCTATCGTTCTTCCTGATCGTATCGATGACCGGTTAATTGAGTTGATGAAGAAAAGCCCGTTGAGAGTGATCGTTGTCATTCACAGCAATCACCCCAATGAACTGGATTCTTCGGTTTCCTCAGCGATTGAAAGATTGCTTCATGCCGGAGCCACTCTCCTTAACCAATCCGTTCTCCTCCGGGGCATCAACGATTCAGAATCCACCCTCTCCGCGCTGAGTAAAAAGCTTTTTGAGATGAAGGTCATCCCCTATTATCTTCATTCCCTCGATCATGCCACGGGCACGGCCCATTTCGAGGTACCACTCGAGCAATCAAAAGACATTGCAAACCGCCTCAGAGCCGCTCTTCCGGGCTATCTAGTACCTAAACTGGTTCAAGAAGTCCCTGGAAAAGATTCAAAAACTCCGATCTTCTAGCAACAAAACCCAAGCCATGGTTGAACACATTCATCTCGACGAGTTCCTGACCGGCGGAGCCATGATCACACTAGTGATTCTGACCTCAGTCGCCTTTCAGCATTGGGTCAAGCAACGCGTCGGAAAGGAAACTCTGGAGAGCTTCCATGAGGTTGGCGGATACTACATGTCGGCGGTTGGCACCCTTTACGCCGTGATTCTTGGTCTGGTTGTTGTCGATGCCACCAATCGATTTAACGACGCACGACTGCATCTTGAGAGCGAAGCGAACTCTCTGATGGAGATCTATGCCCTCTCTGACAAGATGCCGGCCCCTTATCGTGAGAGTATTCGAGAAACGGTTCGCGCCTATACAACGGAAACCTTGAATCAAGGCTGGAAACACATGGCATTGGGTGAGCGCGACATTGAGGGCCGAGTTCTTTTCCAACAACTCTTGAATGAAATCAGAGAGGTTGAACCCGTCACAGAAAACCAGAAAGCCCTTTACACCACCATGCTGACCTCCTTCGTCAACGCTGGAGAAAGCCGGCGGGCGAGACTCAATTTTGCTGAATACGACATCCCAGGCGTCGAGTGGTTTTCACTGATTGTCGGCGGGATCATTACCATCGCATTCACCATGTTCTTTTCCATCGAGCATCTCATTGGTCAGGCCATCATGACGGCCATGGTGACTTTTATCGTGTCCTTGAATCTTTACCTGGCTTTCCTTTTCACAACCCCTTACTCAGGAGACGTCAAGGTGCCCAATGATTCCTTTGTCTCACTTCAGTCTTTCACTCAGGCTGACCTTTAAAGGCCCTGAAACGACGAAGGGGCCTTTCGGCCCCCTTTGTCTTGATCACTCGACCTGATCGACGAAGACTTACTCTCCGAGCTCAGCCGCCTTCATGCTAAGGCGAACACGACCCTGCCGATCGATTTCGAGGACCTTAACCCGAACGATGTCGCCTTCGGCCAGCTTATCGCTCACCTTTTCGACGTGTTCGTCGGAGATTTGTGAGATATGAACAAGACCGTCCTTACCCGGCAGCACCGTGACGAACGCCCCAAAGTCCATCAGTCGAGCAACACGACCTTCATAGATCTTGCCGACCTCAACCTCAGCCGTAATCTGCTCGATACGACGACGGGCTTCATCGCCGGCTTCACGATCAACGGAGGCAACCTTCACCAGACCGTCGTCGGTGATGTCAATGCTCGCACCGGTCTCTTCCGTGATCGAACGAATCGTTGCACCGCCCTTACCGATCACATCACGAATCTTGCTGGGGTCAATGCTGAAGCTGATGATGCGAGGTGCAAAATCAGACATTTGCTCACGCGGAGCAGACAGCGCTTCAGCCATCTTGCCCAGGATGTGCAAGCGACCTTTCTTTGCCTGCTGTAGCGCCTTGCTCATGATTTCTGGCGTGATGCCATCAATTTTGATATCCATCTGGAGCGCGGTAATGCCATCTTCAGATCCGGCAACCTTGAAGTCCATGTCACCGAGATGGTCTTCATCCCCCATGATGTCGGAGAGAATCGCGAACGAATCACCTTCCTTGATCAGACCCATCGCAATACCAGCAACCGGAGCGAGAGTAGGAACACCTGCATCCATCAGTGCAAGACTTGATCCGCAGACCGATGCCATGGAGCTTGAACCGTTGGATTCGGTGATTTCAGAGACCACGCGAATGACGTAGGGAAATTCCTCCTGATCAGGCATGACAGCCTGAACACCACGCTTTGCTAATCGACCATGCCCGACTTCTCGGCGCTTTGGAGAACCGATCATGCCGATCTCGCCAACGCAGTAGGGAGGGAAGTTATAGTGGAAAAGGAAGGTTTCCTTATATTCACCTTCGATCGCGTCGATGACCTGCGCATCACGACCCGTACCCAGAGTGGCAACAACCAGTGCCTGAGTCTCGCCGCGGGTGAACAGCGCGGACCCATGGGTACGCGGCAGGACACCTGTGCGGATGGTGATCGGTCGAACCGTTTCAAGATCTCGTCCATCGATGCGCTTCGCATCGTTGAGGATCATGGCACGAACGGTGTTGTACTCAAGATCTTCGATCTGAGCCTTTACAGCCTTAGCTGAATACTGGCCATCGGCGCTGAGCTTTTCGACAACAGCCGTACGCGCCTGCTTGATCGCCTGCTGGCGAGCCTGCTTGTCAGCAATCTGATAGGCCGCGGAAACTGCTGCCCCAGCATTTTCCTTAACCAGACTTACGAGCGACTCGTCTGCACCCGATGCAGTCCAGTCCCACGGAGTCACACCGACTTCCGCAGCCAGTTCGCGGATCGCATTGATTGCAGTTTGCATCTGCTCGTGACCAAAGACCACGGCGCCCAGCATTTCCTCTTCAGACAACATGTCTGCTTCGGACTCAACCATCAGCACGGCATTTTGCGTACCGGCCACAACCAGATCCAGCAGGGAGTCGTCCAACTGGCTGGCCGTGGGGTTCAGCACATACTTGTCATCGATGAAACCAACCCGGCAGGCACCGATCGGCCCCTTGAACGGCATGCCTGAGAGCGTCAGAGCGGCAGAGGCGCCAATGAGTGCAGCAATGTCAGGATCAACCTCAGGGTTGAGGGACATCACGGTCGCCGTGATCTGAACATCGTTATTGAATCCTTCCGGAAACAGTGGACGCACTGGACGGTCGATCAGGCGAGCTGTGAGCGTTTCCTTCTCTGAAGGACGCCCTTCTCTCTTGAAGAAGCCACCCGGAATTTTTCCAGCTGCATAGGCCTTTTCCTGATAATCCACGCGCAGCGGGAAGAAATCAGTGTCAGGAGAGGCTTCACGCTTGCCAACGGCGGTGACAAGAACCACCGTACCAGCCACATCGACCATCACGGCTGCATCAGCCTGACGGGCGATCTCACCGGTTTCGAGCGTAACCAGATGCTCGCCGTACTTGAATTGTTTCCGGATTGGATTCACAGCAATACCTTCGATGTTACGAATTAGCGACGCAGACCAAGTCTCTCAATAAGGCTCTTGTAACGATCGACATCCTTGCTCTTGAGGTAATCAAGAAGCTTACGGCGCTGGTTAACCAGACGAAGCAGGCCACGACGTGAGTGGTGATCCTTCTTGTTCTGAACAAAATGGGGGGTGAGGTGGTTAAT
>JBDKLO010000166.1:0-4425 GCA_039795615.1 Pseudomonadota bacterium
AGAGGTAGCCCAACAGGGCTCCGAGCAAAGCACCGACCAGGCGCATGATTGATTTGCGAACGTCAGCACCCAGGGTCGTATCCGCCACAATGATGGTGGTCAGAATCGCCGTATCGACTTCCCCTGCGTTCATGCTGACGACGAGGAGGGTCACGATGGCGCAGGCAATGGCCACCTTCAGCGACCACAGCAGAATCGGGCGATTTTCATTCCAGTAGGCGTTGGAGAGCCAGAGCGGATAGATCCCGGCGGTATCTTCCTGAATGGGCGCTTCGAGGGGCAAGGGATCCCCGTGATACACCCCGATCAGGCTGTCCATCAGCCGATCCACGGCGAGGTAAAGGCGAATCAAAAGAGGACTCATCCCCGGGTGATCGAGTTCATCTGGCGGCAGTGGTGTTGATGTCGGGATGGCCTCACCGTGACTTTCAAAGAGTGCATTCACCGCGTTGAGGCGATGCTGAATGGCCCGAATCAGGGCCAGCTCTTCAGCCATGATGGGCTTGGCCGGCTCCGCATCAGCCCAGAGCCTTTGAAAGTCGGTGAGCCCGCTGGCAAGATTATCAAGTTCCATGACGGCTTCCACCCAATACCCCTTGCGCTCTGCAAAGGCTGGCTGGTCCCGAATGGCGTCATCGAGATGCTTGAGGGTGTCGGCGGTCCATCCGGCCGTATGGCGCGCCTTTTGAAGCCGTGTATCGGGAAGACTGCCCGGGGCGAGCTGCATTAATCCTTCAAGCAATGTCCCGGTTTCATGCAGGCGCAAACGCACCCTTTCCCTGAGCAGTTCCAGAGAAGACCGGGGCCAGAGGACGTAAGCAATCAGAGCGGCGGTGACGACAATGGCACCGGTCATGATCAAAAGGGTCCACAGCGCATTGTCGACGGCGACAATGGGATTACTCGTGTTGTAAAGAACCAGACTTCCGAAAAAGATCGGGAGGATGTTGGGCAGGCGTGATTTTCGGGCATGGAACATCATCAAAACGATGAGTCCAATGGCAAAAGGGTAGCGGAACCAGCCCTGATCCTGCCACAGCACGAGCGTTGCAAGGCTGGTCGCGACGGAAACGATCATCAGCTGGGACAGAAGCTTCATGACGTCGAGGGCCATCCGGGACGTCAGGATCATTTGCGGAAGCAGGATGGCGAGGAAGAAGGCCGTGACCCTGAGTCCAGGAAGGCGGGTCGATACGGCAATGACCGCAAAGAGCATCATGATGACGAAGATGCGCTGCGCCGTGCGCTTCTGAATCGGGTTGAGGGTCAGCTCCTGTTGCAGGAAGTCTGACGGCCTCATGCCGTAGCAGAGGTTCTCAATCAGCTTTGAGAACATGATGGAAGCTGACCTTTGGGTGGGGCGTCAGGGCGCAATGCCGATGGTGGTGAATGCGCTCATTCCCATGCGGAAGGGGTGCTCGGGATCGCGATCAATCAGCTTGATCCTGACGGGGAATCGTGCGGCGAGCATGACCCAGTTCAGTGTTCTTTCAACCTTTGGAAGACCGTCCTTCACGGTTTCGTTGTCAGGATAATTGGCCCATGCGATGCCCTGCACTTCACCCTTGAAATGCTTCCCCGGGTAGGACGCCAGAAAAACATCCACTGGAAGCCCCGGGTGAATGTGGCGAAGATAGGTTTCCTTGTAGTCGGCGATGACATACCAGGTCATGTCATCGACCAATGCAAAAAGCTTCTGGCCTTCAGCGACGTATTGGCCCACCTGGGTGTTGAGATTGGTCACCCAGCCATCGAAGGGGGCTTTGACGGTGCAGTATTCGACATTGAGCTGTGCCTGACGGAGCTTGGCTTCCGCAGACTGGATCCGGGCAAAGGCGTTCCCGGTCTGGGCCAGCTTTGCAACGGCGGTATTTCGGGACTGGTTTGATACTTCCAGGGTTTCCCGGGCGGCGGCGAGCTTGGCCTGGGCATCCCGAACGGCGGCTTCCGCCGCTTTCCAGTCCGCTTCGGCCTGACGGACCTGATTGTGGGTCACGAAGGCTTCGGCCTCAAGCGGCTGGATGCGTTTCAAATAAGACTGGGCATACTCCGCCTTGGCGGCCAGACGCGTGACTTCGGCTTGTTGTGCAGTCACATTGTTCTGGGATTCGCGAATATGTGCTTCAGCGCCATGCACGCCTGCGATCTGGCCTGTCACTTCAAGCTCCGCCACGTGAAGTTCGGCTTCGGCCTGCTGCATGGCCGCTTCATAGGGCCGCGCATCGATGGCATAAAGAAGATCTCCCTGGTGGACAAACTGATTGTCCTGAATCGCGAGCGTCGCAATGCGTCCTGAAACGTGCTGGATCACGATGTCTACGGTATTGGCGCGGACCATCGCATCATTGGTGCGGGGGTGAATCAGGTTCAGATGCCAGACGCCTGCGCCAATGGTGAGCATCAAAACCATGATGCCGCCACTGACCCAGCGACCGGCTTGAACGGGATTTTTTTGAATCCGCGATTTGAGGGTTTCAAACATCGGTCATTACCATGGGAAAGCCACCAGCCAGGTCAGGAAGGTGAATAGCGCCCAAAGTGACGGATAGACCAGGATGGCAGGCTGCAGGTGGTCCGAGAGGCCTAGCCATTTGAAAAAAATCTGGGCCATCACGGTCAGGGGAAGAGCGGCGACCATGACAATGATCCAAGGGGGCCAGAAGGATCCTTGAAGGGAGACCAGAGGGTCACAGGCGGTCAGAATCGTGGCAATCGATGCCAGAAAGGCCAACCGGTAAACCAGGTGCACAGGTTTCGTCAGCATGGGTACGAACGTCAGGGGTGAATCCTCGTTACACTACCACATATGCGAACCCTAAGACTCGCCCATCTTCTGAAAATCATGACCTTCGCCGAGACCGATTCTGGTTCCTTGAATCAAGGCCTGCGTGGCGTATTTCCCACCTTTGCGCGACGTGTTCTTGTCGCTGCCGGGGCGATAACCCTTTTAAGCGCGTGTGCGTCGAGCGGCCCTCAGATGGCTAATTTCAGGCTCGACGAAGCTGCAGATCCCATGTCACAGGTTACGGTGAATCATTTTGATCATTGGAAGCCCACTGCCCAAACCGTTTCAGGTGCTCCCGATCTTTCCGCGATGGCCTCGGCCGCTCGCGTCACGCAGGTCCTGCCCGATGATCGGGATCATGATCTTGCAGATCTGATCGATGTCGGTCTCAGGAGCAACCCAACGACCCGAATGACGTGGGAGCAAGCGCGTGCTGCAGCGGCATCCCTTGGGATCGCAGAATCCATGTGGCTACCCTCGCTGACGGCTCAAATGATTGCGGGATATTGGCGATACCCGTTCCCAGCGCCTGCTGCGCCGATTGGTTTGGCAGGGACCACGGTTTACCCGACACTCAACCTCAACTGGACGATTTTTGATTACGGACGTTCGGCAGAAGTTGATCGATCGATTCAGCAGCTCTTTGCCGCCAATCACACGCTCAACCGCAATCATCAGGATGTGGCCTTCAAGGTCCAGCAGGCCTTCTATGGATTAATCGCCGCGCGCGCGCGGGTGGAAGCCGGGCTCGTAACGCTGAAGCAAAGTACACGCAACGCAGATTCCATCCGAAAGCAACTGGAGAACGGCCTTGCCACACAGCCTGAGTATCTGATGGCCGCTCAGGATCAGGCGCGTGCAGCCTACGAACTTCAAAGTCTTCGGGGGACGGTGATGCAGAATGAGGCGGAACTCGCCGAAGCGATGGGTCTCCGTCCTGATGTGCAATTCAAGACCGTCTCATTGGAAAAGCATGATCTTCCCGCAGATTCAGAGCGCAGCGCCGATGAAATTATCGATGCGGCTCTTGAAAATCGTCCTGATCTCTCTGCTCGGCTCGCTGACCTTCGCGCGAAAGATGCGGAGATTCGGAAAGCCGAAGCGAACTATTGGCCTCAGCTGACGTTGGCCCTTCAGGGAGGTTGGAAAGTCTGGAATTACCACAATGCTGAGCAAAACAGTGCACAGGTGGGTTATCAACAGGTCTCGACGAGCCAGCCACTCATGAGCGCAGGCGTCGAAATGAATTGGAACCTCTTTGAGGGCTTTGCGGGTCTCAATTCTGTTCGGGTCGCAGAAGCCAACCGCAACGTAGCCCAGTCGGAATTTGACAACCTCCAACTCAAGGTCATGAAAGAGGTTTGGAAGGCCTATGCGGAATTCAAAACGTCCATCCGCAAGCGGGAATTCGCCTTGGCCATGCTCAAGGCCTCTGAAAAAGCTTACGAGGGGGCGCTCAAATCCTATGAGCAGGGAGTGGCTACGGTCATCGAACTGATTACGGCCGAGAGGAATCTGGCACAGGCCCGTTTCACTGAAATTGATAGTCGTTCATCCCTGCTCGTGGCGGCCGCTTCTTTGGTTTATGCCTCAGGGACTGAAAACATCTCTCCCGGGGTCCGTTGACACCGGAGCAGACG
>JBDKLO010000167.1:0-12824 GCA_039795615.1 Pseudomonadota bacterium
GTCTAAGAAGTGCGACCCGATCGCAATGTGGCGTTAGCTTGATCGCAAGGACCACGATGTCCGGTGGCTTTACCAGCGGTTCTCCCGCTCGGATCACCTGATCGGGTCTGAAAACCCAATCCCCAAGGCCGACATGGCTTTCAATCCGAATGCCATCCCGTTGAACCCGTTCAAAATCGCTCCGGCATTGGACGGTTAGGGACACTTCTGAACGCGCGAGAAGCCCACCATAAAGGCCTCCGACTGCCGTGCCGATCAGATGAACCTGCATTAGCGGTCAGGATCGATGATGGATCGGATGAAGGGAATGGTCAGCTTTCGGGCTGCGGCCATGGAGGCGCGATCTAGTTGGTCGAGGGAGTGAAGGAGGCTGCCAAGATCGCGATGCACCCGACGAACCAGATACTGGGCCACGGGTTCACTCATGTCGAGACCGAGCGCACCGGCATGCCCGATCAAGGCCTGAATGGATTCGGGTTCGGTGAGCGGTTTGAGCGCGACGATGGGTCCTGAGGCTAAACGGCTCCGTAAATCTTCCAGCACAAAGGGTAACTGGCCAGGCGGTGTGCGTGCCGCTATCACAAGTTGGGCACCGCGTTCCTTCAACGCGTTAAATAAGAGAAAAAGGGCCTGCTCCCATTCACTTTCTCCGGTCACGCGATCGAGATCATCGAGGCAGAGGCAATCGAAATATTCCAGCCCTTCAATAGCCTTCGGGCCCTGATCCTTGATCATTTTCAACGGCAACGACATGGCCAGATGGCCATGCGCTGCTGCAGCCATGCAACAGGCTTGTAAAAGATGCGTCTTGCCACTTCCCGATGGGCCGTGAAGGAATAGCGGCATCGGGCTCGATCCCTGAGCGGCTGCCTTGAGAAGCATCATGGCTTCGCTATTCGGCCCCGTCAGGAAGCGCTCGAAGGTGTATTCGGGATCGAGGCCAAAGGGCAGGGGAAGTTGCTGGCTCACGGCCAATCAGGCAAGGCGCGTCGTCTTGAGAGCGATCGCCGTCCGGCCCATGCGTGCACCAAATGCACGGCAAAGTACTCTTTCCTCTGAGGATAACTCAGCGTTCCCGGAACCCGAGAGGCGGCTGGGTCCATAGGGTGTTCCACCCGAACGTGTTTCACTCAGGGCTTTCTCCTGACTTGGAATTCCGACGACAACCATCCCGTGGTGAAGCAGCGGAATCATCATCGAAAGGAGCGTGGATTCGTGCCCCCCGTGCATCGATGAAGTAGAGGTGAAAACGCCGGCCGGTTTGCCTGAAAGCGCTCCCGAAAACCAAAGGCCACTGGAGCTGTCGATAAAGTGCTTGAGTGCTGCTGCCATGTTGCCGAAATGCGTGGGGCTCCCCAGGATGAGCCCATCGCAATCTCGGAGTTCATCAAGGCTGGCGTAGGGTGCACCTTCCGCGGGGATACTGTCTTCGACTTGGGTTGTCGTCGGGGAGACATCGGGTACCGTTCGAATTTTTGCGGTGACCCCTTCAACTTCCTCGACGCCGCGGGCAATGTGGTTGGCCATCTCGGCCGTTGCGCCATAGCGGCTATAGTAAAGAATCAGAATTTCGGTCATGGTATGGATGGCTTGGATAAAGTTAGAGAATCGAGAGCACGGATTCCGGGGGGCGGCCGATGACCGCACGGTCTCCATGCGTGACAATCGGTCGTTCAATCAGGACGGGATGATCCAGCATCGCCTTGATCAGAGCATCATCCGACAGGCTGAGATCATCTAACCCGAGGTCCTTATAAGCAGATTCGCCTTTTCGAAGGAGCGCCCGGGGTTCAATACCCAGTGCCTGAATGAGACTCCGCAGCATCGTCTCGTTCGGTGGGGCCTTGAGGTATTCGACCACGGCCGGCTCAATGCCTCGCGATTGAATCAGGTCCAGTGTCTGTCTCGATTTGGAACAGCGGGGGTTGTGGTAAATCGTAACGTTCATGGCGTCTCCGGGCGATCAGACTTCAGGCTGTTCAGAGGATTCAAAGGTGATCAACTCGCGCAAAACAGTCGTTGCGTAGGTGCCTGCGGGAAGATTGAAGTAAAGCCTTAAAGCACCGTTCTCCCATGTTTCAGCGCTCAGTTGGTCCGGCACCAGCCGAAAGGGCCGTCTCAGGCTTTCAAGCCGTTCCACCTTGAGTCCTTCATGGAGTTCTGTATAGCGGCAAAGGACACGATGTTCGATTTCGGCCGCCTTTTCGGTGGCAACAGAAGGCTTTTCGCCCACCAGCGGCCCACTTGGATGGATCGTCTTGTGCTGGATTCGTTCCTTGATGTCCGGATCATCCGCATCAGCCTCAAAATGACTTTTTGAATCAGGGAACATGTAGACATCCCCCGCGACCGACTGATTCCAGATACCCTCAAGGACGCGTTCAGAGAGTATCTGATTAAAGATCTCCGAACGGGCGGCGGAAAGGAAGATGCCTCGAAGATTCGGATTGATCCTTGTCGATGGGTTTCGAATCAGATCAAGGGCGCGCTCGACGTTGTCGCCATCACGGCCGAAGCGTTGGGGGCCAAAATAGTTGGGTACGCCCGTGGCTGCAATGGCCTGCACTCGTTCCATCAGGCTTTCAGCTGGCTGGTCAAGATCGCGGAGCGTGAGGGTGAAACGATTTTCCTTGATGGCACCGCGTCTCAGTTTCCGATCATTGCGCGTATGAGAGAGCACCCTGAAGTGTTCACCCTGCCATTGGGACCAGTCGGGATCTTCTTGACCTGGGAGTTGAACACTAAACCATTGTCGGGTGCGTCCGTGACGATCCTTGAGGCCTGCAAAGCCGATATCACGAGATTTGGTTCCGGTAAATCGGGCGAGTTGTCGGGCAATAAAGTCGGTGTTTTCACCCCACTTCTCCACTTGGACAAAGGCATGCTCACCCGAGCCTGAGGGTTCGAAACTCAGGATCTCCTCGACAATAAAGTCTTCCGGAGTGGTCTTGATTGTGCCTCGAACCGTCGGCTTGCCATGAACGTATCGCAGGTCGGCAGTGGGGTCCACAGCTTGATCTCAGCTTTTGGACAAGAGAGCGACGGCATAGGAGGAAATTCCCTCGCCACGCCCTTCAAAGCCCATGCCCTCGGTTGTTGTGGCCTTCACGTTAACCGCGTCCGCATCAATGCCAAGATCTTGGGCGATGGTGTCACGCATGTTCCCGATATAGGGTGCGAGTTTAGGTAGCTGGGCAACAATCGTGACATCCACATTAACGACGTCGTAACCCCGTTCCTTGAGTTTTTCAGCGACGCCCCGGAGCAGAATGCGACTGTCGATTCCCTTGTAGGTCTGATCGGTATCAGGAAAGTGGCGCCCGATGTCGCCCATGGCTGCAGCACCGAGTAGCGCATCACAGAGGGCGTGCAATGCCACATCCCCATCGGAGTGAGCCGCAAGGCTTTTCTCGTAGGCAACTGGGACGCCGCATAGCATGAGTTGTCCGCCATCGGTAAACCGATGGGCATCATAGCCTTGTCCGATTCTCATGATTGGTGCTCCAAATAGAAAGCGGCCAGAGGCAAATCCTCCGGACGAGTGATTTTGATGTTGTCGGGCCGTCCTTCAACGATCCGAGGCTGATATCCCTTGAGTTCAATGGCGCTGGCTTCATCGGTCACGAGATGACCGCGTTCTGAGGCCTCTTCCAAGGCTGACTTCAGCAATCCATAGCGAAACATCTGGGGTGTAAGTGCACGCCAGGTGGCGCTCCGATCTGGCGTCCCGACAATCAGCCCCTGGTCAACCGTTTTGAGCGTATCGCTGACTGGAAGGGCAAGAATGCCACCTACAAGATCATGCTGAAGTGTGTTGATGAGGTTCTCAACATCGCTCGGGGTAATGCAAAGTCGGGCGGCGTCATGAACCAGCACCCAATCATCAGGCTTTGCGCGATCCTCAAGACGCTTGAGTGCCGAGTAGACCGAGTCTGAGCGTTCACGCCCACCTGCTGCCCGGATGATACGAGGATCCTGGGAGACCGAAAGATCATTCCAGTAACCATCCTCAATTCCCAACGCAACGGCAATGGCCGAAATCTGTGTGACGGAAAGAAGTCGTTCAAGGGTATGTTCGAGAACGGTTTTACCCAGCACTTCAAGATACTGTTTGGGTACGGTGGTCCCCATTCGCTTTCCGACACCGGCAGCGGGGACGACAGCCCAGAAATGATGGCTCATGATTCACCGGAGGTTATCCCTAGGGTCATAGGATGAGACCTACGCCGCAAGGAGATCATGGAGGAGCGGTCGCCTCGTCCGGTTTGACGGGCGGCTGGACCTTGCTTTTGAGCTTGGCCTTGGATTTGGTTCGCCCCTGAAGGGGCTTTGCAGATCCGTCACTCTTAGGTGTCGGATTCTGTAATTCTTTGTCTTCGTAGACCTGTACAAAAGTCTCACCCGGTTTCACCAGCCCAAGGTCATGCCGAGCGCGTTCTTCAATGGCATCGGTGCCATCTCGAAGATCCGCAACATCGGCCGCAACGGCGGCATTTCGGGCACGACGCTGTTCGCCTTCCTGACGCAACTCCTCAATGCGTCCGAGAGTTTCCTTGTACTCTCGGACACCGCCGTCCCCCCACCATAATCGGTATTGGAGGGCGGCAATGAGGAGGGCCAGAAAGGCAATCAGCTTGACCAAGAGAGTCCCCTTGGTGTCTTAGAACGCCCGCTTGAAGGCGGACTTGCCAGCATACTTGGCCTTGGCACCCAAATCGGCTTCGATCTTGAGAAGGCGGTTGTACTTGGCAATACGATCTGAACGGCTCAGTGAACCCGTCTTGATCTGGCCAGAACGGGTGGCAACAGCAAGATCAGCAATCGTCGAATCTTCGGTTTCACCTGAACGGTGAGACATTACCGTCGTGTAGCCAGCGGCATGGGCCATGTCAATGGCTTCCAGCGTCTCGGTCAGGGAACCGATCTGATTGACCTTGATGAGAATGGAGTTTGCAACCTTGGCTTCAATGCCCTTCTTGAGAATGGCAGGATTGGTGACGAAAAGGTCATCACCAACGATCTGGATCTTGTCGCCGAGCTTGTCGGTCATGATGCCCCAGCCGTGCCAATCGCCCTCGGCAAGACCATCTTCAATTGAGATGATCGGGTATTTGTCGACCCATGCAGCCAGATAATCGACGAATTCTTCGGAGGTGAACTTCTTGCCTTCAGATTCAAGGTGGTAGTAACCGTCCTTGTAGAACTCAGAGCTCGCGACATCCAGACCCAGGAAGATATCCTTGCCCGCAACATAACCCGCATTGCTGATTGCTTCGAGGATGACTTCGATGGCTGATTCGTTGGAGGGGAGGTTCGGAGCAAATCCGCCTTCGTCACCGACGCCGGTGGCAAGGCCACGGTCATGAAGAACCTTCTTCAATGCATGAAAGACTTCAGCGCCATAACGGATGGCTTCACGGAAGTTCGGTGCGCCGACGGGAAGGATCATGAATTCCTGCATGTCGACACTGTTGTCCGCGTGTGCGCCACCATTGATGATGTTCATCATCGGGACGGGCAACAGATACTCACTGTCGTTATTGAGGTAGGCATAAAGGGGCTTGCCGGCTTCCTGTGCAGAGGCGCGAGCGGCAGCAAGCGACACACCGAGGATAGCGTTGGCGCCCAGACGGCCCTTGTTGTCGGTTCCGTCGAGGTCAATCATCTTCTGATCGAGAGCCTTCTGGTCAGCCGCATCGAGACCGATGACGGCCGAGCGGAGTTCGCCATTGACGTTAGCAACGGCCTTGGTGACGCCCTTGCCCAGATAACGAGACTTGTCGCCATCTCTCAGCTCAATGGCCTCGCGTGAACCCGTAGAGGCACCGGATGGCACCATCGCGCTACCGACTGCGCCGGACTCTAGAATGACGTCAACAGCGACCGTCGGGTTGCCACGTGAGTCGAGGACTTCAAGGGCTTTCACATCAACAATTTTGCTCATCGGGTTTGATCTCCTGTGATCAAAAAGAAATAGTTAAGGAAGGAATCAAAGCAAGGGTTGGCTTTTGACTGCGGAATCAATGGTTTTCAAGGTCTCAAGAAGTTCCCGCATGCGATGCAGGGGCCATGAATTCGGGCCATCGCTCAGCGCCTTTTCGGGATCCGGGTGGGTCTCCATGAACAGGCCGGCAATGCCAACAGCCAAGGCAGCCCGAGCGAGCGCAGGGACAAACTCGCGTTGCCCTCCAGAGCAGTTGCCTTGCCCGCCGGGCAGTTGGACCGAGTGGGTCGCATCGAAGACCACGGGACAGCCGGTTTCGCGCATGATCACGAGCGATCGCATATCGGATACCAGATTGTTGTATCCGAACGAAACACCCCGCTCACAGGCCATGATCTGTGTGTTGCCAGTGGCCATGGCCTTATCAATGACATTCTTCATGTCCCAAGGGGCAAGAAACTGACCTTTCTTGATGTTCACCGGACGTCCGAGGCGAGCGACGCTCTGGATGAAGTTGGTCTGACGGCACAGAAAGGCCGGAGTCTGAAGCACATCCACCACGGAGGCGACTTCCTTGAGGGGCGTGTCTTCATGGACATCGGTGAGGACGGGAACGCCAATCTGACGCTTGACCTCGGACAGAATGCGGAGGCCTTCATCCACACCGGGGCCTCTGAAGCTGTTTCCAGAGGAACGATTGGCCTTGTCAAAGGACGATTTATAGATGAAAGGAATGCCGAGGCTCGTGGTCAATTCGTGAAGAGTCCCTGCTGTGTCAATGGCCAGAGATTCGCTTTCGATGACGCATGGACCCGCAATCAGAAAAAAAGGCTGATCGATACCCGCTTCAAAGCTACAGAGCTTCATGCATTACTCCGGTCTTCAACTTGATCCCGCGCGGCTTGAATGAATCCGGTGAAAAGGGGATGTCCCTTTCGCGGCGTCGAGGTGAATTCGGGGTGGAATTGGCAGGCGAGGAACCATGGGTGACCCGGGATTTCAATGGCTTCGACCAGTTTGCCATCCAGGGACGTTCCGCAGACCTTAAGGCCCTTGCTGACGAGTGTATCGAGATATGAATTATTGAATTCATAACGATGGCGGTGACGTTCGACGACTTCCGCAGCGCCATAGACCTCGCGCCCAAGGCTTCCCTCGACCAGTTTGCATGCCTGTCCACCGAGACGCATGGTTCCGCCGATATCGGAAGATTCGGATCGATGTTCAATCTGACCTGAGGCATCCTGCCATTCGGTAATCAGCGCGATGACCGGGTGTGGGGTCTTGGTATCGAACTCAGTACTGTGAGCGCCGGTCAGGTTCGCCATGTTGCGGGCAAACTCGATCACAGCCACCTGCATCCCGAGGCAGATGCCGAGATAGGGGACACCAGACTCGCGGGCGTAGCGGACCGTTCTGATCTTGCCTTCAACGCCCCGTTCACCAAAGCCCCCTGGCACCAGGATGGCGTCGATGTGATGCAGCATCGATTTGGGGTCTTCGCCGATGTCTTCGGAGTCGAAGTAATGGATCTTGACCTTGGTCCGGGTCTTGATTCCGGCGTGGATCAGCGCTTCGGACAGTGATTTGTAGGCGTCGGTATGATGGACATACTTTCCGACCATGGCGACATTGACTTCACGATCCCAGTGTGTGAGGCCGTCAATCACGGCTTCCCACTCGGCGAGATCGGCAGCTGGCGCATCGATCCTTAGTTTACGAACCACGATATCATCGAGACCCTGCGCATGCAGCAAGGAGGGTATCCGATAAATGGTATCGGCATCGACGGCTGAAATGACCGCAGCCTCGCTGACGTTCGTAAACAAGGCAATCTTCCGTCGCTCAGACTCGGGGATCATTCGATCTGACCTACAAATCAGAACATCGGGCTGAATACCGATGGTCCGCAACTCCTTCACCGAGTGTTGCGTGGGCTTGGTTTTGAGTTCACCCGCTGTTCCAATATAGGGAACCAGCGTCAAGTGGATGAAGAGCGTTTGTTCCTCGCCCAGTTCGACCCGCATCTGGCGGATCGCCTCTAGGAAGGGTTGTGACTCAATGTCACCGACCGTTCCGCCAATTTCAATCAGGGCCACGTCATAGTCCTTGGCGCTGAGCTCAATGACTCGCTTGATCTCATCGGTAATGTGCGGAATGACCTGTACGGTCGCTCCAAGGTATTCCCCGCGACGCTCCTTCCGGATGACGTTTTCATAGATCTGGCCGGTGGTCCAGTTATTCACCTTGCCCATCGTGCTACGCAGGAAACGCTCATAGTGCCCAAGATCCAGATCGGTCTCGGCACCATCTGAAGTGACAAACACTTCGCCGTGCTGAAACGGGCTCATGGTGCCCGGATCCACGTTAATGTAAGGATCCAGTTTGGTCATGGTGACCTTGAGTCCTCGGGCTTCAAGAATGGCACCCAATGAAGAGGCTGCAATTCCCTTGCCCAGCGAAGATACGACGCCGCCGGTGATGAAAATGTATTTGGTCATTCGGGATGATGGAGTGTGTGGCGATCCGAAGGGCGCCTGGAACGTCCCACGAACTGATGCTGGATGTCCGGACCAGACTATGCGTTTATTTTACTTCAGCTGAGGTCCCGAGTCATGGGCATTGGGCAACCTTCTTGATGCTGTTGGGTTAAGATCAGTCAATTGATCATCTCTCAGGAGTGTTCCATGCGGTCCGTGCTTCTTTCATCCACGCTTTCTTTTGTCCTCATGATGGTTCTTTCCGGGTGTGTCTGGGTGGATCTCAATGCAAAAGGGGAGGCCGTCAAAGTTCTGACGCCGGCTGAAGCTTCCCGTTGCAAGCGCATCGGACATGTTGAGTCCAATACGACCGCAGATATTGTGGGGATTCCGCGGGATGATGAATCACTGAACAATGAGTTGACGCGGCTTGCCCGGAATCATGCAGGTGAACTCGGTGGCAATGCGGTGGTGGCCATTGGTAAGCCTCAAAACGGACAGCAGTCTTTTAACGTTTATCGCTGTCAAGGCCCGACAGCTCGCTAACGCATGAGGCTCTCCAGGGCGCCCGTGGGGTCGAGTCCTGCAGGTGGAAGCCACCGGGGTTGGTGCGAGCTTGCCCAAGTAGCCGGGTTGAATACCTCGGCATTAGGCCAAAAACTCCCGACACAGCCGAGTGTCTCTCCAAGATATAGCAAAGGGACGCGGGCCCTGACCCAAGGGGGGATGCCCCGTTCCTGAAAAAGATCCTTGAGGTAATGATGGCCCTGTCGACCTGCCAGCATGATCTTTTCTCCGCCCACCCGATAACGGATTTCAAGTCCTGAGGAATCCCAAGGCGAGGGCTTCGATGCCCCTGCCTTAGGGGGGACCATGGCAATCATCCCGTTATCTCCAGGGAGGGGCAATGGTTCTCGCCAGTTAACCCACCGGCAAGGGATGGCCTTGTCCCTGTGCGGGATGCGGTAAGCGACATCACGATATCTTTGAAGCTCGCTGCCATCGGAGAGCCTGAGAACAGGGGTTCGATCTGCCCCCGCTTGCATAAACTCATTGATGAAGGCTTCGACCATTTGTTCTGAGGGCATGCGCAGGTTTAAGCTTTGAAACCAGCCTCGAATCGCGAGTCGCAGGCCTTCTGGTTCCAGTTGTTCGGCCTGCTTAAGATCAAAATGCCCGGACGGTGCCAATGCGTTTGCTAGTGCAATTTGTTGCATGCGTTGATGGCTTGCGCCCTTTCCGGCATGCCGGGCGCTCCTTGAAATTGCACGAGATGCCGCGGGCCATCGCTCCTCAATCAAGGGCATGATGTGATGGCGAAGGTAATTACGATCGAAACGCGGGTCCAGATTGCTGGGATCCTCGATCCACATGAGTTCCCTGAAGTGGGCATAGGCAAGAATCTCAGCGGCTTCAATGTGAAGCAGAGGTCTAAGCAGAAGGCCTTTGCCCAATGGGGTTTTTTCAGGCATGCCTGAAATCCCTTCAAGTCCAGCACCTCTAAGAAGCTGGAGTAGGACCGTTTCCGCTTGATCGTTCTGATGGTGGGCCATCAGGAGAAGATCCCCTTCGCCGATCAGTCTGTTAAAGACCTGATATCGGGCATTTCGAGCGGCTTCCTCAGGACTTTCGCCGCGTGCGGGTGTAGCGTTGACAGAATGAATTGTCAGCGGGATGTCATACCGGTCACAGAGGGTTTGACAATGATCGACCCATTGGTCAGCGGCGGTTTGAAGTCCGTGATGGACATGAACGGCTTTGAGTGTGATTGGCTTCTGCGCTCGCATCAGAGCGCAAAGGTCAAGGAGGACGGTTGAATCTCGTCCTCCACTTAAAGCGATCCAGACCGTGCGGACGCTCTGGAGTGGATCCAGTTGCCGCGTGATGTGATCTGGATTTAGCAGAGGTTCACTTCGTAGAGAACTAGGCAATTGCCTCTTCGAAAACCCCATAAGACATGAGCTTTTGGTGGCGTTCGGAGAGGAGGCGCTCTTTGGGGACCAAAGCGAGTTCCTCAAGATTTCGCTTGAGAATCGACTTTAAGTTTTCAGCCGTTTTTTCGCGATCGCGATGACATCCGCCCAGAGGTTCGGCAACGACCTCATCGATGAGACCTAAATCCATCAGACGATCTGAGGTAATTCCCATGGCTTCAGCGGCAAGCTCGGCCTTTTCGGCGCTTTTCCACAGAATCGATGCACATCCTTCAGGTGAAATCACCGAATAGGTGCTGTACTGCAGCATCAACAAACGATCGCCAACCCCGATTGCAAGCGCACCACCCGATCCACCCTCGCCAATGACGGTACAGATGATGGGGGTGTTGAGCGTCGCCATCTCAAAGAGGTTCCGTGCAATGGCTTCACTCTGGCCACGCTCTTCGGCGTTGATGCCTGGATAGGCACCGGGTGTATCAATCAGGCAGATGATGGGCAGCTTGAATCGCTCGGCAAGCTTCATGAGGCGAAGCGCCTTGCGATAGCCCTCAGGCCTCGGCATGCCGAAGTTTCGGTGAATCTTCTCCTTGGTGTCGCGGCCCTTTTGATGGCCAATCAACATCAAGGGTATGCCATCCAGCTTCGCAATCCCGCCAACGATCGCAGGATCATCCGCGAAAGTGCGGTCGCCATGCAGTTCCTTGAAGTCCTGGAAGATTAAGTTGACGTAGTCGAGGGTATAAAGACGCTGAGGATGGCGCGATAACTGGGAAATCTGCCATGCGGTGAGATTCGAAAAGACCTGCTCAGTCAGTTTTCGACTCTTTTCTTCTAGCTTGGCAATTTCCTCGCTGATGTTGATTTCATTGTCGAAACCCACACGACGAAGCTCGTCGATTTTGGCCTGAAGGTCGGCGATGGGTTGTTCGAATTCGAGGAAATTGAGATCCATGCGTAATATCCGATAAAAGCTGACCCTCTATTTTAACACTTCGATCAGGAAATCTTGAGTCAGACGCCATGACCTTGCATCGGTCAACGGATTGTAGACCGTGCCAAAGTCTCGATCATTCGCTTCAGGATTCGTAAATGCATGCAGGGTAGATCCATAAAAATGGAGTTGCCAGTCGGCTCCCCGTTCCGTCAATTCAAGGCCTAGCGCTACGCCTTGCTCAGGAGTTGCCATGGGATCCTCAAAGCCATGCAATACAAGTATCTTGGCCTTGATGGGGGGCGTCGGCATCGCGGTTGGCGGTGAGAAGATGCCATGCAGACTGACCACGCCACGAAGGGGTGCGCCGCCTCGTGCAAGATCGAGGACACAGAGTCCACCAAAACAGTACCCAATGGCCGCGATTCGCGATTCATCGACCTCAGGTTGATGGCTGAGCGTTTCGAGGGTGCTGAGAAGTCGGTCGAGTAGAAAGCCACGATCGCTGGCTACACCACTCATGAGATCGCTGCATTCCTCTCGGGTTCTTCCCACCCGTCCGTCACCATAAAGATCAATGGCAAAAGCGGCATATCCAGACTGCGCGAGAATATTGGCGCGCTCGATCGCTTGTTCATTACAACCTGCCCAGGCCGGTGCGACCAAGATTCCGGGAAGAGTCGATGCCGGCCCTTTTGGGCAGGCAAAGTAGCCTTCAAGGTTAACGCCCTGGTGAACGTGACGGATTTTCCGAGTGATCAAAGACATGTTGCGTCTCCAGAATTAACGTTTCGCTGCTTGAGCGGCCTCGGCACACTCGATCTTGAGCATTTCCCTTTTTTGCTGGTAGCCCTTGAGATCAATCTGTCCCGCGTCGGCCTGCGTCGCTAGTTGACTCAATTTCTGGGCGCATAGGCGAGCGACGCTCTGAATCTCTGGCCCATAGTCATTGATTAACAGGGCGGATGCATTGTTCAAACACTCCTGACGCTGGCTCAGGCTCCCTGGGATGTCGTGGTAATTCAAAAGGCACTTGTTGGTCATGATCGATGCCTGTTGAACCTTTTCAGGGTCAGGGTGAAGGGTCTTCGTCCCCTGGATTGATGTGCAGGCCTGAATGAAAAGGATGCATGCAATGAAGCTCATGCGAGACGAAATAACGACTAAAGAGGTGGCCTTATGCATAGGATAAGCTTGGATTATGAAATAGATGTTGACAGAGACTATTTCTTTAATGGGCTGATCTTGAGGATAAAAGGGAGCATTGTAATGCCTGAGTAATCACAGCTCGAGGTATCCTCATGGAAATCATCAGTATTCTTGTGGTGTTGAGTATCGTAGCGTGTGTCATTTTTATTGGCATGGCTACCGTGCGACTAATCCAAGTCGAGGACCAGACTGGCCGAAGGCAAAAGGTTAAGCAGACGTTTGATGCGCCGAGCAATGATGTGGTGTTTGAAAACCCGCCAAGGTCCGCCGTTGCCACTATCCGGCCGCTCAAAATCAAAGGCTAGCGCCTATTCAATATTCTG
>JBDKLO010000168.1:0-45578 GCA_039795615.1 Pseudomonadota bacterium
ACCCACCTCAAGCAGCTTGAGGCTGAGAGCATCCATATAATCCGAGAAGTCGCCGCTGAGTTTGACCGCCCCGTCATGCTCTACTCCATCGGCAAGGACTCCGCGGTCATGCTGCACCTCGCCATGAAGGCCTTCTACCCCGGCAAGCCGCCCTTCCCTCTCCTCCACGTCGATACCACCTGGAAATTCCGCGAAATGATCACCTTTCGCGACCAGATGGCTGAGAAACTTGGCTTCGACCTCATCGTCCACATCAATCCTGAAGGCGTCGAACAGGGCATCGGCCCCTTTACCCATGGCAGCGAGAAACATACCGACGTCATGAAGACCGAGGGACTCAAACAGGCCCTGAACCAATATCAGTTCGATGCCGCCTTCGGCGGTGCGCGGCGTGATGAGGAAAAGTCTCGCGCCAAGGAGAGGGTCTACTCCTTCCGAGACAAAAATCACCGCTGGGATCCCAAAAACCAGCGTCCTGAACTTTGGAATGTCTACAACGGCAAGGTCAACAAAGGCGAAAGTATTCGCGTTTTCCCTCTGTCGAACTGGACCGAGCTCGATATCTGGCAATACATCTATCTTGAGAACATTCCAATCGTCCCGCTCTATTTCGCAGCGCCACGCCCCGTCGTGGAAAGAGACGGTACCCTCATCATGGTCGATGACGAGCGCATGCCCCTCAAGCCCGGTGAAACCCCCGAGATCCGAACCGTCCGCTTCAGGACCCTGGGCTGCTATCCCTTGACCGGCGCCATCGAATCCACCGCAGCGACGCTCCCTGAAATCATTCAGGAAATGCTCCTCGCCACCACCTCCGAACGACAGGGCCGCCTCATCGATCACGATCAGGCCGGTTCCATGGAAAAGAAAAAGAAGGAAGGCTACTTCTGATGGCCCATCAATCCGATCTCATCGCCAGCGACATCCTCGCCTATCTCGCCCAGCACGAGAAAAAGGAGCTCCTGAGGTTCCTGACCTGCGGCAATGTCGACGATGGCAAGAGCACCCTCATCGGGCGTCTCCTCCACGATTCCAAGATGATCTACGAGGACCAGATTGCCGCCCTCAAGAAGGACAGTTCACGGTTTGGCACCACCGGCGATGACTTTGATCCGGCGCTCTTGATGGACGGCCTTGAAGCCGAACGCGAGCAGGGCATCACCATCGACGTTGCCTATCGCTACTTCTCGACCACCCGGCGCAAGTTCATCATTGCAGACACTCCCGGGCATGAGCAGTACACCCGCAACATGGCGACCGGCGCTTCGACCTGTGATCTGGCCATCATCCTGATCGACGCTCGCCACGGGGTACAGACTCAGACCCGTCGTCACAGCTATATCGTTTCTCTGCTCGGCATCCGGCATGTCATCGTTGCCATCAACAAGATGGATCTTGTCGGCTTTGATGAGTCTATTTTCAAGAAAATCCGCGAGGACTACCTCGCCTTTGCCCAGAAGCTCCATATTCCCGATATTCGCTTCATCCCGATCTCCGCGCTCAAGGGCGACAATGTGGTCAATCCCAGCGCGCACATGCCATGGTCCAGTGAAGCCCCGTTGATGACGTTACTGGACAGCATTGAAATCAGTCACGACCAGAACTTTGAGAACCCGAGGTTCCCGGTCCAGTACATCAACCGACCTAATCTGGACTTTAGAGGGTATAGCGGCACGGTAGCTGCGGGCATTTTTCGGAAGGGCGATCCTGTTACGGTCCTCCCCTCCGGAAAATCCAGCACGATTTCCTCGATTGTGACGCAGGACGGCGATCTTGAAGAAGCTTTCGTCGGACAGGCCGTGACACTCACCCTCAACGATGAAATTGATATCAGTCGAGGCGATCTTCTGGTCAGAAGTGACGATCGCCCTAACACAGGAAAAAATGTTCGCGCGCACATCGTGTGGATGGCAGAGCGAGAACTTCAACCTGCACGGCCATATCTTTTCAAACAAAACAGTCATCTAGTCTCGGGAACGATCACACGGATTAACCACCGGATCGATGTGAACACACAGATTCATCATCCTGCAGATGTGCTGAAACTGAATGAGATCGGTCTCGTCGATATCGCATTCAATGCGCCTTTGGCTTTTGATGCCTATGGCACGTGCAAAGCGACGGGTTCCTTCATTGTGATCGATCGGCTAACCAACGCCACGATTGGCGCAGGCCTGATTCAAGAGGCTCAGCCTGAAGGCATTGCTTCATACCAAGGACCCATTGATCGGAAACTTCGTGAAAAGCGGCTAGGCCAGCGTGGGCTGACCATTTGGATTCCTGACTCAAAGAAAGCGCTTGCATCCAGCCTGGAGTCACATCTATTCGAATTGGGCTACCTTCCGTATTTGCTCAATGACGCTGCATTAATCGGCTCCGCAACAACGGTAACCCGCGCACTCAATGATGCAGGCCTTCTTGTCCTCGCCTTGGGTTCAAGGGATCTGGTTCCAGAGGGATCTTCGGACCATCTGCTGCTTCCCGAGGCCCTGGATGACATCGAGGCCATCCTGACCTGGCTTGGCGATCAAGAGGCCCTGCTTCTTTAAATTTATTTCTGGATTCCCACGGTGATCGCATGCCGCCCACCGGGCAAAAAAATGCGCAGTTTTAGCTCACCGAACTTAACATTTGTCGTTTCACCACGCCAAATCGGCGCACTTGTGCACATGCTTACCTAATCGACTGATTCATCGTTAAAATTTCGCACCAATCTGATATCTCTGATATTTACATATAAATCAGTAGGTTAAGGTTTCGCAGAATTTATACAATCCAACTCAGGCCTTACTACGAAGAAGTGCCGCTTTCCGACAGACATTGGACGTGCCCAAGATCTGGCACGCTCCATGACTGGGACATCACTAATATCCTGAGATTCGCTGTAGTTCCGGGAAGGAACGAGGGCGCGTATTCCGATGCTCGTTGAGGGGTGTATACCCCCTGAGGGAAGGTGCTTTGGCCCCTTTGCCGAAGGACTCCGGAGAAGCGAGAACCAAAAACCGACTTCCCCGATTCAGGGAAGGTCATGCGGCCGAGGATCACGACGATCCGAGGCTGTCATGACAAGGCCGGATTTCAACTAATCCACAGGGTTATCCACAGGAGTTTTGAATAACTTGAACAGCATCTGGACGAAAGAATTCTTTAATGATTTTTAATCTGCTGCAGTCGCTGCCGGCGGTTCACGAATATAAACATTGCAATAGAAACGATTAGCCCGATGACAAATATCCCCGAGAACACCCACAGCATGTTGGCGTAACTTCCGGTGGCTTCTCGAATCGATGCTGCAAGTGTAGATCCAATCACTCCCGCAAGCGCCCAGGCAGTGAGGACATAACCATGTATCGCACTGACCTGACGCGTCCCGAAAAGATCTCCAATGTAGGCGGGCAAAGTGGCAAATCCACCGCCATAGCAGGTCATTACCAGATAGAGGGCTATCTGAAAGGTAGCGATCTCGTGGAGCTCGGGCAGCAATAAAAACATTCCAACTTGAATGACAAAAAAACAGACAAATGTTGCCGGTCGTCCAATCCAGTCTGAAACGGTTGCCCAACCAATTCGCCCACCCCCATTGAAAAGTCCGTTCATTCCGACGACTGCCGCTGCGACCAAAGCACTCACTCCAGTCATTTCCTGAACCATCGGAGAAGCCACTGAGATCAGCGCTATGCCACACGAAATATTAATGAACATCATCACCCAAAGCCCATAAAACGGCTTAGTTCGAACAGCCTCGGAGGCGCTTATTGACATCAAGTCGACCACCTTGCGATGCATTCTCTTGTGTGACTGAGTGCGGGCATTCGGGCTCCAGCCTGGCGGTGGGGGCGACAAATAAAAGGCTGAAACCAGCATGACTACAAAATAGATCGCACTAAGCCAACAAAAGGTTTCGCTGATACCCCAACGTACGATTAGTTCGCTGATGATCGGGGCCCCTAAAAAGGAGGCAAACCCGAACCCCATGATCGCAAGCCCAGTCGCAAGGCCACGCCGGTCTGGAAACCACTTAATTAGTGTAGAAACAGGGGTGACGTAGCCGGTACCAAGACCAATACCTCCAATCACGCCATAAGAGAGATAGAGCCCCCAAAGCTTAAAGTCGGGATCCTCAACCCAGGAGGATGTTGCATACCCCGACCCTAGAAGACCCGTACACCAGAATAACGCGGATAAGATGCCTCCAATTCTCGGACCATGGCGCTCGACGACGTGTCCCATGAAAGCGGCAGAAACGCCCAAACAAAAGATCGCAATACCAAAGGTATATTGAACATCCTTGAACGTGCAGCCAAAGCTGCTCTGAAGCGGCTTGGAGAAAACACTCCATGCGTATACGGATCCAATGCAAACATGAATCCCCATACCTGAGAGGGCTATCAACCAGCGATTTTTAATCCTTTTTGCCATTACAACATCCGAAGCCGAATGGAACCTGGCAGAATGCTGAGTGTCTGCGATGTTGTCTGGATTTTTTTGTCCATGGGCTTGAATCTTGGAGGTTGTAACCCTTAGATTCCCAGTAATCTCTGATAGACTCCTTCATCTTTTCGCGTGAAGGCTTTGCGCCCATCATCTCAAGAGCAGTGGCGTAACACTTCTGGAGAATTGAATAAAGCCTGTCATTACTCAATCTGAACTCTTTCACTTCCCAATCGGCAGCGTGCTCTTTGGGTTCGGTAAAGTAACCGTCCAGTTCCTTTTTCCTCTCCTTGGGATTGGGTTGAAGATAATCCAGCGTGATGTCAGTAAGAGCCTTCATTGTTATTCCTTGGGTCCAGTTATTAGCCAAAGGGCGAGCCGGCATTCTAACCAGTTCCATTATTGCTAACACTCAATAAGCCGGTCTGGCTCTTGGTAACTGGATGGGGCTCTTCTCATCTTCGGCTTGCTCACGCTCAGCCTTACCTTCAATAAACCCAATAATCCTCGACTAAGAGAGTTTTTGGTCTGTCGTGAATGGATTGTCGCTGTTGTACTTACCCATTGCGCCGCCTGAGGTCCAGCCAATTGACCAGGCGTCGTCATCGATCTCAACTCACTGCTTCATAACTCTCACGGATGCCGATTATGGTTGCCCGTGACACGTCGTAAGTTCTGGCAACCTGTGACACAGATGTGCCGTTATCCATCTTCTGGTGGAATATGCACCCAAGGTGACAGTCTCGAAACTGGTTAATAGCCTGGAGGGCGTGTCCAGCCTCCTTATCCGCAAAAGAGACTATCCCAGCATTAAGAAGAACCTGTGGGGCAAGGCCTTATGGTCGCCCAGTTATTTTGCCGGTAGTTGTGGCGGTGCGACGATTAAAGTTATCCGGCAGTACATCGAGCAACAACAGTCGAGGGATCAGGGACTGTGCGATGCTTGTTTGCCTTATTGCTCATCGCAGACATCCGCACTGCCTAAAACACCATGGCATGATCGATCAATATTCGATCACCATCAGACAGAAAGACAGCTTCAGCAACACGCACATCCGAGCTTCGACTACAGAATTGCCGCCAAATAATGGCTACAGAGTCGGAGCGTCTGAATAACGCAACGAATTCTCGCCGTTCAAAAAAGCCCCACCTCGCCTGATAGTCATCGCAAACCCATCGCAAATGATCGGGTGTAACTATACAAAGCAACCTCTCAGTAAAGTCGCGGGTATGCTTGGCGTGGTTGATTTCCGTGGAGCCCTCCATCATGTTGCACATAATGGGTTCCACGAGTTTGAGAATTTCGTCATCCGTTAAGTTCTCGAACAAAGATGACATAAATCTCCCCTACAGCTGGCTTGAGGATCGTGGAAATACCGTGCTTCTCATTTCGCAATAGTCAGACTGGGTATGCCTGCCTTTGGTAGTTCTGTCACTGTCATTTGGAACATTTGATGAAGAAGAGCAAATCCCTCACGGTTCCACTGATAACCAGATTCGGGCGCCAGCGCATAATGCTTTCCTTTGTACTCGATGACTACGTCATCTACATCTGGGCTGCTATCTGTCTCAGTGATACCCAGAGTAGAAGCCGGATTTTCAGCAACCTTGGGGGTCCTTGCGTCCTTGGCAACGTCGAATTCCTTCTCTTCTGAAATGCTTTTGCCAACAAAATTGATAACCGCTGCCAAACTACGAAGCTGAAAGTCTCCATGAAGTGGCATTTCCCCCCCTACAAATCCGGGTCGAATGTCCACACTGAGTTCGCTTGTCGGCGTTGCTTCAGCCCATTCATTAAGCTTGATTCGCTCGTCATTGCTTAAGGTGTCTGGATCGTAGTTAGTCATCACCGTACGACCTGTTACGACTTTCGACAATCGGTACACATTCCGCTTCTCATCCAGAATTACAGAATATTCTTTTTGTAGTTCAGTCAGGCTTTCAGGCTTCAGTTCGTCCCTTGCGAATTCCCATGTCTGCTCAAAGTGAAGTGGTTCTACGTGGAGCAAGTTTCGATCTTGGATGGAAGAAAGGTGGAGCACGGTTTTTCTGAATGTGCTGTAGCCAGGATCAGATGGTCTATTGTGATAGGAGATTTCATCGTTACCTCTTAATTCGCTGTATTCAGAAGCGAGAAGACGTAGCACCAAATCAACATCAGCTCCCTGCTTAAGCAGCAATGTCAGCATATTTTCTTGTACAGGTGCGAGCAGGCGTTTTGTAAATTCTTCTCCCTCGATTGGCACAATAGTGATCGTTGGATTTTCAGCGACACTTCCCCCAAACGTTGGAACAATCATTCCCCCCGAGTCACCCGTTAATGCTGGAGAGCCGCCCGCACTGAACTGAAAATTGAAAGTAGCCGCAATGTTTGAAACAGCCGTGAAGTGGATAGGCTGGTGATGCTTTGCTCTGGCGATATTCAGAAGGAGCTGCTGGGAGAGCAAGCCACTTGTCACCTTGTCGTAGCTCATCACTGAAATGTCGAGCGCAGTCGGAGCAAGACAGCCTGAAAGCGAAAGCGTCAGGAAAATTCCCAGAAGAAATTCGCGGCACTTACTCAATCCAGACATTTTCGATAGTTCTCAGTTGACATCATGATTTTTAACGATGCGAGCTATTTGTTCAGCATCACAGGACTTGAGTTGCTACAAATGTGTTTCTTCAACAAAAGGCTATCCAACTCTCCCATAACCCAGTCCAATCAGATAGTTACGGTTGAGTATAGTTGGAAAACGGCACTGAGAACGACCGTGTAAACCAAAGAATTGTAGTACAGCAAAAAGTGTACCACTTTTCCGACAGACATAAAAAAGCAGCTAAGTAAGCTGCTTATTTATTGCGGGAATTTGGTCGGGGTGAAAGGATTCGAACCTTCGACTTCTACCTCCCGAAGGTAGCGCTCTACCAAGCTGAGCTACACCCCGATATTTGTTCGGCGAAGGCTTTTCTAGTCTCTGCCGAGTCGCCCATTATAGCGATGCCTCGCCCAAGACTCAATCCAAAGGCGATCAGTAACTCCGATTCACAGAGAAATGAGCTAAATCAGTCAGGGCTTTGCGGAAAGTCGAGTCTTCAAGCACATTCAATGCCTCAATGGCTTTGTCTGCCTCCTCGTAAGCGCGCTGCATGGTGTAGGTAATCGCATCGGTTTCCTGAACGATCTCATACACGCTCATGAAGGCCTCTCTATCGCCTTCTTCAATGGCTTTTTGCAGGATGAGTCGTTGACTATCGGTCCCTTTCGTCAGCGCGAAAATCAGAGGCAAGGTCGGCTTCCCATCCGCCAGATCATCGCCGAGATTTTTTCCCAGCTCCTCGGGCTTCGAACTGTAGTCCAGTGCATCATCGATCAACTGAAATGCGATGCCCAAGTGAAGTCCATACTTGGCAAGCGAAGCCTCGACCACCGATGATGATCCCGCAAGGACCGCAGCCAACTGCACCGCAGCTGAAAAAAGAATTGCCGTCTTTCGCGAGATGACCTCAAGATAGCGGTCTTCCGTGGTCGCGGGGTTATTACAATTCAGTAGCTGGAGCACTTCCCCTTCGGCAATCGCCGTCGTTGTATGGGAAAGAATGTCCATGATCCTCAGGTTTTGCACCCGAACCATGAGCTCAAAAGAGCGCGAATAAAGGTAATCACCGACCAGGACACTGGCTGAATTTCCCCAAAGGGAGTTCGCCGTATCGCGTCCCCGACGCAGCGTGGATTCATCGACCACATCATCATGAAGCAAGGTCGCCGTATGGATGAACTCGACCACTGCCGCAAGGGTGATGGCATGCTCATCTTCGCACTTGAGCGCTTTTGCAGCGAGCAGGAGCAGTATCGGCCTCAACCGCTTGCCACCGCTATTGACGATGTAATGGCCGATTTGATTGATCAGTACGACGTCTGACTCCAACTCTTTCACAATGAGCTGGTCGACCCCACGCATCTCAGCCTCGACCATCTGACGGATCGTGGCAAAATCAATCGGTTTAGGGGATGTTTCCGGTGCGATCATGACGCTGTGGGGGATTGACGGCTACCTCTCAGGGCAACCGTTGGGATTATAAGGAAAATGCCGTTGGCGTGGGTGCTATTTAGGCAATAGGGATTAAGGGCAATAGGCCCAGATACCGACATCACCGTGATTACACCACCGGTTGACCGTTTTCATTTACCTCTCCCTCATAGGGCGTGACATAGCCACACTCCTTCTGGGGACAGACCTTTTCGGCGCCACGACGCTTGGTCACCTTGACTGTCAACAATGGCCACTGGCAAGAAGGACAGGGCTCAAGGATCGGCGGATTCCAGACCGCATATTTACAGGAGGGATATCCCGAGCAGGAATAAAAGATCTTGCCGAACCGTGACTTCCTCTTGATCAGCGTTCCCTTATGACATTCAGGGCACTCAATGCCGCTGTCCTCGGGCTTTTCGAGAGGCTCAATGAACTTACAGGTCGGATAACCGCTACAGCCAATGAACTTTCCGTAGCGCCCCGTCTTGATAATCAAGGGGGATTGGCACTTGGGGCATTCGCGGCCTTCAACAACTTCGGGAGGCGCTTGGGGGCCATCATCATTGAGGTTTCGCGTGTA
Organism: Pseudomonadota bacterium; assembly: GCA_039795615.1. Classification (GTDB taxonomy): domain Bacteria; phylum Pseudomonadota; class Gammaproteobacteria; order Methylococcales; family Methylococcaceae; genus UBA6136. The sequence continues at coordinate 9,025 of JBDKLO010000168.1, forward strand.
CTTGCAGGTCGGATAATTAGTACAGCCGACAAATCGACCGTTACGACCTAGCCGAATGGAAAGCTTGCTCCCGCAATCCGGGCAGTCCTCATCCATTTCCTCATGCGTGACGTCAGCCCGCTTGAGTCCTTCGTCCTTTTCCTCGATGAGGTGAATGAAGGGACTCCAGAAGTCACGCAACAGGGGAACCCAGTCCTTTTCTCCGCGTGAAACGGCATCGAGATCATCCTCGAGGTGCGCCGTGAAGTTGTAGTCGACGTACTGGGTGAAATGCTCCGTCAGGAACTTGTTCACAATGCGACCGACATCAGTCGGCGTAAACCGCTTGCTTTCGAGCTCAGCATATTTTCGCTGTTGAAGCGTCGAAATAATCGAAGCGTAGGTCGAGGGCCGGCCAATGCCATATTCTTCAAGGGCCTTGACCAAACTGGCTTCGGTATAGCGCGGGGGCGGCTCGGTGAAGTGTTGAGTAGGCACGACATCCAAAAGATCAACCTTTTGACCTTCAGTGAGTCCCGGCAGGAATCCTTCCTCATCCTCCTGCGGGCCGTCATCCTTGCCTTCCAGGTAAACACTCATGAATCCAGGCACAGCGACCGTGGAGCCATTCGCCCGGAAAACGCCTTCCCCATCGGAGCCACAAACAAGGTCGACAGCAACCGTATTGATGGTCGCATGAATCATTTGCGATGCCACCGCACGCTTCCAGACCAAGCTGTAGAGCTTGAATTGATCGGGACTCAGGTGGCCACGTACATCCTCAGGTGACCGCATGGCCGAAGTCGGTCTGATGGCTTCATGCGCCTCTTGGGCATTTTTACTTTTCGTGCGATAGACCGGTGGTGATTCCGGCACGTTTTGTGGACCAAAACGTTTGGCAATCAGTTCCCTAAGTTCCGCGACCGCTTCATTTGCAAGGGATACAGAATCCGTTCGCATGTAGCTGATAAGACCTACGGTCTCCCCACCCAAATCGATGCCTTCATAGAGTTGCTGCGCGACGGTCATGGTCCGTCGCGTGGTGAAACCGAGCTTTCTCGAGGCTTCCTGCTGCAGGGTCGAGGTGGTAAACGGCGCAGCCGGGTTACGCTTGCGCTCTTTTTCCTCCACCCGTTGCACCGTGAGACTGCCCGCAGCCGCTTGCTTTAGAAGCTTTTGTGCGGCCAGAGCGGACGTTTCATCGACGATGCTGAACTGCTCGAGCTTTTCCCCACGAAGATGCGTCAACCTGGCCTTGAAGGCCTGGGCTTTAGCCGTCAGGTCCGCTGTCACACTCCAATATTCGCGCCGCTCGAATTTCTCAATTTCGATCTCACGCTCTACGATCATTCGGAGCGCAGGACTTTGGACCCGGCCTGCGGACAATCCGCGACGAATTTTTTTCCAGAGCAGTGGCGAGAGCTTGAAGCCGACAAGATAGTCCAAAGCCCGGCGAGCCTGCTGGGCATTGATCAAATCTTCGGACAGGGCCTTGGGGTTCTCAATGGCCTCCGTCACAGCCCGCTTGGTGATTTCATGAAACACCACCCGATGAACGGGCTTGCTGCCGATCAGTTTTTTCTGTTTGAGAATCTCGTGGATATGCCAGGAGATGGCTTCGCCTTCGCGATCAGGGTCAGTCGCGAGATAGAGGGCGTCGGCAGATTTCGCCGCTTTTGCGATCTCGGAGACATGCTTTTCATTGCGCTCGATGACTTCATAGCGCATGGCAAAATCATGTTCTGGATCGACCGCACCCTCCTTGGGCACCAGATCACGGACATGACCATAGGAAGCCAACACTCGAAAGTCCTTGCCCAGGTACTTTTCGATGGTCTTGGCCTTGGCCGGTGATTCGACAATGACGAGATTTTGACCCATCGATTACTCATTAGACAGGAAATGACATCCCTTGATTAAGGGGGGCCCGATCCTAGTGAAGTGTTGCTGGAAGACTGCCATAGACGAGGTGTTCCATTCGCGCAAACGCCAGATCTTCATCCGGCCGGCTAAACAGCACCATCAGGATCATCCACTTTAGGTTATCAAGCGACAAATGGTCCTCGTCAAGCGCCATGACCCGATCAATGACCTGTTCGCGGCTTTCCGGCACCAAAATGCCCGTTTGTTCGAGAAACATCAGAAGTCCCCTACCCTCGATATCCAGCTTGGCTTCTTCAGCGGCTGAAAAGACGCGGAAGGCAGGCAAGGAGACCTGGCTCATGTCCGGCATTTGACTCAGCGAATCTAGCCAGTTCAGCGCCTTTGAGATTTCAGTGGGAGGAAAACCGGCCTCCATCAGATCTGTACGGACGGCATCCGTGTCAGGCCTTTCATCATCCTCGCCATCCATGAATTTCTCAAAGAGGTAAATCAGTACGTCGAATACGTTTTCTTTCATTGAAGGCGGGTCGCAGAAATCGATGTCCGGGGAAGTTAAGCTTCGAAATGGGCCGATAAAGCCCGATCCGCGTCTATTCGAGGCACTCGGCGGATCCTGTTGATAGACAGTTCAAACGACGGCATTCGAGGGAGACTTGCGGTGAAGTATCCACACACGCCCTAGGTTGTGCAATCGATTTCATTCAGGACTCTCCCTGAATCTGATAGGTATTCACTGCAAGGATTCAGTATCGAGCCCTGTGTCTTTTCGCTAAAATGCATGAATCAACAAGCAGTTAATGATTCCGAATGGCACTTCTTCCCATCCTTGAATTTCCTGACGAGCGGCTCCGAAAAAAAGCCAAGCCCGTCGAAGCCGTGACACCGGACATCACTCGACTGGTCGATGACATGCTGGAGACCATGTACGCCGCGCCTGGAATCGGTCTTGCCGCCACCCAGGTCAATGTAGCCCTGCGAATTCTTGTGATGGATCTCTCCGAGGAAAAAAATGAGCCTTTGGTTCTCATCAACCCGGAACTTGTGAGCAAGGCGGGGACGGAAGAGTCCGAAGAGGGTTGTCTATCGGTCCCGGGATTCTATGAGAAGGTCACCCGCGCCGAATCCGTAGAAGTCCGTGGACTCGATCGGGAGGGCCAGCCCGTGACCATGGAAGCCAATGGGCTTCTAGCTGTTTGTATTCAGCATGAGATGGACCATCTTGAAGGCAAACTCTTTGTCGATTATCTCTCTCCACTCAAACGGCAGTTAGCCCGAAAAAAAGTGAAGAAGGAACAACGCAGTCGGACCAGTCCATCGGCCTCCGATGCAGGCCGTGCCTCGTGAGGATTGTTTTCGCCGGCACTCCCGAATTTGCGGTTCCCCCCCTCAAGGCCCTGATCGACTCAGGTCACGAGGTGATTGCCGCTTATACCCAACCTGATCGGCCTCAGGGCCGGGGCCGCAAGGTCCTTGCCACTCCGGTGAAGAGCGTTGCCGAGGCGGCAGGCATTCCGGTCTACCAGCCGGTTTCCTTTAAAGAAGATGGGGCCATCGACACCCTTCGCGCTCTCGCGCCGGATCTCATGGTGGTGGTTGCCTACGGGCTCATCCTGCCCAAGGCTGTAATCGACATTCCCCCCAGAGGATGTATTAACATCCACGCCTCATTGCTCCCACGTTGGCGTGGCGCCGCCCCCATCCAGCGCTCCATCCTCGAGGGGGATCCGGAGACCGGCGTGACCATCATGTTCATTGAGCAGAAACTCGATGCAGGCCCGATGATTCTCAAGGCCACAACCCCTATCGGTCCCAGCGAAACAGCCAGTGAACTGCACGATCGGCTATCCGTCATTGGAGCTGAAACGCTGATGAAGTCTCTTCCAGCCTTCGAAGCGGGTGACGTCCAAGCGGAGATACAGGATGAGGCGAACGTCACCTATGCCGCAAAGATCAGCAAGGAAGAAGGTCTTCTCGACTTCACCCAGCCCGCGGAAGCACTCGCACGAAGGGTCCGGGCATTCAATGGCTGGCCCGTTGCCGAGACCCGTTATCAGGGAGACCCTATGAGGATTTGGCGGGCCGAAGCCATCAGCGTGCCATCTCACCTTCCGCCCGGTACCCTGCACGTTATGGGGAGCGATCTTTTGGTCTCGACCAGCCAAGGATGCCTGCAGATTCAGGAACTCCAATTACCGGGGGGACGACGGATCAGCGCACGTGATTTCATCAATACTCGTCCCCCACTCCCCACGCCGCTGGGGGCCCATTGAATACCCGTGCCGCTGCGGCGGACATTCTGGTCGAAGTGGTCCGCGAAGGTCGGTCCCTGACGAGCGCACTGGAACAAGCGTTCACCAACGAGTTTTCCGCCAAGGACAGAACCTTTATTCAGGCCGTCTGTTATGGGGTCCTTCGCTGGTATTGGCGACTGAACCCCCTTCTCAGCTTGCTGACCCGCAAACCGATCAAGGATGACCGCATCCGGATGATCGCTCTGATTGGCTTTTACCAAATCGGTCACATGCGCGTTGCACCCCATGCCGCCGTTTCCGAGACCGTTGAGGCCGTTCAATATGATGCTTGGGCAAAGCCCCTGATCAACGCCATCCTGCGCAATTACCAGCGCAATCGAGAGGAACTTGAGTCTCAACTCGACGCCTCCCCCAGTAGCGCCCTGGCGCATCCCCAGTGGCTTTACGACAAGATTCGAAGGGACTGGCCTGATCAAGTCGAAACAATTCTGAAGGCCAATAACGAACACCCGCCTCTGACTCTGAGGGCTAATCTCAGCAAAGGATCGCGAGAGCAATTGCAAGTGAAACTGAGTGAGGCCGGCATGGGGTCCCTTTCCCTGGAACAGGTTCCGACAGCCATTGTGCTGGCTGAGGCGACCTCCACAGAGTTGATTCCAGGATTCAAATGCGGTGAGCTTTCCGTTCAGGATGCGGCCGCACAAATTGCCGCAACGCTCCTGGATCTGGCCCCGGGTCAACGCGTGCTGGACCTTTGCGCTGCTCCGGGGGGGAAAACCTGCCATATCCTTGAGGCTTGTCCTGAGCTTTCTGAGTTGGTGGCTCTCGATGTCGATGCCGCTCGACTGGAGCGCGTTAAGTCCAACCTGACCCGGGGCGGGCTTACGGCTCACCTGATCACTGGGGATGCCACCCAGCCCTCATCCTGGTGGGATGGAAGACCCTTTGACAGAATCCTGGTCGATGCGCCCTGCTCAGCAACCGGAGTCATCCGTCGGCACCCCGACATCAAGGTGCTGCGAAAACCCCAGGACATCGCCCGACTTGCCGAGACCCAACGAACGATCCTCGAGTCAGCCTGGACCATGCTTGCACCGGGCGGCACGCTGGTTTACGCCACCTGCTCCGTTCTTCGTCAGGAGAACAGTGACGTGATCTCAGCTTTTTTGGGGGAACACCCTGAGGCGAAGGAAAGCCTTTTGCCGGAGATGTTTGGACAGGCGCAACCCCATGGTCGGCAAATCTTGCCGGGCACGGATGGCATGGACGGCTTTTTCTATGCCAGGCTTGAAAAGCATCCAGCGTAGCTGGCAGGTGAGCACGTTGGCGCTGGCGATCATCGCCGGAGTCCCGGTGGCTGGTATTGCATCGGAGTCCGGAATCTTCATTCAGCGGGCCCAGCTGGACGATAAGGAAAACCGACCCGTTGTGACCGCGGACATTGAATACCGTTTTCCAAATGTCGCGCTCCGTGCCCTCGATGAAGGCATTCCCCTGACCTTCCGAGTCAAGCTTCGCATTGATCGGGTCCGATCTTGGGGATGGTCTGAGACTCTGGTCCAGGACGAAAGAACCATCCAGCTTCGCTATCAGCCGCTGGCGAAGTTCTTTCAGGTATCCGATCTTGGGAGCGGAGCCGCGCTGCACTATGCCAGCCTTGCCAGCGTCCTCGACACGCTCAGCCACCTTCGTGGCTGGAGTATCCCTCAGCTTCCCGCCCATACGGAGAATGAACAGCGCGAAGCCACCTTGAGTTTTGAGTTTGATGTGGAATCGCTCCCCTTGCCGCTCAGGCTGGTAGCCTATCTCTCAACCGACTGGAATATGGAAACTCCGCCATACCGATGGCCACTCGATCACTAAGACCCCCCCTGACGCTCAGCATCATTCTGCTGTTCCTCGCCATCCTGGGATCATTGCATCTCATGAGCTCGGCGACGCAAGACGCCTCTGCGCTGGGGGAGATCTACTCGACCCTGGTCCTGACGAATGCCCTGGCTGGCCTTCTCCTGCTGACCTTGGTCGGCGTCAATATCTACTGGCTGATCCGTGAACTTCGCAGAAAGGCCGCCGGGTCCAACCTGACGTCCCGGATGATCTTCCTGTTCAGCCTGTTGACCATGGCGCCGGCGGCCATCGTCTTCTACTACTCGATGCAGTTTCTGGATCGCAGTATCGACAGCTGGTTTGACGTCAACATCGACCATGCCATGGAAGATGCTCTGGAGTTGGGTCAGACCGCACTGGATGAACGCATGCGGAATGTCAGTAAGGAGCTTGAACAGACCGCTGAAAAACTGGCGACTTCACCCGTCTCTCTCATGGGGGTTCGCCTGAACGAACTCAACGAACTCGAGGATGCGGAACTGACCCTCTTCACCCGTCAAGGGCATGTGATTTCCTACAGCGGCGCGCACACAGAATCCTTCATTCCGGCGCTACCTGACATCAATGTCATGATCCAGGTTCGGAGAGGGAAACCCTACGTAGGTCTTGAGGGCGTAGGTGCCGGGGGGCTGCAGATTCGAGCGGTCGCGCCCATCATGGGAGAGGATTCTCTCTACCTTCAGGCCATCTACCCTATCCCAAGACACCTTGCACAGCTGACCGATACCGTGGAATCCGCCTATCTCCACTACAAGGAAATGACGTTTCTTCGGGGATCTTTAAAATTCACGTTCTCGCTGACCCTGTCCCTGATTCTTCTTCTGAGCCTGCTCGCCGCCGTTTGGTCGGCTTTTTTAAGTATTCGAAGAATCGTAGAACCCGTCCGTTTGCTAGCGATCGGTACCCGGTCGATTGCTGCGGGTGACTACGAAAAGCGGCTCCCCGTCAAAGATCGCGGCGAGCTGGGTTTTCTCGTCGAATCCTTTAACACCATGACGGCCAAGATTGCGCAATCGCGTGACCAGGCCGAAAGATCGCAACGCGAACTTCAGGCGCAGCACGCCTACCTCGAAACGCTGCTCGCCAGTCTTTCATCCGCCGTCCTCAGTCTTGATGCGCGGGGCACTGTCCTGACCGCCAATCAGGCCGCGAATACGATTCTTCATGCCGACTTTTCGCAGTACCTTGGCTGGCCACTGGCTGTCCTGACCGGTGCCTATCCGCATATTGCCGAATTGATGAATGCCCTGAGCCCCCATATTGACGGGGACAAACAGACCTGGACGCTGGAGGTGGGTCTTCAGGGGCCAGGGGGCCGCCAGGAGCTTTTTTGCCGGGGCACGACCATCGAGGGCGTCGGCAACGAGGGGCATGGCCATGTCCTCGTCATCGATGACGTGACGGCATTGATTCAGGCCCAGCGTAATTCTGCCTGGAGTGAAGTGGCCCGGAGGCTGGCCCATGAGATCAAGAACCCCCTGACCCCCATCCAGCTTTCAGCCGAGCGGCTTCGTCACAAACTTTCCAAGGTGCTCGTCGAGGGTGATCTTGAAATGCTTGAGAAATCCACTCGGACCATTGTGCAGCAGGTCGAAGCCATGAAAAGCATGGTGAATGCCTTTGCCGAATATGCCAAGCCGACCATCGTCCAACTCTGCCCGATTGCCATTCGCCCCCTGCTCGATGAAATCGTCGCGCTTTACCCCCCTTCCTCGGGGATTGCATTCGAGTTCTCTCATCAGGGCGATGTCCCTGAAATCCTGGCTGATCCCGTCAAATTGAGGCAGGTCGTCCACAATCTCATCAAGAATGCACAGGAGGCCATGCCTCAAGGACATGAGGGGAAGGTCACCTTGAGCACACGCCGCATCGAAGATGCTGGCACTGAGCAGGTGGAAGTTCGCATTTCCGACAACGGTCCGGGCATCCCGCCTGAGCAATCCAGCCGTATTTTTGAGCCCTATGTCACCACCAAATCGAAGGGGACTGGGCTTGGTCTTGCCATCGTTAAACGCATTGTTGAGGAATTTGGTGGCAAGATCAGGCTAGACAGCCATTATCATAATGGCGCAAGCTTTGTCATCATCCTTCCCGTAGCGCCCGATTCGCAACCCAAAGCATCATGAACCTGACCAAGAAAACCATTCTGGTTGTCGACGACGAACCCGACATCCGCGAGCTGCTCAAGGAGATTCTGGTCGATGAAGGCTATGAGGTTCTAGTCGCCGAGAACGCCGCATCCGCCAGGGAAATGCGCCTCGCCCACCGGATCGAACTGATCCTGTTGGATATCTGGATGCCGGATGAAGATGGCATCAGCCTGCTGAAAGACTGGCTCCGCGAGGATGGTTTGTGCCCTGTCATCATGATGTCGGGGCATGGCACCGTTGAGACCGCGGTCGAAGCCACCCGATTAGGCGCTTACGATTTCCTGGAAAAACCCTTGTCCATGGCGAAATTGATCGTCACGGTTGAAAGAGCGCTGGAAGCGGCCAAGCTTCGCAAGGAAAATATCGGACTGAAGCGCAGAATGGAGAGTCCGGTCGAACCGATCGGAAAGAGTCTGGTCATGGAAAAGCTGAGGGATCAGGTCAAGCGCCTGGCTCAGCACGACACCCGAGTGCTTCTCATCGGTGAGCCGGGATCAGGAAAAGAAACCCTGGCCCGCTACCTTCATCATAGTAGCTCCCGTCGTGAAGCCCCCTTTGTGGATGTTGGCGTCGGCACGATTGCCAGCAGCAATTCTGCAGTCGAATTCTTTGGTCGTGTCGATGGCGACCAGATTCAGCATGGACTGCTGGAACAGGCCAATGGAGGTACGCTTTTTCTGGATGAGGTGGCGCACATGGAGCCTGAGACCCAGGTTCGCCTGATGAGCGCACTGGAATCCAATTCCTTCTCGCGCATCGGAGGAAGCGAACTGGTTCATGTCGATGTCCGGATTATCGCCTCGACCTGTCGGTCCCTGGAGGATGAGGTCCGTGCGGGCCGATTCCGTGCCGAACTCTACTATCTCCTCAATGTTGTTTCCCTGAAAGTCCCGCCGCTCCGGGATCACAGCGAAGACATTCCCGACCTGCTCAATTTCTATGTGGAATATTTCGTCAGTCGTGAAAAGCTCCCCTTCCGCCGCTTTCCGGTCTCCGTGCAGAACTTCCTCAGAAACTATCCGTGGTACGGCAACATTCGGGAACTCAAGAATCTGGTGCAACGCATCCTGATCCTCGGGAGTGGAGAGGATGTTGAACTTGAGGAGGTCAAGGCGGCCGTGGGTGAAGCCGTAATTGAGGCGCCGCAGGACCAGATGCGCCAACCGGACTTCTATGACCTTCCGCTGAAGGAGGCACGCGAACATTTCGAGAAAGCGTATCTCGAATACCATCTCGACAAGTACGCGGGGAGCGTTGCCCGCCTGTCCACAGCGATTGGACTGGAACGAACGCACCTCTACCGAAAGCTTAACTCCCTTGGCATTCGCTTTCGCGACAAGCGCTAACCTCTATTTGCGGTCGTGACGCACCGAAAGGACGTCACACGGCGCGTGGTTGACCACACTGGCTGCGGTTGAACCCAGCAAAAGCCCCAAGCCATGACGCCCATGGCATCCCAGAACAATCAGGTCCGCCTTGATCAGTTCAGCAATTCGAATGATCTCGATCTTAGGACTGCCCAGCTCGACCCGGCAACGCTCAGCCGGGATATCGTGCTGATCGCCCAAGTGAACCAGCCTTTTTCTTGCCGACTGCAGCAACTGGTCAGTCAGATCCCCATCAAAGGGTGAAATGGCGCCAAAGCTGGTATCGATAGGGACGATATATTCAACAACGTGTAACAGTTGAAGCTCCGCCTCAAACTCCTTGGCCAACATCAGGGCCCTGTGGAAGGCCTTGACGCCACTCTCGGAAAAGTCGTGCGCAAGCAAAATGGTTTTGTAGATCATGGGCTCTTCTCCACGCTGAATCCATTGAAGGCTTCACGCTATCACCCAGACCAAGAGCGCTCAAGGGGAACTCTACGGAGAAAAAATTCGCGCCATGAGATCAAGACTGGTGAGGGTAAAAATCAGGGCAAGAGCGGCTGAAAGCGCATAGCCGATGCCTAAGGCATGCTTGAGGATATGGGCAAAGACCAAAAGGTTCCAAAACAAGATACCCATGATCAGAAGGCCCAAGCCACTGAACACATCAGATAAGAGGGAGACCGGGAGCGCCGCCAGGGTGATCAGGGCGTCACAACCCAGAACCGCCGTTGCCGTTTTTCGGAAGCGTTCGAGGTGCGAGGTCAACAGCAAAATGAGGGCAACAAAGGCGAGCAGCAGGCCTGAAGCCACAGCAGCCTGAAGGATAGCGCTGAAAAGATCCCCTTCCAGCGCTCCGACCACGGTCGAAATGGCGAGATCCGCCAAAAGAGCCAAAGCAAACAGAATCGGAAAATCAGGGACGTCCTGCGGACCTTTCCGGAAAAGCGCGATATCCAGAAAAAGGCGCAGAAAAGCCGTCATGCGGACAGCGCCTCCAGGGCTTCACTGCTCTCCAGCCAAAGATGCTCTGCTGCCTTGAGCTGACCTGCAAGTGCATCGCGTTCAGCAACCAGTCGCTCAAGCAGGGTTCTGGACTCTGGTTGGTAGAGATCTTCGCTGGCGAGTTTCTCTTCAATCTGACGCAGGGCATCCCCCACCTGATTCATCTGCCGCTCAGCGCGCTCCATGGAGGTCGTCAGGGATTTTTGCCGCTTGCGGTTCTCTGCCTCCTCCTGACGACTCAACTGCCGGGGCTCGGGAGTCGAAGGCGCGGGGGCGGTTTCCTGTTGGATCGCTTTCTGACGCTGCCTGCGATCTGAGAGCCAGCGGCGGTACTCATCAAGGTCGCCCTGGTAAGGTTCGACTCCACCATCAGCAATGAGATAAAACTCATCGGCAACAGAGCGAAGGAGATAGCGATCATGCGAAACCAGAACCAGCGCTCCCTCGAACTCCTGTAGGGCCATGCTTAGAGCATCCCGCGTGGGTAGATCCAGGTGGTTGGTCGGCTCATCCAGAAGAAGGAGATTCGGTCGCTGACGAATCAGCATGGCGAGAACCAAACGAGACTTTTCGCCTCCAGAGAAGGGACCGATCGGTGAAAGCGCCCGCTCCCCTTGAAATCCGAACCCCCCCAGGTAGTTCCGAAGATCTCGTTCCTGGACCTTGGGATTCAGTTTTTGTAAATGCCAAAGCGGACTTTGGTCGGGATTGAGCTGTTCCAACTGGTGCTGGGCAAAGTAGCCGATTTTGAGATCCTGCGCAGGAATCCGCTCTCCGGTCGAGGACGTGATCACTCCAGCAAGCATTTTGATCAGAGTGGATTTACCGGCACCATTCGGGCCCAGCAATCCGATCCGATCCCCGGGGCTGATCGTCAATGAAATTTCAGAGAGGATGGAAACGTCGCCATAACCGACACTGATGCCATCCAGGCGAAGCAAAGGTGAAGGATATTTTTCCGGGGCTTCAAAACTGAAAGAAACTTCGCCATCGGCCTGCGCCATCGCGATCAGACTCATCCGATCCAGCGCCTTAAGGCGACTTTGCACCTGCCGCGCCTTCGTTGCCTGCGCCCGGAAGCGATCTACAAAACTCTGTATACGCTGTAACTCGCGCTGCTGTCGAAGATAGGAAGACTGCTGCTGCGCCAACATCTCGGCCCGCCGAGTTTCAAAGTCCGAGTAATTTCCGGTGTGAAGTTGAACCTTGCCGTGCTCGATATGGAGGATATGCGTGGCGAGATCATCAAGAAAATCGCGATCATGCGAGACCAGCAGCAAGGTTCCAGGATAACTTGAAAGCCAGTCCTGCAACCAGATGACCGCATCAAGATCGAGGTGATTGGTGGGTTCGTCCAACAAAAGAACGTCAGAGCGGCACATCAGCGCCTGAGCGACATTCAGACGAACGCGCCAGCCACCAGAGAATTCGGCAACAGACCTGGATTCAGATCCAGGCGCGAAACCCAGGCCATTGAGGAGTCTCGCCGCTTTTGCCCGTGACTCGTAACCTCCGGCATGAAGGTAATCTTCATGGAGGTGGGCGAGTTCCATTCCATCACCGCTGATCTCGGCGGCCTGGATACGCGCTTCGATCTCGCGCAACGCCCGATCACCATCAAGGACGTAATCGATGGCCGGCGTATCAAGAGCAGGCGTTTCCTGTGCCACATGGGCAATCTCAAGCCCCTGAGCAACATCCAGCTCCCCCTGATCCGCATGGAGAGTTCCCAGCATGAGTTCGAAGAAGCTCGACTTCCCGGCACCATTGGCCCCGGTAATGCCAATCCGGTCACCCCGATTCAGGGTAAAAGAGGCTCCCTCAAAGAGAACCCGGGGCCCTCGACGGAGGGCCAGGTTACGTGCACTGATCATGGAGTCTGTTAATTAAAGACGCTTAGGCGGCCTTTTCGATATGGGTTTCGACTTCCTTGTAGAAGGTCATGAGATCACCCTTGATTACCGATTTTCTCGGAATGATGATCGCCGAATCCACGGAAACGAAAATGAAGGCGTAATTTTTACCCGGTTCAATGCGAAGGACATCCTTCCAGCTGATGCGAAATTCCCCCGCACCGCTGATCTCGACCAGATCGTGATCTTCAATTCGGAGCGTATAGGTGCCCAGAATTCGCTTGAGGTCATCCATCGAGTAGAGGGCAAGTGCCCGGCGCTTAGCATTCCAACGCAGCAACCAGGGTGCACCGAAACCCCAACTCACTGCAGCTATCGCCATCCACATCGCGGTCAGGGTGTCCTGATAGTAGAACCAGACGAAGATGACCATGAGCCCCAAGAATGCCGGAATGGTGGCTTGATGACGGCGAAATGTTTTCTGAACCGCTGGTGACTGGCAGAACTGGTGGTCGTTGAAGACCAGCAGGTCTTTTTCACGGAGGGTGTACTGGATCTCTGTCATGGTATTGAGTCGGTCTGACGGTTAGAGGGTGAGTGGATAAAAGCCTTTCATCAAGGCCCGCTAGTATACCCCGTCAAGATGCCTCGCCGGCCACGTCGACGCGAAGCGACTGCACTTGATAATCGTTCTCGTTTGTATTAAATTCCTGTTAACGTCAACAGGAAGCTCTCTATGTACGTTTGTATTTGCGAAGCTGTGACCGAAAAAGAAATCCTTCGCCAAGTCCAGGAAGAAGGCGTGAAAACGGTCCGGTCATTGGGCCGTGCCACCGGAGCGTGTCGTCAGTGCGGGAAATGCGCCGCGGATGCGAGAAGCTTGATCAAAAGCTGCATCCATCAGGGCAAGGGGCAAAACGCCCAACGCGCGGCTTAAGCTTGAGCCCCTCCCAGAAGTCCGAGTCAATCTCTCGCTTTCTTCGTCCTCAACTGGCATGATCCCGTGAAGGGTTGTTGATGCTTGTCCGAGTTCGGCTGCCCTGCATCTTCAAAGGTTGTGGCTTCCTTCATCAATGATCATTTATCTTCACGGGTTTCGCTCCTCCGCAACCTCAATTAAGGCTGAGCAGCTGCGCCAATACCTTAGGGAGCGACAACCGGCGCACCCGTTCTGGTGCGAAGATCTGCCGATTTCGCCTCGAAAAGCCATCGACACAGTTTCGAAGGTGATTGAAGCAAGCCCTACCCCGCCCCTGATCGTTGGCAGCTCCCTGGGGGGCTATTACGCCACTTTCCTCTCCGAGAAGTTTGATCTCAAAGCTGTTCTCATCAACCCGGCCTGCCATGCGGCAGAGCTTCTGGAACCTTGGGTGGGTCCCCATCGAAACCTTTATACCGGCGAGATGTTTGATCTGACCCAAGAGCACATTCATGAATTGCGAACACTAAAGGTCGCACCCTTAGATCTTCCAGAGCGGTTCTGGGTTCTTCTTGAGACAGGGGATGAAGTACTCGACTACCGCACGGCCGTTGAGACGTATCAGGGGGCGCGCATCACGATCAAGGAAGGCGGCAATCATGGCCTTGAAAGCTTTCCGGAATTTATCCCGGAGATCGTGAACCTTGCAAAACCGGGCCCCGGCTCGTCTTCCACGTAAGTTGGGGGCGCATGAGAAAGGCCCCGAGCAACACCCGGGGCCTCATGATTTTGGCTTTAAGTTAGACGGCCGCAACCTCAGGCTCAGCCTCGGCCACCGAAGCCGCCGATTCAGGCGTTGCGTTTCGGTCCACGTAACCCTGCCATTTCTGGACGGTGAGTTTCTGTAGCAAAGGAACAATCGGGTTCAACTCGATCGGCGGTGCGTTCCAATGGCTTTCATAGCCGATCTGCTCGGCCTCCAACGCGACACCATCCTCTGCCAGCAGAGGCTTAAAGAGCAAGGGGACCGATGCATTCAGAACCATTTGCGTTAGCCATTTTGGCGCATTTAATGGAACGAGCGGGATTTTGACGCTATCAAAATAAAAAATGAAAAAGACGCGGGTCGTTCTTTCATCAATGGGCAAAAGGAAACACCAATGCTTGATGCTATCCCCCGTGTTGGACCACTGATAAGGATACTCATAGCAGATCTCGATCGAACGGGTGTTAACCCGCTTGCGATTGACGAAGTACTTGGAGAACTTGCCCTCAGCCATGTAGGTGTCGTAGGTCAGGTAGACCTTGTCGTCATCTGATTCGTAGTGCGTCAGCTTGGCATCGACGAACGGCTGGTATTTGCGATGGAGAAAGGCATGGGCGAAATCGCAGATATTGTCGATCACCATGGAATGGTGGGTTTTCCAGGTGTAGTCGACGGTAAATCCGGCCCAAGGATCATCCGTCATCAATTCAGGTATTTCGGGGATCTTCTGGACCGTAGCCAGTTCGGGGTTCCCCGGAAAAACCCAGATCAAACCATATCGAATGTCCACCGGAAATGTCCGAAGGCGATTTTTGATCAGGGGTTTGCCAAAACTGTCGTGGGAGTAGTCCGTCAACCAGCCCTCACGATTGAAAGACCAGCCGTGGTAGGCACACCGGAGCTGGCACTTGTCGACGGCCCCGTGGGTCAACTTGAGATGACGGTGCGGGCAACGGTTCTGCACAGCGGCTAAAACGCCATCCTCACCTCGAAAAAGTGCAATGGACAGATTCCAGAACTGGACTTCCTTGACTTCACCGTTCTTGATTTCACGATCGTACTCGACGGCATACCATCGGTCCGGATCCAGACCAGAGGCTCTTGCTTTCTGGCGGGTACTCCGCGCTTCAAAGAACGAGGGTGGTGGGGTCAGTTCACGGTCATCAAGGGGATCCCTCATGGGGCACTCCATATCATCAAGAATTAAAACGGGGCCGAAGAATCGGTCCTTCAAAAAGGATGGGGCATTACGGCCGAATCAGGCCGCGTCTTACAAAATCGGCATAGGCATCGCTGACGGCCGCTTCAAGGGACGTCGGCTCAAAGCCCAGCTCTGTGCG
Source organism: Pseudomonadota bacterium (assembly GCA_039795615.1). Taxonomy (GTDB): domain Bacteria; phylum Pseudomonadota; class Gammaproteobacteria; order Methylococcales; family Methylococcaceae; genus UBA6136. Next base: position 24,427 of record JBDKLO010000168.1, read on the forward strand.
TGCCTTCGAGTTATCGACCCTGCGGTGCATGCTGAGCAATCGAACCGCTGCGGGCGTGAACCTTCGGGGGCGATTCGGAAAAAACCGGAACCAGGTCTTGTCAGCGATCTCGGCCATCGTTGCCATCACCGGAATCGGGAGCTTCAGCTTGGGTTTAGGCCGTCCGGTGACCCGCGCGAAAAGATCCAGCAAATCATCGACCGTGGAATACGTTGTACTGATCAGGTACTTTTGGCCTGACCGGCCCTTTTCCATGGCGAGGATATGACCTTCGACGATATCTCGCGTGGAGACGAATTCAAATCCACCGGGGATATACGCACGCAATTGGCCGTGGGCAAAATCAATCAGAACCTGTCCGAAACGGGATGGTACAAAATCATTGGGGCCAATGATCGCACAAGACACCGCCACCACCACATCGAGACCCTCGGCGTGGGCCTTCAGGCAATGATGCTCCACCAGATGTTTCGTGAAGCCGTAGGGGAGATGGCGGTCGAAGGGATAGAAAGGTGCCGATTCATCGCTAGGAACATCCTTTTCATAACCGGTCGCACTCAGCGACCCTGAGACCACGACTTTTTCCACACCACACTCACGGGCCGCATTCAGAAGATGCATGGTCCCGATCACATTGGTATCGAAGACCTCGCGACGGTGGGCGGCATCGCCTTCAATAGTCGAAACATGGGCAGCGCAGTGGTAAATCTTTTGGCATCCCTGAACCGCCGCGTGCACCGCCTTTGGATCCCGAAGATCGCCTTCGATGACTTCGAGCGCGAGGCCGTCGAACGCCCCGTTGTTGCGGCCCGGACGGACCAGCGCTCTGACCGTGTGGCCCTCATCCAGAAGTCGGCGAATGAGATTGGCACCGAGATGACCGGTACCTCCGGTTACCAGAATCGGAGTAGAACTCATTGGTTTTGGAATTGATCGTGCATGAACACAGAATGGTAACATGCGGCGCTTAATCCAGATGATCGGGTTATGCCCTTTTAGGTCATCCCGGCGGCCCTCCACCCTCGACCCATCGCACCAGCCTCATGTCCCAAAAATTGCCAGCCTCAGGCCAGATCTTCGAATACATCCTGACCCATCACCGAGGCCTTTTTGCCACCGTTTGCCTATTGCCGGTGTCGTGCCTCTACAGCGCCTATGTATTCGTTCGTAACCACATCCTTTTCCGAATGCGCTCGGCTCCCCAGAGACATGAGCAACGGGTGCAATCGGTCATCCAGCAAATCAAGGACTGGCAAGCGGATGGCGCGAAGGAAAAACTCTGCACCGCTCGATCCGGATGGCAGTCCATGAGTGAAATGGTGCCGAAATACAAGCTATCTCGGCGCAATATCTTCATCGGGATGTACGACATCCTTTCGATCAATGAAAAGGCGCAAACAGTTCGCGTAGAACCTCTAGCCAGCATGGGTCAAATTTCAAGATCCCTGATTGCCCGCGGCTGGATCTTGCCGGTCGTTCCAGAACTCGATGATTTGACGGTGGGTGGACTCATCATGGGCTTTGGGGTCGAAACCAGTAGCCATAAGCATGGTCTGTTTCAATATATCTGCGAGTCTTTCGACATCGTGACGGCAGAAGGCAAACTTCTGCATTGCTCTGCGAACGAAAATACGGAGCTTTTCCATCTCATTCCCTGGAGCCACGGAACGCTGGGCTTTCTGGTCGCCGCCGAATTGAAGATCATTCCGGCCAAGAAGTTCGTCCGGGTTTCCTATCATCCCAAAACGCAACTTTCTGCACTCACCGAAGCCTTCGACTCCGCCTCACGCGATACCGAGACCAATGAATACGTCGAGGCCCTGACCTATAGCCGTGATCGCGGTGTTGTGATGATCGGAAATCTGACCGACCAACCGGGGAGCGATGGACCGGTCAATCCCATTGGTCGGTGGTACAAGCCCTGGTTTTACAAGCATGTCGAGGACATCCTCACTCAGGGTAAAGACGTCATCGAGTACATTCCCCTCAGGGATTACCTGCATCGCCATACCCGCAGCTATTTCTGGGCGATGGAGGAAATCATCACGTTCGGGAATCACCCTTTGTTCAGGGTTCTCTTGGGTTGGGCTTTGCCACCCCGTATTGAACTTCTGAAATACACCGAAACGGAAACGACCCGGAGACTTCGGGAAAAGCATCATGTCGTTCAGGACATGCTGATGCCGATGGCTCTCCTGAAAAAGTCACTCGAATACTTCGATGACCACTTCAACCTTTATCCCCTGTGGCTGTCGCCCATGGCCGTTTTTGACAATCAAGGACACTTAGGCCTGGTTCACCCCTACAACACGCCCAGTGGAGATCGGGACCCGATGTATGTCGACATCGGCGCCTATGGCACCCCGAAAAAGCCCGGTTTCGATGGCAGGAAAGCGCTCCCCTTGCTGGAAAAGTTCGTTATCGAAAACCAGGGCTATCAGGCACTTTATGCCAAGACCCTCCTCAGTGAGGAGGATTTCCGCAACATGTTCGACCACACAGCCTACGATCGACTTCGAGATGACCTGCCCTACTGCAAGCAGGCCTTTGGCGAGATTTACGACAAGATTTCATCAAAGGGCAGGATCTCGCCGGTTGAGATGCGGAAACTCAAAGCCGGCGAAGATCCAAACGTTGATTTCTCAAAGGACTGACAGGCCTTAGAAGAGTCCCAGCGGGTCGTACCACTCCGGCGGCTTGGCAGCCGGAGGTTTGACTGGCTCGGCCGGCTTGATACGGGGTTTGGGTGGAGGAGGAAGTTCCTCTGAGAGTGCCTTGAGCTTCGACCCCTGCGGACGACTCGCCCCCTCCTCTGAGGAATCATCATCCACCGCCCGGCCTGAGCCGGTTCGAGCCGGATCCGCCGCAGCAGGCGCCAGACTGGGTGTTTCCAGTGAACGCACTACAGGCTTGGCCGGAGCATACGACTCTGAGGGATTGGGATCGGATCCCCGAGTCGCTGGCACTGCCACATCGGGCACGGGCAAGTTCGGATCGGGCGGTGTCACCCGCTTTGCAGGCGCTGCCGATTCGCAAGGGAAATAGGGGTCACAGACCTGAATCACCCGAAACTCGATTCGCTGATTGCGAGCATGATCGAATGGCGCCCCGCCCGTCGCGAGTCGCTTTTCGCTGCCATACCCCTTGGTCCTCAAAAGCCCACTCGGCACACCGGCCTTGATGAGGGCATCACGAACGGCATTCGCCCGCTCGAGGGAGAGTTTCTGGGCAACCCCAGGAGCCCCTTCCGCATCGACATGTCCCTGAATCTCGATGACCGACTGAGGACGTGCCGTTTTTAAAACCTCAGCAACGCGACCGACGATATCCCGGGAATCCTCTGGAAAAACAGCGGAACCCTCGGGAAAGACAAGAAGCCAGTGGTTCAATATTGCAACCAGATCCTGCGGTTTGACCTCCGGTGCAACATGCGCCAGCGAAGCGACCATAAACTGGCGTGCATCCTGACTCCGCTCGATCTCCTCCTCGCGAAGATAACCAAAGCGGTAGTTTGCCCCCAGCGCACTCATCAGGCTGTTGAGAACGCTGGTTCTATCTTCTTCAGCCAACCAGCCGCCAACACGAACGGTATTTCCCTCAAGCCGAATATCCAGCCCAGGCACACTGACCAAAGGCAATAAACGGTCGAGCTGCGCCATCCAGAGAGGATCCGCCCGTTCGCTATCAACTACAACCTCACCCATGAGCCTGGGCGCACCAAAGGACTTCTGCAGCTTGTCGATCAGCTGCGTCCGCACCTCTGGCGTGTTAACAAAAGCAAGGTACTCGATCTGATTACCGTAGCTTCGAATCACCAGCTTGGATCCGGGCCCCTGAGATTCAGGCGCTTGTGGAGGTGATTCCGGTGTTTTCTCTGCGCCAACAGCGGGCGTTTTGGCGACGACTTCAGTAGGCGGCTCCTTGGTCGGCGGCGCAGAGCTCACAGGTTGACTTCGCGTCAGCACATCATGACCCAGGAAATAGCCACTCACCAGCAGAGCAACCACGCCACCGGCCCAAAAGATCTTGCCAGCGCCACCGGGGCTTCGGGCTGCACCCCTTTTGTTGCGCCCGGTCTTTTTGTTTTTGATACCCCGACTGCGAGGTGCCAGATGTTCCGGCTTTCCAGCCGCCAGATAGTCCTCAACCGCTGGAGGGAGTTGATCTGGGAGCGTCGAACCAGCTGCAAAATATCGGATCAGGTGGGGGATCACATAAGCCAGTGCCGTCCTGACCCTGGCATTCGCCATGCCCAGATCCCGCCCGATACGGGTAATCGTTTCCACACCGAGTACCGTGTCGACCCAAAGTCCCTCAGGGAATCGAATTTCCTGGCTGGCGTTGCGCCAATTGCCAAGATCCGAGGCTAGACCCTCTGTCTCGAGTCGCTCCAAAAAGCCCTTCAATCCCCCATGACCGGAATCAAAAAGGCACTTTGCTGCCTCCGATACCAGCACTGCAGCTCTGTTCCCGAGACCGAAGTTTTCATCCGTATCGCGAACAATGTCGCTCAGTAATTGCATCCTTAATTTCCTCAACTGAAATAATCAGGGGCCGCCAAGGCCTTCCCGATGATATACCCTTTTCCTTGGACGAATGTGAAGCCTCTCGAGGGTGCGCTCAAGCCATTTTTCTGAGCCCTCCACCCCGGAGTTCGTCGTGATCCCTTGAAAGAAAGGGGCTAAAACAGTATATTTTCGAGCCATTTGCTCGGCACTTCGCGGTGTCGCTCGATGGCCGGCTCCCGTGTCGCTGACGGTATCCGGGGGTGCCACGTCACCGCCCTGGTGTGACATTCGGGATATCCCCGAAAGTCGCCGCAGCCCGAGCTCAAGGGGCTCCAGATTCCTGACCGAGGTATTTAATGAGTTTTAACGCCATCCCGGAACAACAGGGTCTTTATGACCCCCGCAACGAACACGATGCCTGCGGTGTCGGCTTTATCGCCCATATCAAGGGCAAAAAAAGCCATGATATCGTGAGCCGAGGGTTAGAAATCCTCCGCAACATCACGCATCGCGGCGCTGTGGGTGCCGACCCGCTGGCCGGGGATGGGGCCGGTATCCTGATTCAGATTCCGGATGCGTTTCTCCGCGAAGAAACCCAAAAGCTGGGCATCACGCTGCCGAAGGCGGGTGACTATGGCGTCGGGATGGTTTTCATGCCGCAAAATCCAGAACACCATGCGACCTGCGAAGCCATCATCGAGGAATTCGTCAAGGCCGAAGGACAAACGCTTCTCGGCTGGCGCGACGTTCCGGTCGACAGTTCAGGACTTGGGGAGTCCGTAAAGAAAATCGAGCCCCGCATCCGCCAGATTTTCGTCGGCCGTGGCGCGAACTGTCTCGATCAAGCCGCTTTCGAGCGCAAGCTTTTCGTTATCCGCAAGCAAATCGATAACCGCATTCGCGATCTAAAGCTTGAAGAAGGAAAGATGTTCTACATCCCCTCCTTCTCATCCAGCACTCTCGTCTACAAAGGCATGTTGCTGGCTGATCAAGTCGGGGTCTACTATCTGGATCTGGGCGATGAAAGGGTCATTTCCGCCCTGGCTCTGGTTCATCAGCGCTTCTCCACCAATACCTTCCCGACCTGGGATCTTGCCCACCCGTTCCGCATGATTGCCCACAATGGCGAAATCAACACGGTCCGAGGCAATATCAACTGGATGGCGGCACGTCGTCATTCCATGTCATCCGAAATCCTCGGTGCAGACCTCGACAAAATCTGGCCCTTGATCGGTGAAGGAAAGTCCGACTCCGCCAGCTTCGACAATGCACTCGAATTGTTGGTGATGGGGGGATATTCCCTGGCCCACGCCATGATGCTGCTGATTCCAGAAGCTTGGGCCGGCAACCCGCTCATGGATGAAAAACGTCGCGCCTTCTATGAATATCATTCCGCACTCATGGAGCCTTGGGATGGCCCTGCTGCGGTAGCCTTCACCGATGGCCGCCAAATTGGCGCCACACTGGATCGCAACGGACTTCGTCCGGCCCGTTACCTGATCACCGATGATGATCATGTCGTGATGGCATCGGAAATGGGCGTACTGACGATTCCTGAAAATAAGATCATCAAAAAATGGCGACTCCAGCCTGGCAAAATGTTCCTGATCGATATGGAGCAGGGCCGCATCATCGACGATGCTGAGATTAAGGCTGAGCTGGCTGACAAGGCCCCCTACCAGAAATGGCTTTCAGACACCCAGATCCAGCTGGAAAAGCTGCCTGCGGAAATCTCAGCCATGCCGCCCGACGACAAAACCTTGCTCGATCGCCAACAGGCGTTCGGCTACACCCAGGAGGACATTAAGTTCTTCCTGACACCGATGGCACTTACCGGACAGGAGCCGGTGGGATCCATGGGAACCGATGCCACCCTGGCGGTCCTGTCTTCGAAGTCACGCATGCTGTATGACTATTTCAAGCAGGCGTTTGCCCAGGTCACCAACCCCGCCATCGACCCGATTCGTGAAGAGCTGGTCATGTCGCTGGTCACCCACATTGGTCCTCGCCCTAACCTTTTGGATCTCAAGAACGCCGGAACGCACAAGCGTCTTGAGGCCCATCAGCCCATCCTGAGCAACAAGGATCTGGAAAAGATTCGAAGGATCGAAGCGAAGACCAATGGGGTGTTCAAGACCACCACCCTGAGCTTCTGCTACCCCGCTGATTCAGGCGCACCCGGCATGGAGCGTGCGCTCGAGAGCCTCTGTGCTGCTGCGGAACGGGCGGTTGCTGCAGGCAACAACATCCTGATCATTTCTGATCGCAAGATGGATGCCGAGCACGTCGCCATACCTGCCCTTCTGGCGACGGCAACGGTTCACTTCCATCTCATCAAAACCGGTCAGCGGACGGAAGTGGGCCTGGTTGTGGAAACCGGTGAAGCCCGTGAAGTCCACCACTTCGCGCTTCTCGCAGGATTCGGCGCTGAGGCCATCAACCCTTACCTGGCTTTCGACTCCCTGTCCTCCCTGATCCGGGGCCTTCCGGAAAAGCTGAGCCCCGACGAAGCCCATAAGCGCTACATCAAGGCCATCGGCAAGGCATTACTCAAGATCATGTCGAAGATGGGGATTTCCACCTACCAATCCTATTGCGGAGCCCAAATCTTCAATGCGGTAGGTCTGAGCGATAACTTCCTTGCTCGCTATTTCCCCGGAATCAGTGCGACCACCGACGGCGCAGGTCTCCTGGAGATCGCCGAAGAAACCGTAAAAAGACATCGGGCCGCGTTTGGCGATGCGCCCATCTACCGCAACGCCCTGGACGTCGGCGGAGAGTACGCATACCGGGTCCGCGGCGAAGATCACGTCTGGACGCCGGAAACGATCTCAAAGCTGCAGCACGCGACACGGACCAACAACTGGTCAACCTATGTCGAATACACCCGCTCCATCAACGAGCAAAACGAACGCTTGATCACGCTGCGTGGTCTTCTTGATTTCGATTACAGTCGTCCCGAAGTTCCGCTGGACGAAGTCGAATCGGCTAAGGATATCGTCAAACGTTTTGCGACGGGCGCCATGAGTTTCGGCTCGATCTCTTACGAGGCGCATACGACGCTGGCCATTGCGATGAACCGAATTGGTGGCAAGTCCAACACCGGCGAAGGCGGCGAACTGGCTGAACGATTCAAACCTCTGGCAAATGGCGATTCCATGCGCTCTGCCATCAAGCAGGTGGCCTCGGGCCGTTTTGGCGTGACCACGGAATACCTTGTCAACGCGGATGACATCCAGATCAAGATCAGCCAGGGCGCAAAACCGGGCGAAGGGGGTCAGCTGCCAGGTCACAAGGTGGATGCCACCATCGCCAGGGTCCGTCACTCCACCCCTGGAGTCGGCCTGATTTCCCCCCCGCCTCATCATGACATCTATTCCATTGAGGACTTGGGTCAGCTCATCCATGACCTCAAGAATGTCAACCCGGAAGCACGAATCAGCGTCAAGCTGGTTTCCGAGGTGGGTGTTGGTACGGTTGCAGCCGGTGTCGCGAAGGCTCACGCTGATCACATCACGATCGCGGGCTACGATGGCGGCACGGGTGCCAGCCCGATCACCTCGATCAAGCATGCAGGTCTTCCCTGGGAAATTGGCTTGGCCGAAACCCATCAGACCCTGGTTCTCAACAAGCTTCGTGGTCGCGTCTGCGTTCAGGCAGATGGTGGTCTTAGAACCGGTCGGGACGTCGTCATGGCGGCCCTGCTCGGAGCGGATGAGTTCGGATTTGCGACGGCTCCGCTGATCGTTGAAGGCTGCATCATGATGCGCAAATGCCATCTCAACACCTGTCCTGTTGGCGTTGCAACCCAGGATCCGGAACTGCGCAAAAGGTTTACCGGCCAGCCTGAACACGTCGTGAATTTCTTCTTCTTCATTGCAGAAGAAGTGCGACAACTCATGGCCAAGCTCGGGTACCGTTCTTTCAACGAAATGATTGGCCAGACGGATCGCCTGGACATGCGCAAGGCTGTGGCGCACTGGAAGGCCTCGAAAATCGATCTGTCCCGCCTCCTCTTCAAGCCGACACCGGAAGAAGGCGTTTCTATCCTGAACACCGAGAAACAGGACCACGAACTTGAAAAGGCGCTTGACCATCAGTTGATCGCTCAATCCAAGGCGGCACTCGAATCTCGTACGCCGGTTCAATTTGAACTCCCAATAAGGAACTTCAACCGAACCGTTGGCGCAATGCTGTCCGGTCAGGTGGCCAAAAGATATGGTCATGTTGGACTGAATGACGACACGATTCACGTCAAGCTGCACGGCACTGCGGGTCAGAGTTTCGGTGCATTTCTGGCCAGCGGCATCACCCTTGAACTGTCGGGTGAAGGCAATGACTATGTGGGCAAAGGGCTCTCCGGTGGCCGCATTGTGATCTATCCCCCCAAAGAGTCGCCCATCGTCGCGGATGAGAACATCATTGTCGGCAACACCGTGCTGTACGGGGGCATTCAGGGCGAGTGCTACTTCCGCGGCGTTGCCGGCGAGCGATTTGCCGTTCGAAACTCCGGCGCAATCGCTGTCGTCGAAGGTGTCGGGGACCATGGCTGCGAGTACATGACCGGAGGCCTCGTGGTCGTCCTTGGTGAAACCGGACGCAATTTCGCCGCCGGTATGTCCGGTGGGGTCGCCTACGTCCTCGATGAATCAGGTGATTTTACCCATCGCTGCAATCTGGCCATGGTGGAACTCCAGCCGATTCCGGCCGAAGCCGGCGCTCTGGAACGAAGAGCCCATCAGGGCGGAGATCTCGAAAGCCATGGGCTGGTTGATCTGCTACATAACATGACCCGTGATGATGAGAAGCGCCTCTGGACGTTGATCACCCGGCACAGCCAGTACACAGGAAGCACCAAGGCCAAGCGAATCCTTGACGCCTGGGAGACTTACCTGCCGAAGTTCGTCAAGGTCATGCCTGTCGACTACCGTCTGGCTCTCGAAAAGATGCATGCGGCTCAGGAGCGGGCTGAGGCCAGTCATTAGGCAAAAGGGCATTCCAAGGGATGCCCTTCGACAGAATCCCACATTCGAGAACACAAGTTCCACCGATGCCGATCACGGCATCACACAGAGGTTAAATCAACATGGGTAAGCCCACCGGTTTCATGGAAGTTTCGCGTCAGGACCGTCGTTACACGATGGTGGCTGACCGTGTCCAGAACTATCAGGAGTTTGTCGTCCCCCTGTCCGAAGAGGAACTGATCCGTCAGGGATCACGTTGCATGGATTGCGGGATTCCCTATTGCCACAATGGATGCCCTGTCAACAACATCATCCCGGACTGGAACGATCTGGTTTACCAGCAAAACTGGGAAGCGGCGATTGAAGTTCTGCATAGCACGAACAACTTCCCCGAATTCACCGGAAGGATTTGTCCTGCGCCCTGCGAAGCCGCCTGTACCCTGAACCTGACGGATGAATCCGTTACCATCAAATCAATCGAGTGCGCCATCGTCGATAAGGGTTGGGAAATGGGCTGGATTCAGCCGCAGATCGCAGCGCACAAGACCGGAAAGCGGATCGCCGTTGTTGGTTCGGGTCCGGCGGGTCTTGCTGCCGCACAGCAATTGGCGCGGGCAGGTCATGAAGTCACCGTCTTTGAAAAGAATGATCGCATCGGAGGACTGCTCCGTTATGGCATTCCGGATTTCAAGATGGAAAAGCACCTGATTGACCGACGCATTGCTCAGATGCAGGCCGAAGGCGTTCTCTTCCGCCCCAATTGGCATATTGGCAAGGACATTCCTGCAAGCCAGCTCGCCAAGGATTTTGACGCCGTCATCCTCGCGGGCGGCTCAGAGCATCCCCGTGACTTGCCGGTTCCCGGCCGTGAACTCGACGGCGTCCACTACGCCATGGATTTCCTTCCTCAGCAAAACAAGCGCAATGCGGGTGATGCCGTTCCGGAATCCAGCAGCATCATCGCCACAGGGAAGAACGTGATTGTCATCGGTGGTGGGGATACCGGATCCGACTGCATCGGCACGTCCCGCCGGCATGGTGCGGCCAGCATCACTCAGCTTGAGATCATGCCCAAGCCGCCCGAAAAGGAGAACAAGGCCCTGACCTGGCCCAACTGGCCCAATAAGCTCAGAACCTCAAGCTCCCATGAAGAAGGGTGCGAAAGGATGTGGAGTGTCGATACGCTCTCCTTTGAAGGCCAAAACGGCAAGGTCACACAGATCAATTGCGTCAAGGTCGAGTGGACGCAGGACAATGGCCGCTGGGTCATGAATCGCGTGCCAGGCTCAGAATTTAGCCTCAAGGCTGATGCGGTCTTTTTGGCCATGGGATTTGTGCACCCGGTGCGTAACGGCATGCTGGAAGAGCTCGGTGTAGAGCTTGATGAAAGGCAGAATGTCCGAGCTTCCACTGACAATTACCGGACTTCCGTCGACAAAGTCTTTACCGCGGGTGACATGCGTCGCGGTCAGTCTTTGGTGGTCTGGGCCATTCGCGAAGGCCGGCAATGTGCCCGCGCAGTCGATGAGTTTTTGATGGGGACCAGCGAACTTCCTCGTTAAAGGCCTCCATTCCAGACTCAAAGCCCGGCACTGCCGGGCTTTTTTATTTTCAATGGAAACACAGCATTTCACACCATATGTTGTGATTTAGCCTCAAGTGGACACAACATATAGATCTTGTTCTATAATCAGGTCATCGCATCTTTTGCGCCCCTTTTTTAACGTTGTTTTCCACATGGAGTACGGAACATGCTGAACTGGGATGATCCTCTGATCGGACTCTCGCCTTCAAACCCCCGTATTGCCCCACCGCAAACGGGTGTCGCTGATGACATCGAAGCGTCGTCGAGTCACGCCTTTGTTAGCGCGCCGCCTTCTTCCTCGGCACCTTCAGAAGACCCCAGCCTTCAGCATGGCGCTACGGGCCTTGAGGCCATCGAAATGGGTGCAAAGCGCATCCAGGTCGATGACAAGAAGATCATCAACTGTCGCGCCGACCTCAACCAGCTTGTTCCTTTCAAGTACCGCTGGGCCTGGCAGAAATATCTCGATGCGTGCGCCAACCACTGGATGCCGCAGGAAATCAACATGAATGCAGACATCGCGCTTTGGAAAAGTGCCGATGGCCTGACCGAGGATGAACGTATCATCATCAAGCGAAATCTCGGTTTCTTTTCAACCGCAGATTCGTTAGTTGCGAACAATCTGGTGCTTGCGGTCTACCGACACATCACCAACCCGGAATGCCGCCAGTATCTGTTGCGCCAGGCCTTTGAAGAAGCGCTGCACACCCATGCCTACCAGTACGTAGTCGAATCACTGGGCATGGACGAAGGTGAAGTCTTTAACATGTACCGTGAGCTTCCTGCGGTCTCCCGAAAGGCGGAATGGGCCCTGCCCTTCACCCAGTCGCTGGGCGATCCGACCTTCTGCACCGGGACACCTGAAGCCGATCAGCGTCTCCTCCGGGATCTGATTGCCTTTTACGTGATTTTTGAAGGCATCTTCTTCTATGTCGGCTTTACCCAGATCCTGTCCATGGGCCGTCGGAACAAGATGACCGGGACCGCCGAGCAGTTCCAGTACATCCTTCGTGATGAATCGATGCATATGAATTTCGGCATCGATGTGATCAATCAGATCAAGATTGAGAATCCCCACCTCTGGGGAAATGCCTTCCAGGAAGAAATCATCAACCTCATCACGGATGCGGTCGAGATCGAGATCCAATACGCGCACGACACCATGGCGCGTGGCGTCCTTGGATTGAATGCCAATATGTTTGAGGAATACCTCAAGTACATCGCCAACCGCCGTTGCAACCAGATTGGTCTTCCGGAGCAGTACCCGGGCGCCCAAAATCCGTTCCCCTGGATGAGCGAAATTCTGGATCTCAAGAAGGAAAAGAACTTCTTTGAAACCCGTGTCACCGAGTATCAGACCGGTGGCGCCCTGAACTGGGACTAAACCTTAGCCCCACAAATCCCGGAATCCGCGCGCGGCGGTTTCCGGGCTTTTTTGTCCGAAAACCCCCTCAATCACGGCCAGAAGATCCGCTCCAGCGCTGATCAAAGTCTCCCCATTCTCTTTCGTGATACCGCCAATCGCGACGATAGGAACATCCAGTTGCGACCGTGCCAGCCGCAGGGTATCAAGGCTCGCACAGGGCGCGTAGGGCTTGGTCAAGGAGGGAAAGAACCGACCAAAGGCCACATAGCTGGCTCCCGCCTTCTGGGCGTTCAGGGCTCGCGTCAGATCGTCATAACAAGAAACGCCGATGATCGCCTGAGGACCCAGCGCCTCGCGCGCACTCGCCAGCCCGCCGTCATCCCGACCCAAATGCACGCCATCGGCCCCGACCTCAACGGCCAAGGCAACATCATCATTGATGATCAGGGGAGCACCCAAGTTCCGACACACCTCCAGTAGGGACAAGGCCTCGTCTGAGGTACTCCGCCCGTCCTTGGCGCGATACTGAACGACACCTGCACCGCCGAGAAGGGCGGCTCGCACCTCATCGATCAGCGTGGTTCGATCACTCTCAAGATCTCTCGTGATGACATAGAGCCCTTGAGAGGGAAAGGGACAGGGAGGCCGCGGGCGCATCATTCAGTCCGAAAACACGACGAAATGGAACCACCAGTCACTGAAAACACCCAAAACAAGAAGCGTCGTCAGTCCGAACTGGAAACGATGGTCAATTCTCTCGATATAGGCTGTAACGGCCTTGTGATCCCTTTCATCCGCCGCATGATAAATCTTGGCACCCCAGAGAAAGAGGGCAAAAAGAATGAGATCGATCATGTAGCAAAGGTTGTAAATGCTGTCGAGAAAGGTCAGATAGTGGAAGTCCGGAATATTGGCCTGATAGGTTTGCTGGAGAAAAATCAGGGTCAGAAGGCTGGTCGATGGAATACCGACGCGCACCTCCCAACCGAGCGGGGCGATCGACGGCGAAAAGAGGGTCAGCAACATGACCGTGATCAAAGGAAGAATCAGCTTCAGGAAGGTCGAGTTGAGCGACTTTTCATAGTTGACGGTCAGTCGAAGCTCGGAAATGGATCCTTTCTCATCGGCCATCGGATTACCCATCCGACTCATGAAATGTTCAGTCGCTCCTTCAATCGAGAATCCCTTGGTTTCATACCCACTGACATCAATGTAGGCGCCGATACCTGAACTCTCGCTGTCGACCGCCATCTGAACGGGCGAGGCGTCGCGATGGAGACGCTGCGCCCGAAGCTCAACAACGATTGGAAGTGAAATGGTTTGAAAGGGAAACTGCCGAAAATCCAGTTCATCGACGTAGAAATGGCCTGAAAATCGGAACCTCTGATAATAACGACCATCGGGCAACAGAATCGCCTGGTCACTGGAGGGATCCAATGAAAAATCGTAATCATCCACCTGATTGACGAAGTGAATCAGATTAGAGGGGGTGAAGCCGTGCGCCTGAATGTAGTCGTTGAGGGTTTTTGAATATTTGAGCCAGATCCAGCCATCGGCATCAAAGATCTTCTTGTCGGCTTCAAAGGCATAAATGTTATGCACATAGAGACCGGTCTCAACCGTCTGAGCCGCATCTTTCGGCGGCGGAAGAGGTGAAAGGTGCTCAGAAAATTCGCCCGGCGGATGAATCGCGATATGAAATCGCATGACCGCCATAATGACCATGAGCAATCCGATGATGCCAACCAATCGGATCAACAGCCCCCTCTGTGAGGGCAATCCCCGATCGGGTCCTAAATCAGCCATGATGTTGCCTCGTATTGAACATTGGACCAAGTGGGGGTAGGACAGGCGCCCTTAGGCCAATTATAATCCCCGGTTTGCTTTACCTTCAGGATAAACGTCCATGACCCAACCTATCGTCAAGAAAGTCGCACTGGCGTATTCCGGCGGCCTCGACACTTCTGTCATCCTCCAGTGGCTCCGAGAAACCTACCACTGCGAAATCGTGACGTTCACGGCAGATATTGGTCAGGGTGAAGAAGTGGAACCGGCCCGGAGCAAAGCTCAAGCGATGGGCATCAAGGAAATCTACATCGATGACCTGACTGAAGAATTTGCAAGGGACTTCGTATTCCCGATGTTCCGGGCCAACACCATCTACGAAGGGGAATATCTCCTCGGAACCTCCATCGCCCGCCCTCTCATTGCCAAGCGACTCATCGAAATCGTCAACGAAACCGGTTGCGATGCGATTTGCCACGGCGCGACGGGTAAAGGCAACGACCAGGTCCGGTTCGAGCTAGGCGCCTACGCCTTGAAGCCCGACATCAAGGTCATTGCGCCCTGGCGGGAATGGGACCTCACCTCCCGGGAAACCTTATTGGCCTATGCTGAAAAGCATCAAATTCCGATCGAGATGAAACGAGGCAAGGCCTCGCCTTACTCCATGGATGCCAATCTGCTGCACATTTCCTATGAAGGCGGCGTCCTCGAGGACCCCTGGTCTGGACCGGAAGAAGACATGTGGCGCTGGTCGGTCTCACCCGAAAATGCCCCGGATCAAGCGACCTTTGTTGACCTGACCTATGAACGTGGCGACATTGTTGCCATCAACGGGGTTCGCATGTCCCCTGCGAAGGTTCTGGCCCGTCTCAATGAACTTGGCGGCGCGAACGGCATTGGACGACTCGACATTGTTGAGAATCGCTATGTCGGCATGAAGTCCCGTGGCTGCTACGAAACCCCAGGTGGCACCATCATGCTGCGAGCGCATCGGGCCATTGAATCACTGACCCTGGATCGTGAAGTCGCCCACCTCAAGGACGAATTAATGCCTCGCTATGCCAGCCTGATCTATAACGGGTACTGGTGGAGCCCCGAGCGTCTGCTGCTTCAGGAGATGATCGACTCTTCCCAGGCCACGGTCAACGGCGAGGTTAAGGTCAAGCTTTACAAGGGTAACGTCACTGTCGTCGGACGCCGATCCGAGCACAACAGTCTCTTCGACATGAACATCGCGACCTTCGAAGATGACAAGGGAGCCTATAACCAGAAGGACGCCGAAGGCTTCATCAAACTCAACGCCTTGCGGATGCGGATTGCCGCCAAGAAAGGGCAGAAGTTTATCGGCTGATCGAATCAAACCCGTTGGCACCTCTGGTTGCCAACGGGTCATTTCCATTACGGCGCCGTCACGTTTAAGGGAAATTCCACGATTCGCAATGGATCGATCCCCTTTTCAAAGGGCCTGCGATATTCCAGTCTCAGAACGCCTTTGCCCGCGCGAATGGCCTTGAACTCCCACACTTCAATTGCACCGACCCCCATCGAGTAGATGCCATCGATTTTCTGGTCATAGCGCGACTCCGGGTGAAGCGGCTGAATGGTCCCTTGAGCGATCTCTCCAGCGGGGAGGAGCCAGGTATATCCCGTCGTGCGATTGGCATCCAGACGGACGGTCAACGTCTGACCGATTTTGACATCCACCTGGCGGTCGTGATCCGCTGCAACCAGTTCGACCACGCCTCCCCTGACCCTTCCGGCGGGTGCAGCACAGGCCTCAAGCAGGGCCATGAGGACAAAAAGCATAAACCGTTTCACTCAGGGCGCTCCTTTTCAGGCCGTTACCGGTTTGGGATAGCCCACCCAGCGCGTCACATGCAAATACTTTCGAATCGGCGTCTTGATGACCGAGACACAAAGGGCGATGGAGAAAAGGCACCAAACCGCCGCATATTCATTTGGGTCGCTGGTCAGAATATCCGAGATCAAGGGCCCCACCAGATAATGAAAGCCCACAAAGCGCCAGGAGCCGTAAAGAATCGGCAACCAGAAAGCCACCACGATATAGACGAAGGCATGCAGTCCATAACGGAAGGCGAAGGGATTTCCGGGGTAGTCCGACATCAGCCCATTCAGCGGCAATTGCCAAGCGATGTGCCACGCGCCTGAAACCGAGCAGGCCTGTGCCCCACAGAACCCTTCGATACCCACAATGCAGTGACCCGCCCAGTCAAAGGGATACATTTTGACCAGCATCGCCAGTGCGCCCATGGCGCAAATCGTATAAACGACCGTAGAAATTTTTTTCTTCACGGCTTCAGGGATGAAGTACATCGCAACCATATTCGCGAAGAAGGGCTGGAACGCGATATGGATGTATCCGAAATACGTCAATATCTGATTGGGAGGCGAATCACACAGGTTGATGTAGACATAGGTTGCAGCCTGCAAAAGCTCCATGCAGGCAAAGTAGGTCAGAGGAATCCAAAGCTCCTTTGATTCGCCCTTCCAGGCGACATAGGCCGCTGTTCCAAAACCCACGGTCGCAAGGACAGCCGATGCCTCTCCACTCCAGCACATGATGAATTCTCCTTATTATTTTCAATCGCCCAACAGCAAACGGGCGACGCCTGTTAAACAGTGATCGTCGCGAGTGAGGATCAGTTGATCCCGTGTTTTTGCATGCGGTACAGAAGGGTATCTCTCGAAATACCAAGAAGTCTCGCCGCCTGACTCCGATTGCCACGCGTCCGCTCAAGCGCCTGGCGAATGAGGTCGATTTCAACCTCTTCCAGATTGATCCCCGCATCGGGCAGAAGGATTTCCCGTGATTCGGACGGTTTACCCGAAACGATTTCAGGGGGGAGATTATGCTCCTCAATGGTCTTTCCCGCGAGCAAAATGCACAAGCGCTCACACACATTTCGAAGTTCCCGGACATTACCCGGCCAGGAATAATGCGTCAGGCGGTGAAGCGCCGACTTACTGATCGTCGCATTCGGAAGCCCATGACTTTTGGTGAACTGTTGCATGAAGTGATGGATCAGCACCTGAATATCGCCCATCCGGTCCCTCAAGGCCGGAATCTCCAGGGGTACCACATTCAGTCGATAGTAAAGGTCACGGCGAAATTCACCCCGATTGATGCGATCCTGAAGATCCGCGTTCGTCGCGGCAAGAATTCGGACATCGACCTTCTGGGCAGTCGATTCGCCCACCGGCTGAATTTCTCCGGTTTCAAGGAAACGCAGCAGTTTCGCCTGAAGTGGAATCGGGAGTGAATCGACTTCATCGAGAAAGACGGTTCCCCCATTGGCCGCTTGCAGACGACCCAGTTGATTGGATACAGCGCCGGTAAAGGAACCCTTCTTGTGCCCAAAGAGCTCCGATTCAGCCAGGGACTCAGGGAGCGCTGCGCAATTGATGGTAATGAAGGGCTTCTCGGCACGGGGACTTTGTTGCTGCAACGCCGTCGCCAGGACTTCCTTCCCGGTTCCGGTCTCACCGATGATGAGCACCGTCACGTCGGTCGCAGCCACCATCCGGGCACTCCGGAGCATGCTTTCAAAGTTTGGAGACTGGCCAATCAGACGATCAAACACGGTCATGATCTGCGCAGCTTAGTGAGCAACAGGATGTTGCACCAGGGGATTAAGCCCTGGAAAAGCCGCCATGAGCGCCAGCAGAATCAGTGTGACACCCGCGGCCTGACGGAATCGGGTCATTTGAGTAAAGTGCACCATCCATGAAGTCATGACGCCAACGCCCATGACGGCCGGAATGGTGCCAAGACCAAAGAAAAACATCGTCAGGCCACTGCGGACCACTTCTCCGGTCGTTGCCGCGAGAGCCAGGGCCGTATAGACCAGCCCACAGGGTAGCCAGCCCCAGACCATTCCAAAGATGAAGGCACGCTGACGTGTCTCAACGGGGATCAGGCGACGACCATAAGGTTCAATGTGACGCCAGGCCACCCCACCGACTTTCTCGATGTAGGCAAACCTTGGAAACCAGCCCGCGACATGCAAACCTGCCCCCAGCATGACCAGTGCCCCCAGAACCTGGAGAATCCGGTGGCCATGGCCTTCACCAAAAGGAAGCGTGAGGACGTGCTCGAGAATACCGGCGATGAAACCGCCAAGGGTATAGCTCAGCACCCGGCCCCCGTTATAACAGGCCACAAAAGGCAACAAGAGCGCCTTGTTCTCGCGAATTTCCCGCTTGAGACTCAAGGTCAGCGTTCCAATGATCGAGCCACACATGCCAAGACAATGCATGGCACTGAAAAGCCCCATGAGAAAGGCGACCAGATAGGAGCTGCTAAAAGCGGAATCAAGATGGTTCATGGTTCACGATGACAATCAGGGGAGAGCCCCAGCAGGCTGAGGCAAACTCTCGAATGTGACAGTTGGGAGAATCACCAGAGGTAACGAGGTGATTTACAACAGGTTTAGACGTTACAGAATAACAGATCACCCAAGCTCTGATAAGCTTGGCTCTTCCTTGAATGACCTCAACGACGATCATGCCCCGCCCTATCACCCCTGAAATCGCAGCCGACATCATCATTGAGCTGATCGACCAACCCCAAAGGCCGATCGTCCTGATCGAACGGCTTTATGAACCTCACGGCTGGGCCATTCCGGGGGGCTTCGTGGATGTCGGGGAAACGGTCGAAAACGCCGCTCGAAGAGAGGCACTGGAGGAAGTAGGACTTCACGTTGAATTAACCGCCCTGCTGGGACTTTATTCCGACCCGTCACGGGATGCCCGCGGCCACACGGTAACGGCCGTTTATGTTGCCGAAGCCCAAGGCTTGCCCAAAGCCGATGACGATGCCAAAGCCGCGGTAGTGGTCGACGTCTATCACCTGCCGTCTCCCTTGGCCTTCGACCATGCCAAGGTCCTGGAAGACTATCTTCGTTACCGGACCGCAGGTGTTGTGACGCCGCTCCTTTAGGCGCTCCTAGAGCGCGACCATCAACCCGAGTTCGACAACGCGTTCTGGCGGAATATGCCAGAACCGCATCGCGTTTTCAGCATTCATGGCCATCCGGATAAACAGGCGCTCCCGCCATGTAGCAACTCCGTGTGCGGTGGCTGAAATCATGTGCTCCCGGGTCAGGAAGAAGGAGGTCTGATCTAAGTCGATTTCAAGCCCTTCCGTCCGACAAAAAGTCAGGGCTTCAGGCACATGGGGTTCTTGGTTGTACCCGTAATAAATCCGAACGCGGTAAATTTCGCCCCCATAGTGTCGGATTTTAAGCCGATGATCCAAGGGGATTGAGGGTTCATCCCGGGTCACGACCGTCAGGATGATCACCTTCTCATGAACGACCTGATTCATGGCCATATTGTGAAGAAGCGACATGGGGGCGCCAAAGCGACTGGCTGTCAGGTATACCGCTGTTCCCGGGACCCGGGGCAGCCCTGAATGAGCGACTTTGGCCACCAGTTCCTCAATGGGAACTGCCTTGGCATTCAGGCGTTGCACCAGCAATTCTCGTCCTCTGACCCAGGTGGTCAAAAGAATAAATACGCTTCCACTGACGGCAATGGAAACCCAGCCGCCTTGCCATAGTTTGGGGAGATTAGCGACCAAAAACCCAAGATCAATGCACAGAAATCCAGAAAAAAGGACGACAGTGATGAGAAGGGGCACCCGCCATATTCGCTTCAAAAGACCAAAGGCCAAAAGCGTGGTCACCACCATGCTGCCCGTCACCGAAAGACCGTAAGCAGTCGCCAGTTTGCTGCTGGATCCAAAGCCGATCACCAGGGCTGCGGTGCCGAACGCCAGAATCCAGTTCACGGCAGGAACGTAGATCTGACCTGAATGGCCGAGCGAGGTATGACGAACTGCAAGTCGCGGGAGGTAACGCATCCGGACGGCCTGCGCCGCTAGCGAAAAAGCGCCTGAGATGACCCCTTGGGCCGCAATGATCGTTGCCAGTGTTGCCAGAGCCAGCAAGGGCAGGAAACTCCAATTCGGGGCCAGAAGATAAAAGGGATTGCTGGCTGCCGCCGGGTCACGCAACAGCAATGCCCCCTGCCCCAGATAGTTCATGGCAAGAGTTGGAAAGACAAAGGTAAACCAGGCCACGCGAATGGGCTGGATTCCGAAGTGGCCCATGTCTGCGTACAAGGCTTCAACACCCGTCACGACCAGGACCACCGCCCCCAGAACCATCAGCGACTGCATTCGGGTTTCCATGAGAAAACGAATCCCGTAACCCGGGTGTAACGCCTTGAGAATCAGCGGTGTCTCGGCAACGCTGACCGCGCCCAAGACGGCGATGACCACCAGCCAACAGACCATGATGGGACTAAACAGTCCGCTGATAAATGCTGTACCGCGACACTGAATCAGGAACAGTCCAAGAAGAATGATGAGGGTAATGGGAACAATCAGCACCTTGAGTCCAGGCGCTCCCACCTTGAGTCCCTCAAGCGCGCCCATAACGGAAATGGCGGGCGCAATGACCGCATCGCCAAAAAAGAGGGATGCTCCCAAAAGCCCTGTCGCCAACGCCACACGGCGCAAGTGGGTCCGTTCGTGAACACTCCGTTGAACAAGGGATAACAGCGCCATGATGCCGCCATCCCCCTTGTTATCGGCGCGCATGACCAAAAGGGCGTATTTGATACCGACAATCAGCCCGAGGATCCAGAAGACCAGCGACAGGATGCCGAGGACATGATCGGGGGTTGGGGTGATTCCGGTGCGTCCTGCGAATACGATTCGCATCGCGTAGAGCGGGCTGGTCGCGATCTCTCCGAACACAACACCCATGCTGCCAACAACCAAGGACCAACGAAGGGCCCCCTCGGGATGGCCCGAGCGCCTGACTGTCGCCATCGAATTCTCAGGATTCAGTGATTAGGGCCCATGGGGTCCATTGGTTACAATGTAGGCGCATTATAGCCACGCCCTCGGCGGGTTG
>JBDKLO010000169.1:0-8583 GCA_039795615.1 Pseudomonadota bacterium
TTATCCATTTTTGTCGGAACGGCTGTAGGACTGGTCGTGAAATATATCCTGGATAAACGTTATATTTTCCGCTTCAAGGCTCAGAATCGTCGACACGACAGCCGCATCTTTATCCTCTATACGGTCATGGGGCTTCTGACAACCGTGATCTTCTGGGGTTTTGAATGGGCGTTTCAACTTCTCTATGAAACCAAGGAAATGCGCTACCTGGGTGGAGTGATCGGCTTGACTTTGGGCTATCTGACCAAGTACCAGCTGGATAAGCGCTTTGTTTTTCGGGTGAAGCCGGCATGAGGCCCGTTTCAGCCTGGGGAAGACTGAGCGCTGATCTGCATCACGTCGAGCCCTTGACCAATCCTTGGAGTCTTCAAGAAACCCTGCGTAACCGGAAGCGTTGGGGACTTCCCCACGGCATGGGAAGAAGCTATGGAGATGTCTGTCTCAACCCGGGTGGCTCGCTTTGGCTGACGACATCCCTCGATCGTTTCCAGTCCTTTGACGAGAAGACCGGACGACTCAGGGTCGAGGCGGGGGTACTACTCCGGGATATTCAAAAGGCTTTCATCCCCAGAGGCTGGATACTACCGGTCACCCCGGGGACCCAGATGGCGACCGTCGGGGGTGCGATTGCGAATGATGTGCATGGTAAGAATCATCATCTTCAAGGCAGCTTTGGCGATCATGTGTCCAAGATCCAACTGGCGCGTACGGATGGCGACACCCAGACCCTAAGCCTCGATGAGAACCCTGAATGCTTTCGCGCGACCCTCGGTGGACTGGGGTTGACAGGGCTGATCACGGCCGCTGAAATTCAGTTAAAGCCGGTATCGGGACCCTGGCTGGAATCCGAAACCCTTCCATTTCATGGCCTTGAGTCTTTTTTCAGCTTCGCGGATGCTTCCGAAGCGGATTGGGAGCACACCGTGGCTTGGATTGATTGTCTCTCTGGGATCAACACCCGGGGACTATTCATGCGCGCTAAACCTGCAAGAGCGGGTGACAAGGGCAAGTTGCACAAGAAACGATCACGGAAGATACCGGTGGTGCCGCCGGTCTCCCTGGTCAATGCCCTGACGCTTCGCCCCTTCAACGAGGCTTACTTTCGCCTGGGGCAAGTGAATCAAGGGTCGAAGATCGTTGACTACATTCCATTTTTCTATCCCTTGGACAACCTGCTTGAATGGAACCGCATGTATGGTCCCAAGGGCTTCTATCAATATCAGAGCGTGGTACCGCGTGAGGTCGGTTTGGATGCCACAAAGGCCATGCTTCAAGCCATTACCCAATCCGGTGAAGGCTCTTTTCTTGCGGTCCTTAAAACCTTTGGTGAGCGAGAGGCCCCGGGACTTTTGAGCTTTCCAAGGCCTGGCGTGACCCTCGCACTTGATTTTCCCAATCGCGGAGATCGAACGCATCGTCTTTTTGAACGGCTGGATTCGATCGTTCGGGAGGCAAGAGGTACGCTTTACCCGGCCAAGGATGCGAGGATGCCGAGAGATCTTTTTGAGGCGGGATACCCCCACGTGGAGACCTTTTCAAAACACCGGGATCCTGGGATCAGTTCCGCGTTTTCCCGGCGAGTCATGGATTTTTAGGAGACAGCATCGTGAAAAAGATCGTGATTGTGGGGGCCACCTCGCTGATGGCCGAGAGCTGTGCCCGGATTTGGCTGGAACGGGCGCCCGCGAGACTGGTGCTGATCGGTCGACGTCCCGAAGGTCTGGATCGGGTCGCCTCGGATTTGAAGGTACGCTCTCCTGAGTCCGAGATTGAGAGCTTGTCGGGAGATTTGATCCATCCCGAATCCATAGCAGCACTGGTGCAAAAATCCTCTGAGGGCGGTGTGCCGGATGCGGTATTGATCGCACAGGGGGCCCTCCCCGAGCAGGCCGAGTGTGAACAGGACTTGGCCTTGTGTCAGGAGACGCTTCTGATTAACGGTGTCTCTCCGGTGCTTTGGGCGGAGGCTTTTATTGGCCCTATGCAATCTGCGAATCACGGAACTTTGGCCATTCTCGGATCTGTCGCGGGGGATCGTGGCCGGCAATCAAATTACGTCTATGGGTCGGCCAAGGGTCTGGTCAGTCGTTACGCCGAGGGCCTTCAGCATCGTTTGAGTGGGACGAAGGTTCGCGTTGTCTTGGTCAAGCCCGGTCCCACCGATACCCCGATGACCTCAAGGTTCAAGGCGAAGGGCATGAAGCTGGCCTCCGTTGATGTCGTCGCTCAGGGTATCGTTCGTGCCATGGATCGAGGAATTCCTGTGGCTTACCTCCCCGCAAAATGGGGGCTCATCATGACAGTCATTCGTCATCTGCCCCGCTTCATCTTCAACCGGCTCAAGTTCTGAGACAGCCCTTGGGCTTTTCTTCGCTTTGATCTGGCTGAGGCATGTGTCACGCCATGGGACCAACGATCTATGGACCTTGGACCTAAAATTGACTCAAATCGTGATTCGCTAAACGGTCGGAAACAAAAAAAGCATATCCTGAGCGGTACTTACCCAGATTGACCTGTGGCGTCTAAAAATTCGTTCGGCCTTGAAGGCGGGAGCTGCAATCCTGCAATCCGGGGTATCGTCTGTGAGGGATATTCTAAAAATATCTTCTTTGGGATATATTGTGAGAATATCATCCAAAGGAGATAAAGATGAAGGATTACCCCATTCATTTTGCAGATCAACTATCGCAGCATTTGAAATCCTTTAGAAGATTGCGAGGACTGACGCAGACTCAACTTGCGATGCAGTTGGGCGTGACTCAGTCTCGGGTGGCTGACATTGAACGGAATCCCAGCACGGTCAGTGTGGAAAACCTACTCAAGGTCTTTGCTGCCTTGGATGTCCTCTTGGTACTCAAGGACGCAGGCAAGGAATTTCTATCTGGCTCCATGAAGAACAGTCCAGAAACACTGGCTCAGATCAAATCCGCAGAGGATGGGTCCGGCCAAACCGTGGATGATTGGTAATGCGATCATTGAATGTCTGGATGAACGGTGTGCTCGTTGGGACCTGGGCCTACGGAAGCGGCGATTCACACCGCTTTACCTATGATGCTGCGTGGATTGAATCGCCGGCCTGTCGGTCGATATCACTGTCACTTCCTCTGAGCGCCTCAGCAGAGATTCGGGGGACATCCGTCGCAAACTACTTTGATAATCTGCTCCCGGATAACGAGCGCATTCGCAAACGATTGAAAGCGCGATATGGCACTCAGTCGAATCGTGTCTTTGATCTTCTGGAGGCCGTTGGTCGCGACTGTGTGGGAGCTGTCCAACTTTTGCCGCTGGGGATGGAGCCCATCGGTTATGACCAAGTCAACTACGAGGTTCTGGACGAGGCTGGTGTTGCCAGCCAATTGCGGATGGTGCCTGAGGTGTCCGGCTTCAGGGGCACAGACCATTCAGATTTTAGGATCTCAATCGCGGGCGCACAGGAAAAGACGGCTCTGCTCCGGGTGGCTGATCAGTGGTGTATCCCGATTGGGGCGACGCCCACAACACACATTTTCAAACTCCCTCTGGGGCTTGTGGGGGGCTTCCAGTTTGATTTGAGTCATTCCGTAGAAAACGAATGGTTGAGCCTGAGACTTCTTGCAGCACTTGGGTTGCCAGTGGCCTCCGCAGAAATAGCCCAATTTGAGGACCAAAAGGTATTGGTAGTAGAAAGGTTTGACCGTCGATGGATCACGCCGCGCGCAGGAAAACCAAGTTGGTTGGCAAGGTTGCCCCAGGAGGATTTTTGCCAGGCACTGGGCATTTCGCCGGATCAGAAATATGAATCGGCAGGAGGACCGGGGATTCTAGAGGGGTTGAGGGTGTTGCGGGGCAGTCAGCGACCTGATTTGGATCAAACCATTTTTCTCATGACGCAATTCGCATTCTGGTTGTTAGCGGCTATTGATGGGCATGGTAAGAATTTTTCCATCAGGCTGTATGCTCACGATAAATATGAGATGACGCCACTTTATGACGTCTTGTCGGCATGGCCTATTCTGGGTAATGGCCCGCACTGTCTCCCCATCCGAGACGCCAAAATGGCCATGGCATTACGCGGCAGAAATCCACATTACCGGATGGCCGAAATACAGACGCGGCATTGGAAGGCATTAGCCAAAGGCTGCGGAATACCGGGGGTCTGGGGACGAATGATCGCTTTGGCAGATGACATTGAACGTGCTATTGGTCGTGTCACTTCTGAGCTACCTGCCGGTTATCCGCCAGAGTTGGCAGAGTGTATTTTTGCGGGTGTTCGGAAACAGAGAGAGCGATTTTTTAAATCAGTCGATGACTGACCCGCTTGAATTTCAGCGGAGAAAAGACACAAAGTTCAGGGTTTCGTTGGAAATCGGCTGAAGATGGGTTTGGGTTTAGCCTTGAGGAAAGTGCAATGAGCCGGGAGCCTTACATTGAGGTGGATTTAATTCCCACCGAGAAGAAACTCATTCTTGAGCTTGCTGTTTTTTGCTTGCATGATGCGGAAACCCTGAATGATCTTAGGAATAGCCGGAAGAAATGGGTTGCCTTCTCACCGTTTGAGCTTAATGGCGTGATCGGTGAACTGTCCTATCACTGCAATCGCACTCAAAGTGTCGCCAAGGCTGAGCGGTTGGACGCGCTCGCGTGTCACCTTGAGTTTGCGCTTTCCACGCAGAAGAAGCGTATCTAAAAACGGTTTGTCAGACCATGGAAGTGGTTAACTTAAGAAAACCGAGCAAGATTTATCTGAAGCGAGTGAAATGAAAAAAACGGGTCGCAATGAAACCTGCCCTTGCGGCAGTGGGAAAAAATACAAGCAATGTTGCCTCAAGGTGGAGGAAGCAAATACTGCGCGCGCTAGTCAGACTTCGGCACACGGCGCAGCAAAAGCACTGGACTGGTTGAATACGAACCACTACCCAGCCGTTCAGGAAGCGCTATATGACGGATTCTTCGGCGCCCTGAACGAAGATGAAATGCAGCGTATTGAAAATATGGATGATGACACCTATCAGGCCATCATGACGAACGCCATGGAGTGGTTGCTTGCTGAGGGGAGCTATTTCAGAAAAGGTGAGGAGACCCGTCTTTCCGACCTGGTGCTAGCCCGAGGCGGTCCAATCATGACAGCTCCCCAGCGGGCATGGATAGAGTCTCTCCGCTCGACTCCCTTGAATTTATATGAAGTCCTTGAGGTCATTCCTTCACAATCCATCACTTTTCGGGATCTTCTGCATCCTGAGCATGAACCGATTCATGTGCTTGAGCGGTTGGCATCACAAAGTATCCAACCTCTGGACGTCATTGCAGCTCGCATGATTTTTGACGGCGACCATCATGTGATTTCTGGTGCGATGTATCCCTTTCATCGCCAACAAGCATTCGATGTCATGAATGAATATCGGCGTGAGATGGAGGGGCCGCCTCCGGAGGATACTCATGAAGCGGAGGAGGTGTTGAGCCTCATTATCAGGGATTTCTGGCTACGCACTTTGGTAGCTCCCTTCCAGATGCCCGAATTGATTGATCGATCAACCGGTGCGCCGATTCTTTTTGTGACCGATCATTATCGTGTCCATAGCTGGGCGTTGTTGGAACAGCTGCTGTCTGAGCAACAGGATGTGGAAGGTTCTCGAGAAGAAGGCTGGAGTCGGCTTTGCACCGGCGAAGATGAGATGATTCGCTCTTTGGCATCGATTGAAATTGGTCGGCATGCGGATCGCATACAGGTCACTTATCGCACGCAAACACATGCGGATGAGGGTAAGCCCTGGCTCGAGGCTCTTCTGGGTGATGCGGTGAACTACGCGGGACGCGAGATTTCAGATCCAGAAGGAGTCCTCGCTCGTGCGAAAAAAGAGTCTGACGCCGAAAGCAAAAAATCTCCCCAGCCCTTGGATGACGTCTCGCCAGAGCTTATAACTCAGGCGCTTGAGCACCATTTGCGGCGGTATTACAACAATTGGGCTGACCAGCCAATCCCCATGCTCGATGATCAAACGCCGCGGCAGGCGGTTGAAACCCCTGGGGGCTTGGAGAACGTAAAGTTTTTGCTGCGCACCTATGAGCATGATGAGCAGCTGCAAGCTTTGAATCAGAATCGCCCAGCGATGTCCTACGCATTTTTGTGGGAAAGCCTAGGGATCAACCCCGAAGAGGGAGGGTCTTAGTCGAGCCGCCTATTAATGTAAGATTTCCAGTGGGGCCTTTTGTTTTATCTGATCGTGGTTCTTTCCGGTATCGTTCAGGTTTTTTCCGCAGGATGACCGACGATCAGCGGCCTATGATTCGGTGATGTCTGGAACGTTAGCGCCCGGTGGGTTGGCGTATTCCTCTCTCCGGAGTCTCACAGAAGCACGATATCGTATTGTTCCTGATTGTATTGGGCTTCGGCGCGGAATTTGATCTTCACCCCGGTAAAGGCCTCAAGCTCTGAAAGGGTATCGGATTCCTCATCGACCAGACGGGCGACAACTTCGTTTGAAGCCAGGACCAGGAGCTCCTGGACGTTGTATTGCCGGACTTCCCGGATGATTTCCCGAAAGACATCGAGACACACAGTTTCCGGGGTCTTAAGGACGCCGCGGCCTGAACACGCCGGGCAGGGTTCACAGAGAATGTGTTCCAGGCTTTCTCGCGTGCGTTTACGCGTCATCTGCACCAGCCCCAAACTTGAGACCTCGCTGATGGCGCTTTTGGCATGGTCTTTTTCGAGACTCCGCTGGAGTGACTGGAGGACCTGGTCGCGGTGTTCAGGATCCCGCATGTCGATGAAATCGATGATGATGATGCCGCCGAGATTTCGGATCCGAAGTTGCCGGGCGATGGCCTGAGCGGCCTCAAGATTCGTCTTGAAGATGGTTTCTTCGAGGTTCCGGCCCCCGACAAAAGCGCCGGTATTGACGTCGATGGTCGTCATCGCCTCCGTCTGGTCGAAAATGAGATAGCCCCCGGATTTGAGCGCCACTCTTCGCTCCAGCGCCCGCTGGATTTCATCCTCGACGCCATAAAGATCAAACAGCGGCCGCTCGCCCGAATAGTGTTCGAGCCGTGCTGAAAGCTCCGGAACGAACTCGCGGACAAACTTGTTGAGGCGGTTGTAGGTTTCCCGTGAATCCACCCGGATTTTTTCGACGCGTTCGCAGTGCATGTCCCGAAGGACCCGCATGCTCAGGGGAAGATCCTCATGCAGGAGGGTTTTGGGTTTGGCCGTCCGTTGCCGTTGGCTGATGGAGTTCCAGAGCTTGATCAGGAACAGCATGTCAGCCCGAAGCGCTGCTTCATCAATGCTTTCCGCCGCGGTTCGCGCGATAAAGCCCCCCGTGCCATGCTCCTTCTGGAAGGCATCGACGATCTGACGAAGCCTCTGGCGCTCGGTTTCCGATTCGATGCGCTGCGAGACGCCACCCGATCGGGCCTGGGGCATGTAAACGAGATACACCGAGGGAATGGCGAGTTCCGTTGTGAGCCTCGCGCCCTTGGTCCCCAAGGGGTCTTTCACGACCTGGACCAACAGCTCCTGGCCATCGCGAATGACCAATTCGATCTGGTCATCAATGGCTTTTTCGCGAACCGAAGGGCAGAGGTCGGAGACATGGAGGAACGCCGCCCGTTCAAGCCCGACATCAACAAAGGCCGCCTGCATACCGGGAAGAATTCGGCAGATCTTCCCTTTATAGATATTGCCGACCAGCCCCCGGCGCCGGGTGCGCTCGATCAGAATTTCCTGGAGGACACCGTTTTCAACAATCGCGACCCGAGTCTCTGGGGGCGTGATATTGATGAGGATTTCATCGCTCATGCGTTTGGGGTGCCTTCCAGCCTTAAAAGAGGATCGATGCCCACCTTACGAAGGAGCTGGGCGGTCTCATGGAGGGGCAGTCCCATGACGCCGGAAAAACTCCCGGAAAGTCGTTCGATGAAAAGGGATCCCAGGCCCTGGATGGCATAGGCACCGGCCTTCCCTTTGGGCTCGCCCGTCCGCCAATAGGCCGCAATTTCGAAGGCATCAAGTTCCCTGAAGCGCACCTGGGTCATGCTGAGGGCTTCAAAGTGCTCTGAACCCAAGACCAACGAAACGGCACTCAGGACAAAGTGTTCCCGCCCGGAGAGCTTTTCCAGCATTTCTCGCGCATGGTCTTCATCGCCGGGCTTACCGAAAATCTCGCCATCAAGCACGACTTCGGTATCGGCGCTCAGGATGGGAAGATCCGACGTTCCGTGAACTTTCTGAACCGCCCGGGCTTTTTCAAGGGCGATGCGGCGGACATAGTCTTCGGGAAGTTCGAGGTGCCCTGGGCTTTCGGGGATTTCGGAAGGGAGCACCTTGAAGCGCACGCCGATCTGCTCCAAAAGCTCCCGGCGCCGGGGGGATGCGGATGCAAGAATCAGATCGGGGGTATTCATGGGGCGGCTTGGATCCATCAGCGGTGATAGGGGTGGTTTTTGAGAATACTGTGGGCGCGATAAATCTGTTCTGCAACCAGGACCCGGACCAAGGGGTGAGGCAAGGTCAGGGGCGAGAGGCTCCAGTGCACTGAGGCCCTTTTTCGGACCGATTCAGGATGCCCTTCGGGCCCTCCGACTAAAAGTGCCACGCGTCGGCCC
>JBDKLO010000170.1:0-10980 GCA_039795615.1 Pseudomonadota bacterium
TTCGCCCGCCAAGCCTGCGGCAAAGCCTCTCGCCAGTAGTGCAAAGACACTCCCAGGAAAGGGCGCCCCCGCCAATGCGGGGAAATCGGGTTCCCAAGCCAAGGGAGCGACGCCCCCAGCGAAGGGAGCAGCTGTTCCAGCCAAAGGCACCGCGACCAAGGCGGCTTCCGCCAAGGCGCCGGTCTGCCAACCCGGTAAGAAGGTCGAGGTGGTCCAGGCGCCTGTCGCTTCGGCACAACCTGATTTTGAAAGTGCCGCGATGGGGCAGGTGATCACCTATCCGGTGAGCATGGGGCGCATGGACTGGCGAACCCCTTTGGGAATGACGCGTGTGGTGGATAAGCAGAAGGATCCCTCCTGGACGCCGCCAGCCTCTATCAAGCGTGAACATGCCGCCAAGGGTGATCCCTTGCCCGATGTGGTACCTCCGGGTCCCGATAATCCCTTGGGCAAATATGCCATGCGGCTTGGGGTATCGGGGTATTTGATTCATGGCACGGATGCGGCCAAGGCCGATGGGATTGGGATGCGCGTAACCCATGGTTGTATGCGCATGTACAACGAAGATGTGGCCAAGCTGTTCCCCCTGGTGCCCGTTGGCGCCCCAGTTTATCTCGTCAATCAGCCGGTGAAATTGGGCTGGAAAAACGGTTGGCTCTATATGGAAGTCAGTCAGCCCTTGGATGAAGATGCGGGTGTCCGTGGCCATGATCCGGACGAAAACGTCTCCAAGGCCCAGTTGGATCGGGAAGACGCGCAGCGGGCTCGATTCCTGATGAAGGTAGCGAGCAACGAGATCGAAAAGATGCGTGCCAAGACCGGTGCGATCGTCAACATGGACAAGGTTCGAAAGGCCGTAGAGAAACCCACCGGAATCCCTTTGGTGATCGGTGGTCAGGAGTCTGACAGCAGTTGGCAAGCCGCTGCAGCCTCCGAGCAGGGGCTGGCGCCAAAACCCAAATCCCAAACGGATGAAGCGTCAGCGCCCTCCGGTGAGGAAACGTATCAGCATGCCCCCCGGACAATCGAGCCTCGACCCGCTTTGACACCGATGGAGCCTGAGGCCGAGTCCGCAATAATGCCACCGCCGCGGACGACGCGAGGGGTTCCGGCGGCCGCCCCTTTGGACGAACCCGCCTATGCGCCGGCCCCTTCAAGGCCTGTGCGAACGACGCCTGAAAAAAGCTGGGGCGCAGCCCCGGCACCCTCCAGAAGTGCATCCGGTGTCAAGACCATGCCCTATATCGAGGGCGAGGAAGAAGAAGAGCAGTAGGCTCAGCCCTGGGGCCGATAGCCTTCCGGAAGGTTGTCTGTCCCGCCAAAGAGATATTTCTCGCGTTCTTGTGCCAGAAACTTTTTGGCGTCGGGTTCGAAGGGTGTCAGGCGATGCTCATTGATCAGCATGGTTTGAACTTTCAGCCATTCCTGCCAGGCGGCCTTGGAAATGTGATCGAAAATTCGCTGACCTTCCGCGCCAGGGAAGGGCGGTTTGTCGAGGCCCTCGGCTTCCTTGCCGAGGCGCTTGCAGAGTACGGTATGAGTGCTCATCGTCTGAATAATTTGGCTTGATGGGTTAAATTGAAGTTGTCTGGAGGCTTAGGTCTGAGGCGGGAGTTCCCGAAGGATTTTGCGGACCGGTGTCGGCAGCCGCGCTTCGAGATTCGGGTCATGGAACTGTCCGGTCGCCAACAAGCGTATCTTCAACGGTCCTTCAATATCGCGCAACACCGGAAAGAAGTCGAGATGGAAATGGGAGAAGGTGTGTCGTCTTTGTGACATGAGGCGGTTTGGCTGCCAGCCACCGAAATGTTCAGTGCAAAAGCGCTCAAGTGCTTCTTTGGTCTCAAATTCCGGTGGCGATAAGAGTCCCCCCCAAATACCTCGGTCGGGTCTTTGTTCCAGATAAACAAGTCCCGAAGGGTCCCTGATGATCAGCCAGTAGGCCTCACGCGCGGGAATAGTGCGACTCGGTTTGCGAGCAGGGTAAAGGGGTTGGGTTTCTTCTCGATAGGCAATGCAGGTCGCGTTCAATGGGCACTCACCGCAAGAGGGCGACCTTGGGGTGCAAATAAGTGACCCAATATCCATCATCGCCTGATTAAAGTCGGCCGTTCGGACCTCAGGGGTCACGCATTCGCTAAGTTCCCAGAGCTTACGCAGCGTCCCCGCCTGTCCTGGCCAACCTTCGATTGCGGCATGGCGTGCCAGGACGCGGCGGACATTGCCATCCAGGATGGGCGCCCTGATTCCTAGTCCCAGACTCAGGATGGCTCCTGCGGTGGATCGTCCGATACCGGGAAGTTTTTGAAGCTCTTCGAGGGAACTGGGAAATCGGCCCTCATGTATACACACCAACTGTTGCGCTGTGCGATGAAGATTTCGGGCGCGCGCATAGTAGCCCAATCCTGCCCAGAGACTCAGTACGTCGTCGAGCGGACTTTCGGCGAGGTTCTCCAGCGTGGGGAATCGGGTCATAAACCGAATGAAGTAATCAATAGCTGTAACGACCTGAGTTTGCTGCAACATGATTTCGGAGATCCAAACGCGATAGGGCTCTTTCGGCTGTTGCCATGGCAGATCTTTTCGGCCGTGCTGGTCGTACCAGGAGAGAACGGCGATGTTGAAGCGAGCGTGATTCATGAGATGTCTCTTGAGAAGCCTCGTCCATCGGACCATCATGTGGAGGCGCCGTTGGACCCGAATCCAGGTAGCTTGTCCTTGAAGTTCGCAAAAACCAAAGGCCCAGAATCCCAGTTGAGCTGACGGGTCATGATGGATGGTAGCAAAACATCGACGTCCAACAGGGAGTCCGGTGGCCCGGAAGCGGAGAGTATAAGCAGGGCGTTCTCGGCCGCTGGTCCTCGATCGTTCAGCTTTTTTATCCTAGGCACGGATTCCGGTAGATTTTTGAGATTGCAGACCATGGCAAGGATTCTCGGAGAGTTTTGTGTCGGCAGCTTGTTGCTTTGGTCGTTGGCGTGCACCCCCGTTTCTGCTGAGGGTCTGAATAGGGAGCCAATTCAGATCGATAAAGGGCCCAAAGATTTGGTTCATGTTTCGGCCAAGGGGGTTTCCCTCCCGCGCATTTTGAGGGAACTTGCAAGCGCGCTTTCTGCGAGCGTTGAGCAGAATGGCCTTTCGACTGAATTGAAAACTCTCAATTGCGAGGCAGATGAGCCGCGGATTTTATTGAAATGCCTGGTTGGCGGAGGCGTCAGTTTTATGATTCAGGCCGATCGTAGGAACTGTTTTCCTGGTTCATCGGCCTGGTGCGGTATCAAAGTTAAGGTTTGGCAAGATGAGCCCTCTCAGCTAGAGAAAAATACTTACGCCCGACTTGGTCAGATTGCTCCGAACATTGAGAAGATGTTGAAGTCCCCAAGCGCGGATGAGCGAGCCAATGGAATTGATGCAGTTCTGGCGAACCTGGCTATCGAGGGCCCATTGGTAATGTCGCTACTCAAGGACCTATCTCGTGATCGTCAATCAACGGTTAGGGCCTCAGCGATTCATGGCTTGGCAGTATTCGACGGGGCGGAGAGTCAGGCCTTGATTCTGGAGGCAACCCAGGATTCCAGTGCCGAGGTTCGGCTATTCGCCATGGATGCTCTGGGGGTTACGGGAGAAACCCGGGAAATCTTTGAGCGCGGGATGACAGATGAGGACCCTGATGTGCGCGCACTCGCTGGTGCACGCCTTGAATCGTTGTATACAATCCACCCCCCCAAGGAGGAGTAAATCATGAATAGCAAATTCAAGTGCTCAGCTGTTCTCATCTTGATGCTCGCGCCACTTTTTCAGATCACGGCCGACGCGCACACCCTGCAGGGAGCCATTCCGGCATCCAAGACCGCCGTTGTGAGATGGCGAATCACCTGCTATGAGCCTGCGGCGCAGATGATCTTTCGCCTCAGGCAGGTTGCGACCAAGAATTTTTCAGTCAACCTAACAATCACCAGCTTAGGTGGCATCCCGGGTCAAGTCGCCACGACCACGACGATGCCGATCAAGAACATATGGACCCCTTACTCCAGCATTCAAGGGGGGGCGGGTGACTACCTTCTTGAGTTGAGTAAGGTTGGAAAAAATCCCAATCAGGCGATCACTTACACGGTCGAAGACCATTGTGATACGGCCTCGGGTGAGCACACCCAACAGTCGGACGCGGTCAGAGTCCGGTAGTGACTCTCCCGTCAATGCCGAGATTTATGTCAAAAGACTCATGGAATGTGGCATTTGCCACAGTTATTCCGTACTGATGCAAAACC
Organism: Pseudomonadota bacterium; assembly: GCA_039795615.1. Classification (GTDB taxonomy): domain Bacteria; phylum Pseudomonadota; class Gammaproteobacteria; order Methylococcales; family Methylococcaceae; genus UBA6136. Next base: position 4,269 of record JBDKLO010000170.1, read on the forward strand.
ACCAGGCTCTCATGGCTTGCCTGATGCGGGCGGCCCTTATGCGGCACAAAGCTTGCTATTACTTTTCAAATCTGTGATGTGGTTGGGTCCAAGGATTTGGATCAACCTCCGTCAGGATTTGAAGGAGCACGAAGACAATCGTTTGAGGTTCCTGCTTGGCGCCTGGGCATTATTTCCTACGGATATTTGCCGGGTATACCAAGACCGTTTGGAATTACCGCTTATTATTTTTAGGTGTTTTTATGAAGAAAGTTTCGATCGGACTGGCCGCTCTCGCCATGTTGGTTCAGGGTGGAATCGCTACGGCTGCAACGCAGCCGGTCCCTGCGATCTCGGATTTCGGCAAGGGCAACTCGGTTTCCTTGGGTGTGGCCAGTCTGGGCTGGGCTGACCCGGCTTTTTCCAACAAGGGCTGGACTCACAAGTCGGCGTGGGGACAATTCCGTGCGACCAAGGGTCAAAAGGTCACTCTGATCGTTGATGGCCGCACTAATACTGGCCTGCATCCCGGTCTGACGGTCTGGTTCCGTCCTGCGACGAGCAATGGCAACAAGGGTAATGGACTGACTTACGTGCCGGATCACTTTTATAACCAAACCTCAAGCTGGCAAGTTGACAACGCCGTCAACGACACGACCGGTGAATTTGTCGGCACCATCAACATGCTCTACGTAACGAATGGTTATGATGCCGATAACCTGGCTCCAGGTTACAACGCCCAGTCATCGCTCAAGAACGGTGATCTGGTTGGACTTCAGGACGGTATTCCGGGCTATGTGACCGTCAGCTTCGTTGCAGCAAAGACCGGTGTTTACCAGTTTGTAACCGGTGGTATCAGTCCTTATCCCGTGAGCACGCCTCCGATTGATAACTCCGTAAAGAAGCTTTTGCCGGTCACTATTACGGTGTCAACGGAGCGCGATCGCAGCAACTATTAATTGAGCGGCGAGGGTACTCCCCTCCCGGTCTCTTATGGGCCGTCCTAACTGATGGGACGGTATAAAGAGGGTCCTGATGCTCAGGGCCCTCTTGTTTTTTAGGGGATTGAAGACTCAATGGTTAAGGCCTGGTCACTCAGGCCTCAACCATTGGTTTTTTCCTTGCAGGATATTTTTCCGCTAAATCGGCGCTTCATCGCTGGATGTTGACATGAAGGTTGGTTGTAAAAAGTTATTCATCAATGGTGCTCTTGTCTTGAGCGCATTTCTCTTGCCCTATCGAGCATTTTCTATCACCACAACCAAGGCGCCCGAGTCTCTCAGGTCTGTCCGTGTTCCCGTGGTACCAGGGCTTTTGAATGGAGCAGATCCCATCATCGTGGACCAGAAAGCCGCAATCGCGCTGGGCAAGGCATTATTTTGGGATACGAATGTTGGCAGTGATGGTATGGCTTGCGCGTCATGCCATTTTGCAGCTGGCACGGATGGCAGAATACGGAACCAGCTGGGCCGCTCTGAATACCACGCGGACCATGATACAGGGGCTGGATTTTCCCTCATGGGATCGGGACGATTGGCAACTGTTGACTACACGCCATCCTCTCTTGATTTTCCTTTTGCTCAATTCGTTGATCCCACCAACAATGCTTCAGGCTTGAAGTTCAGTACAGACCTTGTCATGGGTTCAGCGGGGGCTTTCCGCAGGAAGTTCATTGCATCCGGTCTTAATGGCGAAGCCGATGCATGCGCCCCAGAGCTTGGAAACTTCTTTCAGCGCAATGGACGCTTGACGCGGCAGGTGGGGCAGAGGAATGCGCCAAATGTGATTAATGCGGCCTTCAATTTCAGAAACTTCTGGGATGGTCGAGCCAATAATGTCTTCAATGGCGAGACGCCATGGGGCGCTCGCGACCCCAAGGCAGGGGTATGGGTTCAAAGCCCGCAGCGTGGCTTAATCAAGCAACGCCTGCTTTTGCCGAATTCCTCGCTGGCTTCTCAGGCGGTGGGCCCCATCGTTAACCCGGAAGAAATGGCTTGTGAAGGGCGAAGCCTGCGGGATGCAGCCAGGCGTGTGTTGGCTGTGAGTCCACTCTCAAAACAGATGGTCTCGTCTACCGACAGCGTGCTTGGCCCACTTCGGGCTTCCAGTGGCATGGGGCTTGCCGAGGATTACGCGTCCCTGATTAAACGCGCCTTTGCAAAACGCTATTGGGCCTCGAATGGCTCTGTAGAGGATGGCGCCACCCAGCTTGAGGCCAACTTTCCGTTTATTCTAGGGCTTTCGATACAGCTTTATGAATCGACACTGATTTCGGATCGAGCACCCTTCGACTCGCCAAAAGATGCGCAAGGGTATCCCCGTGATTTAAGCCCTGCGCAGCGCCACGGTCAGGACCTTTTTATCAAGAACTTGTGTATCAGCTGTCATGCCGGTCCAACCTTCTCCCTGGCCGCGTATCCCGAGGTGGTCAATAAGAAAAAAAACCCGAATGGCCCGCAGCTTGTGGATCGAATGGTGATCAATGGCGTGGTTCCTGGGGCGGAAGAGCAAGACAGTGTGACCTTCGCGGTCTTCGATCGTGGCTTTGCCAATACCAGTGTCGTCCCGACGGAACTCGATTCTGGGCTTGGCGGTATGGATCCTTTTGGGAACCCGTACTCATTTTCTCGGCAGTATCTTGATGTTCTTGAGGGCGTGCGTCAGGAGATGGCAGACCCCATTCGGGTGTATGCCTGCGATTTTCTCGACCCGTTCACCCTGGATTATGCAGCGATAGAGTTGAGGGACGATCCCACGGTCAGATCACCGGCCAAATGCAGAAAGGCTCGCCAGTATTCCAAGGTCCCGTTCGCATCGATCCTGCTTCAGGAGGAGCAACGGCCGGGCAAGGGGCGAGCACTCACCATGATTAACGGGGCCTTCAAAATCCCCTCACTCAGAAACGTTGAGCTCACGGGTCCCTATATGCATAACGGCGGAATGAAGTCCTTGAGCGAAGTGTTGGACTTTTATGACCGTGCTGGTAACTTCAATAATCAAGAGCATTTTGCTACTTTGGTGGTCAGTCTGGGGTTGAGTGCTGAAGACAAAACTGATCTGGTCGCCTTCCTTCATTCACTAACCGATGAAAGGGTTCGATGGGAACAAGCGCCTTTTGATCATCCTTCGCTGGATGTGCCTGAGGGAGTCGCAGATCAGGGTTCGAGTTTGGGGCAATCGATATCCATGGATCGCACCATCCATGTTCCTGCGGTTGGTCGAGAAGGGCGGTCCACTACCCTGGGGCCCCTGCAGCCCTTTGAACTTCGTTTGCAGAAAAACGAGCCCCATTAAGGGATTATGGAGTTGAATATGACGAAGCGATGCTTTTCTCTTGGGGTTTTCCTCGGCCTGTTGTGCGGTTTTCATGGGGTCGCTTTTGGGCATGGAAAGCCGGCACCCGGGCTAAACACAGTCAGGGTCCCTCGAGTACCCGGCTTGGTAGCCGGCACCTCCCCGGTCATTGTGAATCAAAAATTCGCCCGGATCCTTGGCAAGGCCTTGTTCTGGGATACTGCCGTTAGCAGTGATGGCACGGCGTGTGCTACCTGCCATTATCATGCAGGTGCCGACGAGCGCTCCAGGAATCAATTGAATACGGGCGATTTGGACAGTAATCGGCTCATGGGCTTGACCTTTCAGCCGACTAAATCGGGCGCTAACCCCAGTAGCCAGATCAACACGAACTATCAGCTGAGGAAAAGTGATTTTCCGATGTGGGCCTTTTCTGACCCCAGTGATAAAAATTCAAAACTGCTGTTTTCAACGGACGATGTGGTCGGCTCTCAAGGTACCTTCATGGCCAACTTTGTGAAGGTCAATCCGCCCGCTCAGGATGATATCTGTAACTCAGTTCCTGATCCGATTTACCACGATGTCCTATCGGGCCGGAACTCACGGCAGACGACGGGTCGGAATGCGCCAAGCGTGATCAATGCTGCGTTCAATTTTCGAAACTTCTGGGATGGGCGTGCCAACAATGTCTTTAACGGCGAATCGCCATGGGGGGTTCGTGACCCGGATGCTGGCGTCTGGATTGCGCAGGGCAACCAAGTCAAGAAAGTTCGTCTGAATCTGACCAATTCATCGCTGGCCTCACAGGCGGTTGGCCCCCCTGTAAACAGTGTGGAAATGTCCTGCGCGCAGAGACAGTTCCCGGATGTAGGAAACAAAGTCCTGAATCTTGCGGGTCTCTCAGGTCAGGATGTCGCGGTAGATGACAGTTTGTTGGCTGAGGTTCGGAACCCCTCGGGTCGTGGCCTCAGTCTGACTTACCGAGACCTCATTGCTAAGGCGTTCGCCAAGAAATATTGGTCGAGCCAGACACCTGTAACTGTTCAGGGTAAGTCCTATACGCAGATGGAGGCCAACTTTGCATTGTTTTTCGGCTTGGCCGTCCAAATGTACGAGTCAACTCTGATCTCGGATAAATCGCCCTATGACACCCCAATGACGCCGTACACTGATCAGTATGTGGTCGGAGGGAAAGTCCCGAGCGGTCTTTCTCCCGCACAGAAGCGAGGACTGGTCGTTTTTCTCGATAATCATTGCGCGATCTGTCACGCAGGGCCCACATTCTCTGCGGCAGCAAACCCCTCGATATTTAAGGCGAACAACGGCGATGGGCCGGTTTTTGTTAATCGCGTTGCCTATGCATTCACACCGCTGACCTCAACGATCCCTTATGCCCTTGGTGATGTGGGTTTTGCCAATACCGGAGTCGTTCCTGAGAGCTACGATCCAGGTCAAAACGCCAATGATCCGTGGGGTAATCCCCTGTCGTTTACGGCGCAATACATCAATGCGCTTAAGCAGGGCAGTGTGAATCTGATCGATCCGGTCACCGTTTATTCATGTGACATGGAATATCCTTTCGTTGTTGATTGGTCACCCGATGCCCTTAGAAATGATCCTAACGGATTCAAGCCAGGGAAGTGTTCTGGTCGGCGGGGAGCAGCGAAAGTCCCGACGATGGACGGCCTCAATCAGCAACTTGCATTGCCAGATCAGGGGAAAGCATTTGCAACCCTTTATACCTACAAAATCCCCACACTCAGAAATGTCGAACTGACGGGGCCCTTCATGCACAATGGAAGCATGAAGTCCCTGCTTGAGGTGGCTCAGTTCTACAATCGTGGGGGTAATGTCAGCAATAAGGACATTTTGCAGCAGACGATATTCCCGTTCGGCATGCCCGATCAAGATGTAGCAGATCTGGTTGACTTCCTTAAAAGCCTGACGGATGAGCGTGTTCGTTGGGAACAAGCTCCCTTTGATCATCCATCCCTTGCGTTACCCGATGGCTTCACGAATCAAGCCTCGACGATAAATCCAAGCTTTGCGGCAGATCAGTTGGAGATTGTGCCGGCCGTGGGCAAGGGGGGGCGATCAACGGTGTTGGGTCCACTCAAAGGCTTTGAGGAGTCTCTGCCCGACTAATTGGCCAAGACGCCGATTTGAACGACCGGAACATGAAGGCTCCGGTCGATTCGTTTAGCGGCTGAGGAATATCCTCGTGACCTGAGGAAGGCGAATCCAAAGGCCCCACAGTGCTATTGATCGAATAGTGCGGACCCAATTGCTAGAATCGCCGTCCGTCCTGTTAAAAGCTGTCGAGGAAAGCCATGGATTTTGCTGGCCCGTGCCCCTGTCATTCAGCGTTGGATTATTCGAGCTGCTGTGCCCCCTATCATTCCGGTGCCAGGATGCCCGAGACCTCTGAGTCCCTAATGCGTTCACGGTTCAGCGCCTTCCAGCTTAGAAATTCAGAGTATCTTTTGGATTCCTGGGATCTCTCCACACGTCCCCCTCACCTCAGTTTTGATAAGGACGAGCGACGCTGGTCAACCCTTCAAATCGTTGACACCCTTGGTGGTGGGCCCGACGAAGAGCGGGGAGTCGTCGAGTTCAAGGCGACGTATGAACTCGGTGATGATACCTATCTCTTCCATGAAATCAGTCGCTTTGTCCGGCATCGGGGGCATTGGGTCTACCTTGATGCGACGTTTCCCTACCATGGCAAAATCGCCCATCTCGGCAAAACACTCAAAAATGCGCCATGCCCCTGTGGCAGTGGTAAGAAATTCAAAAAGTGCTGTTCTGGCAAAGCCTGAAGTGTTTGCGAGGCCTCGCGCTTCCCGGACTTGTTAGAATTGCAGCATTCCTCATCCCCAACGCATTCTGAGCCCATGTCTGACATTGAAATTGCCCGCGCCGCTCACCTTAAGCCCGTGATGGAGATCGCGCGGGAGCAATTCGGCATTCCCGCCGAATCTCTCGATCCCTATGGCCACTTCAAGGCCAAGCTGTCGCTGGAGCACATCGAAGGCCTTTCCTCGAAACCCGATGGCAAGCTGATTTTGGTCACGGCCATCAGCCCAACGCCCGCAGGCGAGGGCAAGACCACGACGACGGTGGGTCTGGGGGATGCGCTGAACCGAATTGGGAAAAAAACCCTGATTTGCCTTCGCGAGCCCTCGCTGGGTCCTTGTTTTGGTGTGAAGGGCGGTGCCGCGGGTGGCGGGTATGCTCAAGTCGTGCCGATGGAGGACATTAACCTTCATTTCACCGGAGATTTCCACGCGATTGGGGTCGCGCACAATCTCCTTTCGGCGCTGATCGACAATCACATCAACCATGGCAATAGCCTGGGTATCGATCCCCGCAGAATCCAGTGGAAGCGGGTTGTGGACATGAACGACCGGGCGCTGCGCAAGATCGTGGTCGGGATGGG
>JBDKLO010000171.1:0-6176 GCA_039795615.1 Pseudomonadota bacterium
ACTGTGATGCCAATATCCAGGCCAACGGGACCAAGGTCAAAGGAAATACGCAGTATGTCTGGTCTGCAGCCTATAACCCCGGCAATCAGCCGTTGCCGTTACCGGATGCCACCTGTACTCCCGATCAGGCGGGTAAAAATGGATGCCCCCTCTACAATCCCAACAAGCCGGTGTCGACGCAGGTGGTCGACCCCAATAGCCAGCTTTGCCAGAATGTCTGTGCGTCATATCAAAACAGTACGCCGGTGACGCCGGGGCTTCAGGTAGGCTTTACCTGTGATTCAACGCTCTGTACGACCATCGGAATTGGTCAGGGCAAAGGCTACGACCCCTCGGTGAAGGCGCAGGCAGCGCTCGCCGGTCAGGCTTGCCAGGGTGTTGGGCAGATTGCCAATTTTGCTCAGGTCGCCCTGGTTGAATCGCTGGCGAATTGCAGCTGCTGTGCGAGCCAGGTGTGTGGATGTGCAACGCCGAATGCACAGAGCAATCAGGCGATCTCGGTCCTCAATCAGGCGCAAAGGAATAATTCGATTGAGCCTCAATGCGACATCAATGGCACTTTGTGCGGGAAACCTTGATGCGCTGACCCCAGGGGATGAGCCCCGGTGGATTGACACACTGGATGATCCGAACTGGCCGTAAGGCGATGGCCAGTTCGGGTCCCTGAGTCTGAGAGGCTGTCTGATCTTTAACAGCCGATTCGGGTTACAGGTCTCGATTCGCTACTTGGGTGCGCGAAGGGCATCACAGGCGACTTCCATATACGCCCCTTCCGTTGAATTGGGATCCGTTGCGACCCACACCGTCTTTGGAATCAGGATGTTTTTGACCTGATTCCCATTGCCCATCGTCTCGGAGTAAAACGCCATGTCGATGATGTGGTGCTTGTGCGATTTGCAGTCAAATTCAAACAGCGTCTTGAGCGAACTGTAGCCATCCTTCGGGACAGGCAATGAGGTCATCGTCCAGATCTGACCCCCTTTGGCGGTCTTTTTAAGGCTGCTCATTTCAAGGTAGAAACTGCTGCCATCCTCGGTATCACCGACGGATTGCCAGCCATCAGCCAGGGCAGGAAGGGACAGGAGGACAAGGGAACCAAGGACAAGGGAGGGAATGGTGGCACGCATGGAACAGGCTCCTTATCGTTCTGGGTTGAAGTTAAAAAAGGGACGGGGGGCTCGAAAGATTCGAATCTATTCGCCCACTGAAGGCGCCTCAGGTCGAGAGGGGCGCGCGCTGACCTCGGTATGCGGTTCGCTGGCACTTTCTCCACGCTCCGGCAATTCCAGCCAATTGGTGTAGCGTGAGAACTGAATGCCATCCCGCTCCGCCTCGTGGGCGATGGCCAGAAGAATACGCTGCTGTTCCTTGAACTCTTCAGCTTCTTTATAGGCCCTCACTTTGAAGTCAAACATGACTTCATAGCCTTTGCTGCTGATGCTCTTCAGGATGACTTCGCTGGAATGGTGATCATCATGGCCGCCCTGATGAATGATGTCCCTGATGTCCTGCATCAGCGTCTCGATTTTCGAGATGGGCGTCTTTAATGAGAAATAGAGGTGCCTTCTTGCGACCCGGAATTTTCGGGTGGTCATGTTCTCGATGGACTGGTTGACGAGATCACTGGAGGGCACGCTGACCACACTGTTCTGGAGGGTTCTGATCCGCGTGGATCGAAAACCGACATCCTCTACGACACCTTCAACCGCTCCGGCCTTGATGCTGTGTCCGACCCTGAAGGGCTTTTCGAACATGATGATCAGGGATCCCAGAAGATTTGCAAGGGTGTGCTGAGCTGCAAGTGCAACGGCCAGGCCGCCGATACCGAGCCCCGTCAGAATCGAATAGGCGGGCATCCCGAGGCGATTGGCTCCCTCGGTAATGAGCGCGAGCGAGAGAATGAGGCTCAGCAGGCGAAAACTCAGTCGGATGATCTGGCTATCAATACTGACGGCTTTGATCTCGTTTCTCTCGATAATGGCTTCAGCAAAAATGTGCCCTCCTTTCCACACCAGCCAGGTGAGGGCGATAAAAAAGGTGCCCCAGAAAAAGACATTGAAGCTGGCATAGATCAGGCCAGAGATGCGAAGTACTTCTGTAAAGAAGAAGGAGTAAGTCGGGGTCAAAATCACCAGAGTGATATAGGGAAACAGGTCCCAGATCGGATCGACCTTCTCATGATGGTGCGACAATCGCTTGGCGATCATCCAGCTCGACTGGGTGATTGCAAAAAAAAGGGCCATGGCAATCAAGATACAGATCCATCGCCAAACCGGCTGATCGGCAATCAGATATTGCGTCCATGAGGGAAGGTTCATGGACCAGCGCATCGGAATGATGTGCCTGAAAAAGAGGCTCAAACCACCGGGTGTATGGAAGGTGTAGTTGTAAAACCCGGGTGAGCCGAAGTGGAGATAAGGCATCTCCTTGATGGCCTCATAGAATCTCGGCACATTGGCTACGGTTTCGGCGCTGAATAGATACTTTCCGGCCTGCGGGCCTGAGTCGATTCGACTGATGATGATTTCGGTTCCAGGAATCTGCCAACTGCTCTTGTGATCACGCTCCATCATGGCGGCATCGGGAATCAACCCCGCCTCGGGGATCGGCAATCGATCCAGGATTTCCTTGAGCTGTGAGGAAAGTCGCCACATCGATTCGATCTTCGAGGCATCAGCCACAGCACTCAGGTCCATGTACTTCGCCGGTATCAGGCGGATCGCGTACATTTCACGAAGAGCATTTTCCTCAGTTTCGTTCGGAAAAAGACGCCCGGAATTGATGAACGCCGTATAAATGCCATGCTCGCCCAGTCCGATGGCATAGCGCTTGTTGATCGTGTCCATAAAACCCATGAGTGTTGACCTTGGGCTTTCCGTATTCACCGGAACGATCGGACTGATGGCATCCGGTTGGTTAGGGCGCAGGGCAAACAGCGCAATCAGCGCAATCAGTGTGAGGGCGATGGCGACGGCGTAGGTCTTGATCAAATGCATGGTCTTTTTGACCGATCTATGAGGAGTATGGGGAGATGGCGGGTTCATTCCATGGGTCTCGTTGCTGAGGTCTTAGGAATGAATGAATCCTTTCGTAAGGGTGCAGGGTATCCCATCCTCTGTGAAAGACGCTAGCAGATAGCGAGGGTATGATGGAATGAAACGGCGACAGGCCCATCCGGGCGTATGATGCGGCCCATGAATCATCATTAGGGTGAAGCGATCTCGGTCACGCAGCGATTTCTGCGTCTTGAGGCCCAAGCTGGAGGGATTTTCATGTGCCGCTTATCGATTCTTGGGCTTTTCGGTTGGGTCCTTCTGATGTCAGCCCATGTCGTCGAGGCGCGACCTGTGTGCCAGCCCATCGCCGGTGGACAGTTCAAGTGTACGATTCGATCGGCCGCCGATTGCCTCTCCGTCGAAGACTACCCTTACGCTCGTAACCTCTACTGTCCTGCCAGCTACAATGCCGTGAATCAGGTATTTGATGTTTTGGTTCAAAGGCTCGGACTGAATCTCCCGATCGAGCGTCAATTTTTCTTCTATCAAACCAAGCCACCCAAAAACGCACACAGTCCGGACTATCTGGATCCGGCCCAGACGACGGTGCCCTGCCTTGAGACACCGGCGCCATGGAATCCGGCATTGATTCTGGGCGCAGGTGTACCTTTGTGCGATCTTTTGGCCTATGTTTCAAGTATCGGCCAGCAGGTGATCCCCATTCCAGGGAATGGCAATCCGCTGCCGCCGGCTTTACGGCGATATCCCGATTATTTCAGCCATCTTTTGGTTCCGACCGACGCTTTGCCATTGACTCAGTTTCGAATGGGTGGGAGCTATGATCCTCTGGTGAAGGCGTTGGGACGTGACGGCGCCGATGTGTTCGAGCATGAGGCAGGCGGTTTTACGTCCTCGACCTTCTACAGCCCTTCACCGCTCGCTGTGGCTCCGGATTATCAGGGCATCAGCGGGGGTGGGGGTGCCGGGTGGGGTGGAGAGATTGTCCTGACTTCCCGAAGCTTAAGTCGGACGCTTCTCGCATTCGGTGGGGGCGGCGGCGGGGGGCTGACCTCGATGGCGCACCCGGATCCTTCTTCCACCATCTCATCCCTGGGCGCCGGCGGCGGGGGAGGGATGCAGTTTGCCAATGGCTATCATCAGGACCATCAAAGCTACAACCAATTAGGGCTGGGAGCAGGCACCAGTTCCAATGAGCGAGTGGTCCAGTACAGCTACTACCAGCCCATCACCGGGGTTGTGACGCATAGTTTCGATCCGGCCATCGTGAGCGAGTATCAGACCCAGTTGCTGAATCTCTTCAGCCAACTCGATCAAGGGCTGCGTCATCAAGGAGAGGTCATCCTCAAGGGGGGCGGTGGCATGGGTGCTGGAGCGGAATATCTGAACGCCAGCGGTGAAGAATACGTGCCTCATGCCGTTTCCACCCAGGCGGGGTTTCAGTTCCGTTTCAAGATCGGAAAAGCGAGGGGTCCGATCTTCCCAACCGCCGGATTAGCGACTGTGCCGGAGGTTCAAGTGACCAGCCAGCAACAAAAGCTTTACCTGGCCCTGGGCAATATCTATCAATTTGCCAATCAACAGGCGTTTACCGAGTGCGGCAATAGTTACGATCATTACGAATGTATCTGTCCCGTCTCCCAGGCCATCGTCATTTGTCTGGCCCATCAGGTTCTCGGTGGCAGTGTGGCTTCCATTCCGGGATGGATTCAGCAGGCGCATTGTCCCGTCGCCTCCGATGCCCCTGACGAGTTTGAATCTCTCATGAATGCCGTACCCTACAAGATCAATGCGCCCCTTAAGTCAGGGAATATCACCTTGAGTCAGGCCTCCTGCAAGAAAGCGATCAAGGATTATTCCCAATTCCTTCGGACGCCCCCGTCTTCTCCCCAATAAGACTTCTGCCACTGGCTGACACGCGTTTTTTCAACTGGCTTCGGCGTGAATCATGTCATGGTTTCATTTTCACAATTCGACTATAGTAGAAACATGGAAACGCAAGAAATCGTTCTGGCACTGACCGCTTTGGCCCAATCCAGCCGGCTGGCCGTTTTCCGCCTGCTGGTGCAGGTGGGAGAGGAGGGAATGACGGCGGGAAAGATTGCCGAAACTTTAGAAATCCCCCCATCCTCGCTCTCCTTCCATCTCAAGGAATTGGTCCATGCAGGGATGATCCTTCAAAAGCAGGAAGGACGGTTTCTCATTTATTCGGCCCATTACGCGCGCATGAAAGCGGTCATGGCCTTCCTCACCGAAAACTGTTGTAACGGTAAATCCTGCTGAATTCTTCTGGAGACCCCTCATGAAACGTCTGCATATTCATCTTAGCGTGGATGACCTCAACGCCAATATTCGTTTCTACTCAGCCCTTTTTGAAAGCGAGCCTTCGGTGATTCACTCCGACTATGCCAAGTGGATGCTGGAAGATCCCAAGGTCAATTTTGCGATCTCCGCCCGGGGAGCACCGATAGGTTTGGATCACCTCGGAATCCAGGTGGAGTCGGATCCCGAGCTCTCAGAAATCGAAGTGCGACTGACAAAGGCGGCGCTCCCTGTCGTTGAACAAAAGGGGACGGCCTGTTGCTATGCCGAGTCCGATAAATACTGGACCCAGGATCCGCAGGGGATCCCCTGGGAAGCATTCCATTCGCTGGGCTCGATCCCGGTCTTTGGTGAAACGCAGCAACCCCCGGAGACTGAAGAAAAAAGCGCCTGTTGTGCGCCCTCACTCAAGGGCGGCTGTTGTTGAACTCTCATCCAACCCTCACTTTCAGATCCCTATGAGTCACGAAGTATTGAATGTATTGGTTCTCTGTACAGGAAACTCCTGCCGCAGCGTCATGGGCGAAGCCCTCGTTACAGCCTTGGGTCAAGGTCGATTCAAAGGTCATAGCGCCGGCAGCAAGCCGATTGGCCGTATCAATCAGGGCGCCCTTGCGACCCTGGCCCGAAACCAGCTCCCGACCGAGGGCTACACCAGTAAATCGATGGAGGCCTTTCGAGATCAGCCCATTGATATTCTGGTCTCGGTCTGTGATTCGGCCGGAAAGGAACCCTGTCCTGTGTTCCTTGGACCCGCCATCCGGGCGCATTGGGGCGTTGAAGATCCAGGCCATGTCGAAGGGACCCCGGAAGAGGTGATCGCCGCCTTTGACCAGACCT
>JBDKLO010000172.1:0-7791 GCA_039795615.1 Pseudomonadota bacterium
CCGGTTCCGGCAGGCCCAATCCCGAAATTGATGTCGTTTTGGCTGATGCACTGCAGATAGTGCTGTTGGTTAAGACCCCGGGGCCGAATCACACCCCGCCGGGTTTTGAGAACCGGGGCACTGGATGTGGGTTCGCCGGCCAACAACGACTCAATATTGGCGTCCTGAAGAGAGAGATGGACGCGTTCCGGCGTAATGACTTCTTCCGCACTGGCCATAAACAGGCTCTCGATCACGCCCTGGGCCGCAGCAATTGCCCGCTCGTCACCCAAAAGCGTAAATTCTGCGCCGCGATTGGCGATCTCGACTCCGAGGCGCCTCTCGATCTGGCGCAAGTGCTCATCAAACTGGCCGCATAGGCTGGCCAGCCTCTCATTGTCATCCGGGGTCAACCGAAGATGGCGGGTGGCGTGGCTAGTACTCAAGGACGAACTTCATGAGGGGATACCTCGGTAGCGGCTGCCGATGATGAAGGGACCCAGCGACCTCTCAGTGAGTTCGGCATGGCATCGGTGATCAGGACATCAACAAACTGGCCGATCATGCGGGGATCCCCGGGGAAATTCACCACTCGATTGTTCTCGGTGCGTCCCGAAAGCTCTCGACCATCCTTCTTGGAGGTTCCCTCGACGAGCACCGTCTGCACCGAATTCACCATCGAGCGAGAAAGGGCCGCTGACATTTCGTTGATCCGATTCTGAAGGCGCTGCAAGCGGCGCTTTTTCTCTTCGGAACTGACATCGTCGGATAAATCCGCTGCAGGCGTTCCAGGTCTTGGGCTGTAAATGAAACTGTACGAATGATCAAAACCCAAGGTCTCGATGAGATCCATGGTGTCTTCAAAATCAGCCTCTGTTTCTCCTGGATAACCCACGATGAAATCCGACGAGAGGGAGAGGTCTGGACGCAGATCCCTGAGTCGGCGGATCTTGTCGATATATTCCTCACGGGTATGACCCCGCTTCATCTGAGCCAGGATCCGGTTGCTACCGCTCTGAACAGGAAGGTGAAGATGGCCCACTAGCTTCGGGAGCTCAGCGTAGGCCGCAATCAGACTGTCAGAAAATTCAACCGGGTGCGACGTCGTATAGCGAATGCGGTCAATACCCTCAATGGCAGAAACATAATGGAGCAGCAACGCGAAGTCGGCGATTTCGCCATCCTCCATGGCCCCGCGATACGCATTGACGTTCTGACCCAGAAGGATAATTTCACGGACACCTTGATCAGCCAAGGCGACGAGTTCGGCAATCACGTCATCGAGGGGTCGACTGATCTCCTCTCCCCGGGTATAGGGCACCACACAGAAAGTGCAGTACTTGCTGCAACCTTCCATGATCGAGACGAAAGCCTTGGGTCCCTCGGCCCGGGGTTCAGGCAGCGCATCAAATTTTTCGATTTCGGGAAAGGAAACGTCGATGGCTGGCGTCTTTTCGTTACGCACCTGATCCAACAACTGGGGCAAGCGATGCAACGTCTGCGGTCCGAAAACCAAGTCAACGTAAGGGGCTCGCTTTTGGAGAAACTCACCCTCTTGGCTGGCGACACAGCCGCCGACGCCAATCACGAGGTCGGGTTTGGCCTGTTTGAGCGGCCTCCAGCGACCCAGCTCGGAGAACACCTTTTCCTGGGCTTTCTCGCGCACAGAGCAGGTATTCATCAGAAGCACGTCGGCTTCTTCCGGGTTCTCCGTCAATTCGAAGCCGTGCGATGCCTCCAGTACGTCCCGCATCTTGGCGGAGTCGTACTCGTTCATCTGGCATCCGAGGGTTTCGATATAAAGCTTTTGAGCCATCCGAGGGCAATCTTGAAAACGGCCGGAGATTTTAGCAAATTGGACTCAAGGGAGTATGACAATCGCGCTTTGACCACAAATCTTCTAGGATTTGGGTTCCCAACCACCTGATCAGCGGAAACACTATGGCCTGGTTAAAACGGCTTTTCGGCTTCGGCCATGGCACTTCTGACACGGAGACTCTCGATCGCTACCGCGCCGCCCGCGCGATGGGCCGTGATCTCCAGGTCCGCATGATCAAGGAACTGCCGAAACCGGCCCTTCCCGAATGTGCCAAGAAACTGGGCTTGGTGAAGTCGGGAACGCTCATCATCAACCAGGATGACGAAATTGCCATTGCGTATGACTACTGCCTGCATCATTTCAGACGCGCGGGCAAAAATGTCATCGAGCGAACGCTGGAAAACACCTCTGATGAGCAGGAGATGGCATGGTTGAATGCCCTGACCACTGCCCGTTTCTCGGTTTTCATGGTCGAATCCATTACGCCCCATCGGGGTGCCAGACTCGTCGACCTCATTCACGAAGAGTCCATCGACTTGATCGATCTGGGCCTCGCTTCGACAGGGCAAGCGGGGCTGATCCTTCTGGGTCGCATCGTGACGTTCGATGGCTTTCACCTCTCCAGCGGCACCCTGATTCCGATTCCGCCAGGCGTTTTGGAGAGCCAGATTCGTCCGGTCTTTGAGAAATTTGAGCGGGCTCAATCGGATCGATCTGCCCCCTTATCTAGCAGCCAATCGGCCGCCCTTGAGGCACAGGCAACCCGTATCGCCTTGCATGAAGCTGGCGAGGACAACAGCTTTTTCTCAGACATAGAATCCTGAATATGCGAATTTACCTTGATACGGCGGACCCCAGTCTCTGGGCATTGCCCGAGGGGTGTCCCGCACTTCACGGGGTGACGACCAATCCCACCCTGATCCATCGCGCGGGCTTTCCCGTAACCCTCGAAACCTATCGATACCTGGTGCACCAGGCCGGCGTAAGGCGCATACCAGAGCTGATGCTGCAGGCGCCCCGTCCGGATCCCGAAGAATTATCAGCGTGGCTCGAAGAGCTCCTGCCTGCCGCCGCCATCAGTCGCACCCGACTGGTCATCAAGGTGCCTTGTCATCCCGGCTGGAGCCCTGTCCTTCATCGCCTTCGGCAACTGGATGTCCCGATCCTTTTGACGGGACTTTCGAATCCCATTCAGCTCCTCTGGGCCCGATCCGTGGGGGCCGATTATGTGGCCCCCTACCTTGGACGTATCGAGGCCAAGGGGCAAAATCCGTGGCCCTTGGTCGAGGCCTGCGTTAGGCTCCAGGAGAGTGGGGTGAAGTTAGTCGCCGCGAGTATTCGCGATACCGAGACACTCACACGGCTCCTGGCCCTCGGCAGTTACTCCGTAACCCTCCAACCGAGCTTCATTGCGTCACGGGTTCTCGACGAGGTCACGCTCGAAGCCATCGATCAATTCAACGCCGATATTGCACAAAGTCTGGGGCATTCCCCACCTCGGAGCTGAATCACTCCTCAACAGCGCAGAGCCCTCCAGCCCGGCAACTGACCCGATATTCGGCGGTCTCGCCGCATCCAGTGACCCGAACCAGGTACTCACTGAAAAGGCCGCTTTCCGCGTCGTTCTCCCGCACCTTGCCCACCCGCGGGTCGGCCTTCATCTTGGGACAGCTGAAATTCAATACGGCCTCCGCCCGGGCGACCTCAAGGGCGTCCTGCCCCCGGTTGAGGCTCTGGCCCTCCCGAGGCGTCCGCTCGGCACAGGCAATCAGGCCGATTCCCAGAGCCAGGTTCACTATCACTAAGATAGACTTCACATTGTTTCGATTCAAAACAGTAACTCCACCATCGAGACATCATCATCGAAATGCGCCCTACCCTGAAGGTCCGCCATCGTTTCCAGTACCTCATGGACCTTGCGACCCGGTTCCACCTCAGACCTTTGAAGTTCGTCCAGAAACACCGTGAACTCAAGCTCGGCACCATCACGCGTCTGGATCTCGTAGAGGCCATCACTGTAGATGTATAGTTTCGCGCCCTCAGGAATTACTGAAGCCCCCTCTTCGAAGGTATTGCCCTCATATGTCCCAATCGGCATCGCACGACACTTGAGCTGCTCAAGTCCTGAAGGCGTCAAAAGAATGGCTGGGGGATGCCCCGCACTGGTGTACCGAATCTTTCGGGTACTCCACTGAAAGACGCCGTACCAGATCGTGAAATAGAGATTGTTGTGCTTCTCCATCGGAAACGCGGCATTGAGCGCCTCCATGACCTTGATCGGCTCGCGATAATCCACATCCGGAAGCGTTTGATGCTGCAAGGCATTCATGGCGTTGACCGAAAGCAACGCACACCCGATGCCGTGGTTGCAGACATCCAGCAGAAACATCGCAAAATGATCCTCATCGACATTGAAATACCCAAAAGAGTCGCCCCCAAGTGAGCTACAAGGCTTAAACAACCAGGCGGTTCTGACCGGACCTTCGGCAATGGGCGGGGAGAACTGGGATCGGACATAGTCGGCCGCCTCTGAAAGCTCCGCAGCCAGCTGTTTCTGACTGGCTTCCAGTGCAAGGTAGGCTTCCTTGCGCTCCATCAGCAACAGATACGCCGAGGAGTGATAGCGAATGCGGGCGATCAGCTCCACAGGATCCGGAAGCTTCACCAGATAGTCATTCGCACCCGCGGCGAAAGCTTCTGCCTTGGTCGCCGCTTCTTCCTTACTGGAAAGAACGACCAAGGGAATCATGCGCGTCGCTTCATCCTGACGAAATCGCCGGACCAGATCGATACCATCGACACCCGGCATGACCAGATCCTGAAGGATCAGGGTCGGCTTTAATTCTCGCGCCATTGCCACCGCCTCGGCAGGATCCTGAAGGAAGTGGTATTCGATGTCGATCGCCCCCTCCAACATGCGCCGGACGGCCTCGCCGATGATGCGTTGATCATCAATCAGCAGGACACGCGCCACGTGATCACGCGTCGCAAAAAACATTCCTGAATCGGTCATGGGTTGGTTCCTGTATCTCGTTCCGCGCTGATGAGGGCCTGGACTTTCTCGACAATTCGGGCCCCGATCCGCTCCAGCGGCAGGACCGTGGTCGCCGCACCTATTTCCGCTGCCACCCGGGGCATGCCATAAACAACCGATGAGGGGGCGTCTTGGGCTATGGTATAGAAACCGGCCCTTCGAAGGGCCAAAAGTCCTTCGGCACCATCCCGACCCATGCCGGTCATCAAAGCCGCCACACCCCGTGCCCCCCGGATTTCAGCCAGACTTCTAAAGAGAACATCAATGGAAGGACGACTGACCAATTCCGGCCACTCGCGGGTAAAACTGAGTCGATCACCTGGAGACATCACCACATGTTCAGGCCGGGCCGCCAGATAAACGGTCCCCGCCTCAAGCGACATCGGAGCATCGACTGCCACAACCGGCAGACGGCTTCCATGAGCGAGCCATTCGGATAGCCCTTGATAGAAGTGCGCATCGAGATGTTGAACAATGACAACCGCAGCAGGAAAAGCGTCGGGAAAAGCCCCCAGAATCGTCGCAAGCGCTTTAGGCCCCCCCGTTGAAGCTCCCAGGGCGACGATGGGAGGCGAGTTCAGATGCAGCGCGTCAGACAACTCTGCAGCCGAAGCCATCCCTCCCCCACTTCGATCCCGCCCTGCCAGTGTTTTCAGGGTGGCAAAGCGCGCCCGAAGATTAGCCCATGCCTCCGGTTTCGCGGCCAAAGGATGTTCGGGCAAACGGGCAACGTCGGTTGCCCCATGACCGAGACAATCAAAAACCGTCGACACATCCGAAGAGCTACTGCCTTCGAGGAGCAATATTGCGCAGGGTGCGTCCCGGATCAGGTCACGCGTCAACTCAGAAACGCCCTCACCCTGAAGCTCCAGAGACAACAGCAAGATGTCCGGCGGTTCCTTCTGGAATCGGAATCGGACGCCCCGACTATCATCGGCTTCCCACGCACATTCGACGCCAAAACTGTCCTGAAGAATGACGTTCAATCGCTGCCGAACCGTGGCTTCCGGATGGGCTATGGCAACTTTCAAGCATCCTCCCGTGAGCCGATCAAATGCCGAACCGCCTCCAAAAGGCCCTCGTCGTGGACACTCCCTTTGGTCAGATAATCATCTGCACCCGCTTGGAGCCCCAGCTGACGGTCCTCCTCCCGATCCTTGTAGGAAACAATCACGACCGGCAGATCACAAAAACGCTCATCCGCCCTGATCCGCGTCACAAGCTCTATTCCGTTCATCCGGGGCATATCGACATCAGTGACGATCAGGGCAAATCGGCCCTTCGCCAATTGGTTCCAGCCGTCCACCCCATCAACAGCTGTTTCAACCTCATAGCCGGCATCCTGAAGCAGCTTGCGTTCCACTTCTCGAACCGTCAGGGAGTCATCTACGACCAGAATGCGCTGGTGGTCGGCACCCCGCGCAGGCTGCTGAGGCAAGCTGCGGCCTTCCTCCCTGCCCGCCAGTCGATCAAAGGTTCGAATGAGATCATCCACATCGGCGATCAGGATCGGGCGACCTTCATGGTCGATTGAAACGGTACTGAAATGAGCGACCTTGCCCAGGCGGGGATCCAGCGGGCGAACGACCAGATCCATTTCCCCCACCAGACGATCCACTTCCAGCGCATATCTGCGGCCTTCAAGCTCAAAAAGGACCAGCGCCAGATCTCTTGAGGGATCCTCGATCTTCTCCAGCCCCATCAATGCGCGCGCTGAAAAGAGCGCAACTGGGCCGTCATCACTTCGGAAGAAACGCATCGACTCCATGGATTCCACCCGACTTGTCGCGATGCGCTCGGCCCGATGGATACGAGACAAGGGAAAAGCATAGGCATGGCCATCAACCTCAATCCTAAGGCACCTCACCACCGAGCGCGTTACCGGCAACTGACACTCAAAACGGGTTCCCACGTGAGGCTCTGAAGACACCCGGATCGAGCCACCGCAGCCATGAATCATGGTCTGCACCACATCGAGGCCCACCCCCCTGCCGGAAATCTGACTCACGGTTTCCCTTGTGGTGATTCCCGGCAGGAAGAGAAAGGCAAACAACTCCTGTTCCGTCAGGCGACCGGACATCTCAGGGTTCACTAACCCGCGCTGGATGATTTTTTCCCGAAGCCGCTCGCAGTCAATGCCATTCCCATCATCGGTCAGCGTAATCAGGAGACGTCCATTGAGATGGCGGGCTTCCAAGGTTAATTTGCCCACCGGGGCTTTGCCCACGCGCTCGCGCTGCTCAGGCGACTCGATGCCATGATCCAGTGCGTTTCTCAGCAAATGGTTCAACGGCGCATCGAGCCGACTCAAAATGTCCCGATCGATCAGGGTTGCTCCGCCCAGGATGGAAAACTCGACGGACTTGCCAAGGTCCCGCGCCAGGTCACGAACCAGACGTGGAAATCCCTGTACCCCCTCGGAAAAAGGCCTAAGTCGCCCCCTTAAAACCAGGGCATGAAGGCGTTCTGATAGAAAGTTGAGCCGACTTGAGAGCTGAATCAGGTGCTCGTCGTCGGACTCCAGGCGATGTCCTAATTCGGTCAGCTCCTCTCGGGCCACCCCATTGCCCCCCGCGTCCATCGCTCCCCCCTGGGTCGCCGCAATCGCTCTTACCCGCCGGGTGGTAAATCGCGCATTGCGGGCCAGCGCATCCAGTCGTCGCGCCTCAAGCAAGAGATCTGCCGAATGGGCAAGCATCTGACTCAGATTTTCGGCCGAAATCCGGACACTGGCTTCAGGATCAGGTGCCCGCTCCGATGCGCCGCTGTCCAGACTCGAACGCTGAAACTCGGGGGCATCGGATTCTTCATCAGGGATTGCAGCCGGCGGCAGGCTTTCTCGCTGATCGGCATCCGACACGGGCGACTCGACCTCCTCAAAAAGCGGCTGCGCTTGCCCTGTTGACACAGCGGGAAGCCAGGACGAGAGGCGCGACTCCCACCCATCAGCCTCGCCTGC
>JBDKLO010000173.1:0-10909 GCA_039795615.1 Pseudomonadota bacterium
ACGGATTTTGCCCAGTCCACCCAATTCAATTCTCTCCCAATGATCGAAAAGCTTCGCAACATCGCCATTATCGCCCACGTCGATCATGGCAAGACCACGCTCGTAGACAAACTCTTGCAGCAGTCCGGTACCTTCGCCGCTCACGAAAAGCTCGAAGAGCGAGTGATGGACTCCAATGCGCTGGAAAAGGAACGTGGCATCACGATTCTGGCCAAGAATACAGCGATTGACTGGGGTGATTACCACATCAACATTGTTGATACCCCGGGCCATGCTGACTTTGGCGGGGAAGTTGAGCGCGTCTTGTCGATGGTTGACTCGGTCCTGTTGCTTGTCGATGCGGTCGACGGCCCGATGCCACAAACCCGGTTCGTCACCCAGAAGGCCTTTGCTTTAGGTCTTAAGCCTATTGTCGTGATCAACAAGATCGACCGACCGGGTGCACGTGCCCATTGGGTTTTGGATCAGACGTTTGATCTTTTTGATCGTCTTGGTGCGACCGAAGAACAGCTGGATTTCCCTGTGGTTTACGCATCCGCGCTGAATGGTTATGCCGGAGATTCGCCGGACGTTCGCGAAGGCAACATGGATTATCTGTTCCAGACGATTGTCGACAAAGTCCATCATCCCAAAGTTGATGTGGAAGGCGGATTCCGCATGCAGATCAGTCAGCTCGACTACAACAGCTACGTAGGGGTTATCGGTATCGGCCGCATTCAGCGCGGAACGATTAAGACCAATTCTCCGGTGGTGGTGGTCAACCGGGATGGTTCACAGCGAAACGCTCGTGTCCTTCAGGTGTTTGGTTTCAAGGGACTTGAGCGTGTTGAGGTGCCACAGGCTAATGCCGGTGACATCATCGCCTTCACGGGGATCGATACCCTCGAAATTTCTGACACCCTCTGTTCTCCCGATGCCATTGAGGCGCTTCCTCCTCTGACCGTTGACGAGCCTACCGTCAGCATGACCTTCCAGGTGAATAACTCTCCGTTTGCCGGGAAGGAAGGCAAGTTCGTCACTACGCGTCAAATTCGTGAGCGTCTGCAGCGTGAGTTGCTCCACAACGTCGCGCTTCGCGTCGAAGATACCCAGGATCCCGACAAGTTTAAGGTTTCAGGTCGCGGAGAACTGCATCTGTCGATCCTAATCGAAAACATGCGCCGTGAAGGGTATGAACTGGGTGTTTCAAGACCTGAGGTTATCGTCAGAGAAATTGATGGTGAACTCTGTGAACCTTACGAACAGGTCACCATTGAAGTGGAAGAACTGAACCAGGGCGCCGTCATGGAAAAGATGGGCGAACGCAAGGGTGATCTTCTGAACATGGTTCCAGACGGTCAGGGTCGCGTTCGACTGGAATACATGATTCCCTCACGTGGCCTGATCGGCTTCCAGACGGAATTCATGACGGCGACCTCAGGTACGGGGCTTCTTTACCATGTCTTCGACCACTACGGTCCCGTCAAGAAGGGAAATATCGGTCAACGCATCAACGGGGTCATGATTTCAATGGTCGCCGGAAAGGCGCTAGGTTACGCGCTTTTCAACCTGCAGGAGCGAGGTCGCATGTTCATCGAGCATGGCACCGAGGTTTACGAAGGCATGGTGATCGGCATTCATTCCAGAGACAATGATCTGGTCGTCAATCCCACCAAGGCCAAGCAGCTGACCAATATCCGGGCGGCGGGGACGGATGAAAACATTCTGCTGACTCCGCCCATTCGAATGAGCCTCGAGCAAGCCCTTGAATTCATCGATGACGATGAATTGGTCGAGGTGACCCCCAAGACCATTCGTATCCGTAAAAAGCTCCTGCTTGAGCATGAGCGTAAAAAGGCCAGCCGCGGTTCTGCCAGCGAATAATCGGGATTTGTGTTCCTCAGCCCCCGGTGCTCGCGCATAGAGCACCCTTGGGGGTGAGGGGTATAATCAAATCCTGACCGCCCGTCTTTTTTTCGTATCCGGAAATCTCTTATCTGATGTCCAGTTTCGCCAAAGAAATCATCGCCGTAAATCTTGAAGACGAGATGCGGCAGTCCTATCTTGATTACGCCATGAGCGTGATTGTCGGGAGAGCACTGCCGGACGTCAGGGATGGCCTGAAGCCGGTGCATCGGCGTGTCCTTTTCGCGATGCATGAGCTGGGTAATGACTGGAATAAGCCCTACAAGAAATCCGCACGTGTTGTGGGTGACGTCATCGGTAAATACCATCCTCATGGTGACTCCGCGGTGTATGACACCATCGTTCGCATGGCGCAGCCCTTCTCATTGCGTTACATGCTGGTCGATGGTCAGGGTAATTTCGGGTCAGTCGATGGTGATCCGCCTGCCGCCATGCGATACACCGAAGTGCGCATGTCGAAAATTGCTCATGAGTTGCTGGCAGATCTTGAAAAGGAAACGGTCAACTTCACGCCCAATTACGATGAGTCCGAGCACGAGCCATCGGTCCTTCCGACTCGGGTGCCGAACCTGTTGGTCAATGGTTCTGCCGGTATCGCTGTGGGTATGGCGACGAACATTCCACCGCATAACCTCACGGAAGTGGTGAATGCCTGTCTTCACTTGATTGCCCACCCTGAGGCGAGCATCCAGGACTTGATGGAAATCATTCCAGGTCCTGACTTTCCGACCGCGGGCATCATCAATGGTGCTTCAGGCATTCGTGAGGCCTACCTCACAGGGCGCGGTCGTATTTACCTTCGAGCGCAATGCGAATTCGAAGAG
This sequence comes from Pseudomonadota bacterium, assembly GCA_039795615.1. Lineage (GTDB taxonomy): Bacteria > Pseudomonadota > Gammaproteobacteria > Methylococcales > Methylococcaceae > UBA6136. The sequence goes on from JBDKLO010000173.1 coordinate 2,730, forward strand.
GAGAACGGTCGATCCAGCATCATCGTTAATGAGCTACCGTATCAGGTCAACAAAGCCCGCCTGATGGAAAAAATTGCGGAGTTGGCGAAAGAAGGCAAGCTCGAAGGGATTTCAGGTCTTCGCGATGAGTCCGACAAGGACGGCATGCGCATGGTCATAGAGCTTAAACGGGGTGAAATGCCGGAAGTGGTTTTGAACAACCTCTACCAGCAAACAGCGATGCAGAACGTGTTCGGCATCAACATGGTGGCGCTGATTGATGGACGCCCGCGCTGTCTGAATCTCAAGGAAATCCTCGCTGCCTTTATTGACCACCGTAGAGAAGTGGTCACCCGAAGGACGATGTTTGATTTACGCAAAGCGCGTGATCGAGCTCATATCCTCGAAGGACTTGCGGTTGCCCTTGCTAATATCGATGAAGTCATCGAGCTCATCAAGAAATCAGAAAGCCCGGCAGTCGCCAAGGAGAGGCTCCTTGAGCGTCAATGGGCGCCTGGCGTTGTGATTGATCTTCTGGAACGCGCCGAGGATGCGGCTCGTTCCCGACCTGAGTCCCTGCTTCCGGAATTTGGTCTGGGTCCCGAGGGCTATCGCCTCTCTGCTGAGCAGGCACAGGCGATTCTTGATCTTCGTTTGCATCGACTCACGGGTCTTGAGCAGGACAAGATCATTGCGGAATATCGGGAAATCCTCAAAAGAATTGATGAACTCCTGGCGATCCTGGGCAGTGACATCCGCCTGATGGAAGTGATCCACGATGAATTGATCGTGATCCGCGACCAGTTTGGGGATGCTCGTCGCACACGGATCATCAGTGATTATCTTGATCTCTCCCGTGCGGATCTGATCACCGAAGAAGATATGGTCGTCACGGTCTCGCACGAGGGCTACGTCAAGTCACAGCCCCTGTCGACCTACCGATCGCAGCGGCGTGGTGGCCGTGGCAAGACGGCGACGACGATGAAGGAAGAGGACTACATTGAGAAGCTGATCGTTGCGAGTACGCACGACACCATTCTCTGTTTTTCCAGCGTCGGTAAGGTTTACTGGCTCAAGGTGTATGAACTGCCGGTGGCCAGCCGGACCGCGCGTGGTCGGCCTTTCATCAATCTCCTGCCCCTGGAGGAGAAGGAAAAGATCAATGCCATCCTGCCGATTCGCCAGTTCGATGATGGGCACTTCATCTTCATGGCGACGGGATCCGGCATCGTTAAAAAGGTCGCCTTGAGTGAATTTGAGCGCCCACGTTCGACCGGAAAGATTGCCATCGACCTGAGGCAGGATGATCGCCTTGTTGATGTGGCGGTCACCGATGGCAAGCAGAACGTGATGCTCTTCAGTAACTCCGGAAAATCGGTTTGCTTCAATGAAGAAGACGTTCGCGTCATGGGTCGGGGTGCGAGCGGTGTGCGCGGCATGACGATTCACGAAGGTCAGGAGATCATCGGTCTGATTATTGGGACCGAGGGCTCTGTGTTGAATATTACGGAAAATGGCTTTGGCAAGCGGACGCCGATCAGTGATTTCCCTATTCATCGAAGGGGTGGGCAGGGGGTCATCGCGATTCAGACCAGTGAGCGCAATGGATCCGTAGTAGCGGCGGTTCTCGTTGATGAAAACGATGAGATCATGCTGATTACCGATGGTGGCACACTGGTGCGTACCCGCGTTGAGGAGATCCGTGAGTTGGGTCGCAATACTCAGGGCGTTACCGTCATCAAGCTCTCGGATGCTGAGAAAGTTGTCGGCGTTGATCGTATCCCATTCATCGAAGGGCTTGAGGAAGAGGGTGCAGAGGAGGAATTGACGGACGAGGATGACGGTCCTGAAGCGTCATGAGGGTCTACAACTTCAGCGCTGGTCCCTCAGCGCTCCCGCTGGAGGTTCTGGAGCGTGCCCGAAATGAATTGACCGACTTCGAAGGCTGCGGCATGTCCATCATGGAGATGAGCCATCGGAGTGAAGCCTATGAAGCGGTCGCGCACAAGTCTGAATCGCTCCTCAGAAAGCTTTTTGCAGTCCCTCAAAATTACCGCATACTGTTCCTGCAAGGAGGGGCGACAGCACAATTCGCCGCGGTCCCTCTCAATCTCTCCGGCCCTAATCGACGGGCGGCCTTCATCAATACCGGAATCTGGTCCTCCAAAGCGATTGCTGAGGCAGAACGCTATCTGGATGACGTTGTCATCGCAGCGTCGACCGAGTCTACGGGATTTAACCGGGTGCCTGAAGCAGGCGAATGGCTTGATACAGGACCTGTGGATTACCTTCATTACACCGATAATGAGACTATCGGGGGGGTCGAATTTGCCTCCATTCCCGCTTCGGGAGACACCCCGCTCGTGTGCGATATGTCTTCCAATATCCTTTCGCGAGAGATGGATATCAGCCGTTTTGGTCTGATTTATGCTGGCGCACAGAAGAACATGGGCCCCTCGGGTATCACGGTTGTGATCGTTCGGGATGATCTTCTGGGGCGTGCCCGGAAAGAAACGCCCTCATTCATGAACTATTCGATTCAGTCCAAGAACGGATCGATGCTGAATACGCCCCCGACTTATCCCTGGTATCTCCTGGGGTTGGTGCTTGAATGGCTCGAAGGGCAGGGCGGTGTCAAGGCCATGGAGATTCAGAATGAGAGGAAGTCGGCCCTGCTCTATTCGGCACTTGATCAATCCAGCCTGTTCTATAACCCTGTTGTGCCGGGATCGCGCTCCAGAATGAATATTCCATTCATTCTGGCTCGACCAGAACTGGAGCCTCTTTTCCTCCAGCACGCGAGGGAAGCCGGGTTGGTCAACCTTGAAGGGCATCGATCTGTCGGCGGATTCCGAGCAAGTCTCTATAATGCGATGCCTTACGAAGGGGTTTCGGCCCTGGTTTCTTTCATGAGCGACTTCGAACGTCGCCATGCTTGATGGCTGAAGTGGGTCAACCCGCCATGAATACTCCTGACGATCGAACCATCCTGACTGACATCCGGCGCGAAATTGACGCCATCGACGATCAGTTGCTTACTCTTCTGAATCAACGCGCCGGTTGCGCCAAGAAAGTCGCAGACATCAAGATGGCTGCGGGAGAAGTCGAATGCTTTCATCGTCCAGAGCGGGAGGTTGAAGTCCTTCGGCGCATGATGGACGCAAATCCTGGTCCCTTGTCTCGAGAAACCATTGCCCGATTTTTTCGCGAGGTCATGTCGGAATGCCTGGCGCTTGAAAAGCCGCTTGATGTGGGCTTTCTGGGTCCCGAGGGCACATTTACCCAACAGGCAGCCTATCGCCATTTTGGGCATGCCATCCACGCGGTCCCCTTTGCCTCGATTGATGCCATTTTTCGTGCCGTTGAGTCCGGTGCAGTCGTTTATGGTGTCGTTCCCATCGAAAACTCCACGGAAGGGGTGATCACGCACACCCTGGATAGCTTTCTTCAGATGCCCTTGGTGATTGCAGGGGAAGTCAGCCTCAGGATTCATCACAACCTCCTGGGTAAAGGGACAGACATCAAATCCATCCGGGAAATTTATTCCCATCAGCAGTCATTGGCCCAGTGCCGGCAGTGGCTTGATCGTCATCTCCCAGGGGTCACTCGGACTCCGGTGGGGAGCAATGCCGAGGCGGCACGGCTTGCAAGCCTCGAGCCTGGGACTGCGGCAATTGCTGGTGAGGTTGCCGCAGGTCTCTACGGTCTCGATCTGATGGCCTCGATGATTGAAGATGAATCCAATAATACGACCCGTTTTCTGGTCGTTGGACGGACGCCCGTTGGGCCTACAGGCGATGACAAGACCTCTCTTTTGCTGACCATCCCGAATGATCCCGGCGCTCTCTATGCCATCCTGGAGCCTTTTGCCCGGCATGGCATCAGTATGTCCAAGATCGAGTCAAGGCCTTCCCGCAAGGATGTCTGGGACTATGTTTTTTTCATTGATGTTGATGGCCACCGCGATGATCAGAAAGTGGCATTGGCCCTGTCCGAGGTTTCATCGCGGACAACGCGCCTCAAAGTTCTGGGTTCTTACCCCAAAGCATTGACCTGAGTGACCTCAATCATGGATGCGATCAAACTTGCCGTTCCCGGTGTCCAGAAACTAACGCCTTACCTCCCAGGTAAGCCGATCAGCGAACTTCAGCGGGAGTTCGGGATCGATCATGTTGTCAAGCTGGCGTCCAATGAAAATCCGCTGGGTCCAAGTCCCCTGGCAATTGCCGCGGTCAAGGCGGCTCTCGAGGAACTTCACCTTTATCCGGATGGGAGTGGCTTTGCGCTCAAATCTGCGCTTTCACAGAAATTTGATCTGGATCCCAACGGAATCACACTGGGCAACGGATCCAACGACGTTCTTGAACTGATTGCCCGTGCGTTTCTGGCCCCGGGACTCTCTGCCGTTTTTTCTGAGCATGCCTTTGCCGTCTATCCGATTGTGACGCAGGCGGTTGGTGCTTCGGCCCGCGTGGCCCCCGCCCATTCGGAAGAAAAGGGTCCACGCTATGGTCATAACCTTGATGCGATGCTTGCAACAATAGATGCCACCACCCGGGTGGTCTTTATTGCCAATCCGAATAACCCTACGGGCACGCATCTAAGCCGTGATGCGCTATCCCGCTTTCTGGCGAAGGTGCCGCCAGAAGTCCTTGTGGTCATCGATGAGGCCTACTTCGAGTACGTACGACTGGATGATTATCCCAACGCAATGGCGTGGTTGGGTGACTACCCCAATGTGATTGTCACCAGAACCTTCTCCAAGGCTTACGGCCTTGCAGGTTTGCGTGTGGGCTACGCGGTCTCAAGTCCTGAAGTCGCCGATATCCTCAATCGGGTTCGCCAGCCTTTCAATGTCAATATTCCCGCCCTGGAAGGCGCTTTGGCCGCTCTGCAGGATGAAGGTCACCTTGAAAGGACTGTGGCACTTAACCTACAGGGTCTCAGCATGCTCCGAGTAGCTCTTGAAGCTCGGGGTTACGCGGTGATTCCATCGGTAGGAAACTTCCTGACCTTTGATCTTGGAAGACCTGCGGCACCGATCTATGACGCGTTGCTCCGCAAAGGAGTGATTGTTCGTCCGATTGCCAACTATGGGCTCCCTCGACATCTCCGCGTCACCGTGGGGACTGAGGCCGAGAATCAGGCCTTTCTCACCGCTTTGGATCAGGTCGCAGGGGAATGATCAATCGGCTTTGCGTCGTCGGCGTCGGCCTGATCGGCGGTTCCTTTGCCATTGGTTTAAAACAGGCCGGACTCGTCAAGCGGGTGGTTGGAGTTGACCGCGATGCCGCTAACCTCGACCTGGCCCTTTTTACGGGGCTGATCGATGAGGCGGCACCGAGCCTTCAAGAAGGCGTCAAAGATGCGGACTGTGTCTTTATCGCAGTTCCAGTCGGGGTCATGCCAGAGATCTTCCGCCAACTCACGCCTCTCTGGCAAAATAATGTGTTGTACACGGATGCAGGCAGCACCAAGGCGGATGTCTTGAAGGCGCTCCATCATGCCTTGGGACATATTCCCCCAAACTTTGTTGCCGGGCATCCCATCGCGGGTGCCGAGACATCGGGTGCTTCGGCAGCAAGGTGCGGCTTGTTCGAGGGGCGTCGTGTCATTTTGACGCCGGTTGAGGAGACCTCTGAGGATTCTGTGGGCTTAACGAGGGCCCTGTGGGAAGGCATTGGCGCCCGGGTGAGTGCGATGGCCCCCGTCCACCATGATGAAATTCTGGCGGCGACCAGTCATCTGCCTCACGTTTTATCCTTTGCCCTTACGGCGATGCTGGGACGCCACGATGAGCAGCAGGAAATATTTGCTTATGCTGCAGGGGGCCTTCGCGACTTTACTCGGATTGCCGGGAGCGATCCTGCCATGTGGCGTGATATTGCACTTGCAAACCGGGACCAACTGCTACCCCTCATGGAAGAGTATCGAACGGCTATTGAAGAGGTCGCTACATTGATCAGAACGGGCGATTCACTCCGCCTGGCCCAACTTTTTGCCGACGCACGTATGGCTCGGCAACGTTTCATAGACCAATTGGATAAATAACAATGCATCACAACGAGGTGACCTTCACGGTCCAGCCCGGCGGCACGCTGAAAGGCGAAGCTCGCGTTCCTGGGGATAAGTCCATTTCCCATCGTTCGATCATGCTCGGTTCACTGGCCGAAGGCACGACGAAGGTGACCGGTTTCCTTGAAGCTGAAGACTGCTTGTCGACAATGAAAGCCTTCCAGGCCATGGGGGTCCGAATTGAGCGGACTGAAGGCGGCGGCGTTGTGATTGAAGGTGTGGGTCTTCATGGGCTCAAAGCCCCTAAAGAAGAGCTGTATCTGGGGAACTCTGGGACCTCGATGCGACTTCTTTCCGGCTTGTTGTCCGGTCAGAGCTTCGATAGCACACTGACGGGCGATCCATCGTTGTCAAAACGGCCGATGCGACGCGTGACTGATCCTTTGAAGTCGATGGGTGCAAAGATCGATACGACCGAAAAGGGGACCTCACCGCTTCATATTCATGGCGGTAGTGCCCTTAGAGGGATTCACTATGACATGCCGGTGGCCAGCGCTCAGGTCAAGTCGTGTCTTCTTCTGGCGGGCCTTTACGCAGAGGGCAAAACCTCAGTTCACGAGCCCGCGCCCACGCGAGATCACACGGAACGGATGCTGCGAGGCTTCGGTTATGAGGTTCAGCGTGAAGGGAACACCATCGCCGTTCAATCGGGCGGGAAGCTGACGGCAATGGACATTGATGTCCCGAGCGATATTTCATCAGCAGCCTTCTTTATGGTGGGTGCATCCATCGCCCAGGGCGCCGACGTGACGCTGAAGCACGTGGGTATGAATCCGACCCGAACTGGTGTGATCGATATCCTTCGTCTCATGGGGGCCAATATCGAACTCGTTTCAGAGCGTGAGGTCGGTGGCGAACCCGTGGCTGATATTCGTATTCGTCAATCCCAACTCAAGGGCATTGATATCCCCGAGGCGCTGGTTCCCCTGGCGATCGACGAATTCCCCGTGCTCTTTGTTGCTGCCGCGTGTGCTGAGGGGACGACGCGCCTGACCGGTGCAGAAGAGTTGAGAGTCAAGGAGAGCGACCGAATCCAGGTCATGGCCGATGGTCTCAAGATCCTTGGCGTTGATGCCACGGCAACACCTGATGGCATGATCATTCAGGGCGGAGCTCCCATTGGTGGGGGAACCGTTCAATCCCATGGAGATCACCGGATTGCCATGGCGTTTTCGATTGCCGGCCTTCGTGCCAATGGCACCATCACCATCCACGATTGCGCCAACGTCAATACGTCGTTTCCGACCTTCGTTTCTCTGGCGAATGGTCTGGGACTTACTGTCCATTCGGATGCATAGGCCTTTTGTGACATCGACCATACCGGTTTTGACGATTGATGGCCCGAGCGGATCTGGGAAAGGCACGGTCAGTCGGGCCGTCGCACGAGAACTTGGGTGGCATTTTCTCGACAGTGGAGCCATTTATCGATCACTGGCCATCGCGGTCCTAAGAGCCGGTATTCCCTTTGAGGATGAGCAGCGAATTGCTGATCTTGGACTCTCGATGGACCTCTCCTTCAGTGCGGATGATCCCCCCAAGGTCTATCTGGCCGGTGAGGACATTGCTGGTGAAATTGGCATGGAAACCACGGGGAATGCAGCCTCCCGTGTGGCCCAGATCGGTGTTGTGCGCCGTGCCTTGCTCGACAAGCAGCATAGCTTTCGTCAGTTGCCGGGGTTGGTCGCTGATGGTCGAGACATGGGAACCGTTGTGTTCAAGGATGCGGCTCACAAGGTCTTTTTGACAGCGAGTGCTGAGGTTAGAGCGCTTCGGCGGCTTAAGCAGTTGAAAGACAAGGGACTGGATGTTAATCTTGACAGCTTGACTCGGGAAATCGAGGAGCGTGATCGTCGTGATCGTGAGCGTGCGGAGGCACCTCTAGTCATGGCGGAAGGCGCACTCCACATCGATTCATCCGATCTGGCGATACCGGATGTCATCCGGCGGGTGCTGGATTGGGTCAGGCGGGACGCCTGATTTCCGTTTCATGGGTTGCCGGCTTTTTGCCGGTGGTTTTATTCATCTTACACAGTCATCCAACGCCTTGTGCGTGGGGTGCAATTAAATAGTTTTATGACCGAGAGCTTTGCTGAGTTGTTTGAACAGAGCCTGTCTCAGGCTGAAAT
>JBDKLO010000174.1:0-16787 GCA_039795615.1 Pseudomonadota bacterium
TGATGAGGACGATTCGACCCTTGCATTCATGGGATCAACCTTTGATCGAAAGCTTTTTCAGAAAGGGATATGGCAGGCCAGGAGGGTCTCGAACCCCCAACCTGCGGTTTTGGAGACCGCTGCTCTACCAATTGAGCTACTGACCTATACCCTTGGAATTTGGCGAGATGCCCTAGCATCTCGCCAATTGTCGTCTTAGGCGATGACCTTAGAGACGACGCCGGCGCCGACGGTGCGGCCACCTTCACGAACAGCGAAACGCAGACCTTCTTCCATCGCGATGGGGTTGATCAGCTTCACGGTTACCTTGATGTTATCGCCCGGCATGACCATTTCAACGCCAGACGGCAGCTCAACTGAGCCCGTTACGTCCGTCGTACGGAAATAGAACTGCGGACGGTAGCCATTGAAGAACGGCGTATGTCGACCACCTTCATCCTTTGAAAGGACGTAGATTTCAGCTTCAAAATGAGTGTGCGGCTTGATTGAACCCGGCGCCGCCAGTACCTGGCCACGCTCAACGTCTTCACGCTTGGTACCACGCAGGAGTACACCCACGTTATCACCAGCAACACCTTCGTCCAGCAACTTGCGGAACATTTCAACGCCCGTGCAGGTCGTCTTCACAGTGTCCTTGATGCCGACGATTTCGACTTCTTCACCGACCTTGACGCGACCACGCTCAACACGACCCGTAACAACCGTACCGCGACCCGAGATCGAGAACACGTCTTCGATCGGCATCAGGAAGGTCTTTTCAATGTCACGTTCCGGTTCCGGAATGTAGGTATCGAGTGCGTCAACCAGCGCAATGATCGCCGGTACGCCGATTTCGCTCTGGTCGCCTTCCAGCGCCTTCAGAGCAGAACCCTTGATGATCGGAGTGTCATCGCCCGGGAAGTCATACTTGGAAAGCAGTTCGCGCACTTCCATTTCGACCAGCTCGATCAGCTCAGCGTCATCGACCATGTCGGCCTTGTTCAGGAACACGACGATGTAAGGTACGCCAACCTGACGCGCCAGGAGGATGTGCTCACGGGTCTGCGGCATCGGACCGTCCGCAGCAGAACAAACCAGAATCGCGCCGTCCATCTGCGCCGCACCGGTGATCATGTTCTTGACGTAGTCGGCGTGGCCGGGGCAGTCAACGTGTGCGTAGTGACGGGTGGGTGATTCGTATTCAACGTGCGCCGTAGCGATCGTGATTCCGCGCGCACGCTCTTCCGGCGCTGCGTCAATCTGATCGTATGCCTTGAATGCACCACCGAAGCGCTCTGCACCAACCTTTGTCAGTGCCGCGGTCAGAGTCGTCTTGCCGTGGTCGACGTGACCAATGGTACCAACGTTGACGTGCGGCTTGTTACGCGTAAATTTTTCCTTAGACATCCGCAAAAACCCCTTAACTGTTGATTTCTAACAACCCTAACTACTGGAGCCCATAACCGGACTTGAACCGGTGACCTCTTCCTTACCAAGGAAGTGCTCTACCGACTGAGCTATATGGGCAAAACTCAAATATTTGGAGCGGGTAGCGGGAATCGAACCCGCGCCATCAGCTTGGAAGGCTGAGGTTCTACCATTGAACTACACCCGCCAAGGTAAAACCGCCCGAATGGTGGAGGGGGAAGGATTCGAACCTTCGAAGGCTGAGCCGTCAGATTTACAGTCTGATCCCTTTGACCGCTCGGGAACCCCTCCAATCGGGTTAGCAGGCGATTATGTTCAAAAGATTATGGGTAGTCAACCCCTTTTATCCTTCTCCCGATCCCTGACATTCAACTCATTCATCGCCCGAGGATAGTCTCCGGACAGAATCAGCGGCATCGCACGCATGGCCTGATTGATCGCATCGCCGATTTCGTGCGACTCCCCTTTCGACGGCGCATCCAAGACATAGTTAGCGACCTGCGCTCGATCTCCGGGATGACCGATACCCAGCCTTAACCGATAAAACTCGGGAGATTTGAGATGAAGGACCATGTCTCGCAGCCCGTTATGACCGCCATGCCCCCCACCCTTCTTGAGTCTGACCACCCCGGGCGCCAGATCCAACTCATCATGAGCAACCAGAATTTCATCCACCCCGATCTTGTAATATGCCGCAGCCGCCAAGACCGAGCTACCGCTTCGGTTCATATACGTGGATGGCTTCAGCAAAACCAGGGCGTCGCCACCCACATCCTTTCGCGCAACTGCACCCTGAAACCGTGACTCGTCTCGGAAAACCAGCCCCATGGAACGAGCCAGCTCGTCCAAAAACCAAAACCCGGCGTTATGCCGGGTTTTTTCGTATCGGGACGTGGGATTACCCAGCCCGACCAGGAGCCGGATCACCGGTTATCCCGATGCATCCGGACGGCCGGAAGCACCATCAGGCCTCTTCACCACTGACGCGGGGCGCATGAATCGCCGCCACGAGCTGGTCATGTCCTGCACCATGCAGCAATTCGACAATCTGGACACCCGGCGGAACCTTGATGTCCGACAGGTGAACCGACTGACCGATATCCAGCTTGGCCATATCGATCGCAATGAATTCCGGCAGACGCGCAGGAAGACAGGTCACTTCGACATCGACCAACGCATGATTGATCACACCACCTTTCTTGGCGCCAACTGAAGTTTCCTGATTCAGGAAGTGCAGCGGGACATGGACCTTGATCTTCTGCGATTCACTCACGCGCTGAAAATCCATGTGCAGAATAATCGGGCGACTCGGGTGACGCTGCATATCCTTGAGGATAGCCGTCTCTTCCTTGCCATCAATCCGAAGCGTCAAAATGTGGGAGTAAGTCGCCTCATCCTCGAGCGCCTTGTTGACCTTATTGTGGTCGAGCGTAATGCCTACTGGCTCCTCCGTGCCACCATAAAGTACGGCCGGGATTTTTCCTTCAACCCGAAGGCGACGCGAATGACCACGACCCAAATCCTTGCGGAGCTCCGCTTCAAATACATAACTGCCTGCCATCTTTTTTCTCCAAATACTCTGAGCAGTTGAGGGATACGCTGACCCTAGTCAACGTACATTGAACTGACCGATTCACCTGCCGCCATTCGGCGAATGGTTTCAGCCAGCATTTCGGCAACACTGAGCTGCCGGATTTTTTTGCATCGCTTGGCCTCTGGGCGAAGCGGGATCGAATTGGTGACCACCAACTCATCCAGTACCGACTCATTGATGTTCTCCAGGGCGCGCCCCGAGAGAACCGCATGCGTACAGTAGGCCACGACCTTTAGAGCACCATGCTCCTTCAGGGCTTCCGCAGCCTTGCAGAGCGTTCCGGCGGTATCCACCAGATCATCGACCATGATGCAGGTACGCCCCCTGACATCACCAATAATATTCATGACCTTGGCCTCATTGGCCTTCGGGCGTCGCTTATCGATAATGGCCAGATCCGCCTCGTCCAGCCGCTTCGCCAGCGCCCTTGCCCTGACGACACCCCCGACATCGGGAGAAACCACCATCAGATTGGGATAATGCTGCCGCCAAACGTCCCCGAGCAAAATCGGCGAGGCGTAGACATTGTCCACGGGCACATCAAAGAAACCCTGAATCTGGTCAGCATGAAGATCCAGAGTCAACACCCTATCGGCTCCAGCTGCGGTGATCATCTTGGCCACCAGCTTCGCGGCAATTGGCACGCGTGCGGAGCGGATTCTTCGATCCTGCCTCGAATATCCGTAATAAGGGATAACCGCCGTAATCAGACCTGCCGATGAACGCCGAAAAGCGTCAATCATCACCAGCAACTCCATCAGGTTCTCATTCACCGGCGAGCACGTCGGCTGAATGATGTAGACCTGCCGGCCGCGAACATTCTCCTCAATTTCAAAGGAGATTTCCCCATCCGAGAACCGTCCGATGGTCGACTGACCTAGTCGCATGTTCAAGGATCGAGCAATGCCCTTGCCCAAAGGCAGGTTGGCATTCCCCGAAAAGACCATAAATGTCGGATCAGACATTCAGACAGCTTCCTTTTTCGCGGTTACCGGTGGATTTGGCTGGGGCGCCAGGATTCGAACCTGGGCATGGCGGGATCAAAACCCGCTGCCTTACCGCTTGGCTACGCCCCAAAAAACTTCAATACCAGACTCATCGACACGCATCGAGCAATGGCGATCGATTCAGCCCCTTGGCTACAAAAGAGCGCCATGCGGGGCCCAGAGCCCGCTGCGCCTCAAGCGCCTCCGCTTCGGTCGGATAGGCGGCAAAAACACACGCCCCGGTGCCGGTAAGACGTGCTTCGCCGACCACAGACAGCGCTTCGATCGCGGCGGCCACCTCAGGATAGTGCTGCAGCACCACCGGGAGGCAATGATTTTCCCGCCGACCCTCAAAAAAGCCTGCCATTTTGATTGGCGGGTTGTCCCTTGTCAAATCAGGGTCTGTAAAGACCCGCCCAGTGGCCACGTGACACTCCGGCACGACGACGAGATACCAAGGCTCATCCAGATCGAGGGGCGTCAGATCCTCACCAACCCCCTCACCCCAGGCCGCAAATCCTTCAATAAAGACCGGAACATCGGCCCCCAGCTTAAGCCCAATTGCCTTGAGTTCGCCTTGAGTCAGACCGGCCCCCCAAAGGTGATTCAGCGCTACCAGCGTTGTCGCAGCATCCGAACTTCCACCGCCCAGCCCACCACCCATCGGGAGGTTTTTCTCAACCGCAATAGTCACGCCCTGCGAGACTCCGGAAGCGAGCTGGAGGGCTCGGGCGGCCCGAACCGTAAGATCCGTCTCCTCCGGAACCCCGGGAAGCGGACACGCCAAACCAATCACCCCATCCTCACGGACCGTGAAATCGATCCAGTCACAGCGGTCAATGAACTGGAAAACGGTTTGGAGCAAGTGATAACCATCTTCGCGCCGACCTACGATGCGAAGTAGCAGATTGAGCTTGGCCGGAGCGGGGAAACGGGCGGTGATAGGAGCTTTCGTCATGATTTGCCTGCGGTGGGTGAACTCGGATTCCATTGATCCACGATGATCTTGAGACGCACCCCGCCCCCCTCAACCAACAGACGCCCCGGCAGGGAGTAACCACCCACCGTGACGGCGCTCGAGGGAACAATGCGCCAACCTTGCTGCACAAAAGCGCCCTCGGGACCGGCGGCCAGCGGCTGCCATGGCTCCTCTGCATTCGGAATACCGAGAACCCAGCAGCGAAGACTCTTGAGCGGAACCGCAAAGCCGAGCCGCGCCTTCAATGCCGCCTCGGGATCTCTCGCCAAGTGATCAATTCCATCGCCCTCGTTGATGTAAATGAGGTCGCGCTGAAGAATGATGGAGACCAGCCCCTGACTGAGGGGTCCTGAGAGGCGCAACCGATCCTGCTTGGGATCATGACTCCAGGCGAGATCCGCCTGCCAGGAGTCTTTCGCAGCATGCACGCCGATCCGACCCTCCAGACTCCAGTTCACCAACTGATCCGGTGACAGCCCGGCCGGCTTGTCAGTGCCGTTTCCCTGAAACGTCGCACAACCCGAAAAAGCCAGCAGGAGGATGAGTGCGGGAAGGCGACTCATTTTGCAGCACCCGTAAACACCTCTGGGTAGGTCTGATGGATTCGCTGCATATCCTGCTGCTGAGCATCTCGCTTCCAGGCGTCGAGCCAAATCTGACGCGCCTCGGCCTTTCGACCCATCACCCAAAGGACCTCACCCAAATGTGCTGCGATTTCGGGGTCCGCAAAAAGCCCATAGGCTTTCTTCAGGGGCGCCAGCGCATCCTGTACTTTCCCCTTGCGAAAAAGAACCCAACCGTAACTATCAAGAATCGCAGGATCTCCGGGTCGCTTAGCGAGCGCTCGCCTAATGTAGCCCTCCGCCTCATCCAGCCGATCCGGATAATGAACCGTCAAGGAAAAACCGAGAGCATTCAGCGCCGCAGCATCCTCGGGGTTTTTTTCAAGGAGGGCCTTGAGATCAGCCTCCATCACGTCTAGGCGTTTGAGCTGCTCTCCAAGCAATCCCCGCGTATAAAGCAATTCAGGTTGGTCAGGCATTTGTCGGATGGCATCGGACAATAGACCAAAAGCCGTTTCCGTTTGCCTGAGCTTGATGAGCATTTCGGCTTCGATGAGGAAAAGCCGGAGACGCTCTTTAGGGAACTCCACGCGCGCCGCGGCCAGACGATCCCGCGCCTCGGCCGTCCGACCGAGCACAATCAAGGCCGAAATGGCATTGAAACGGGCATCGAAGAGCATGGGCCCTTCACTAATCTGGTCGAATTCCTTGAGCGCCGCTTCGGTCCGCCCCTCCCGAGCATCAATCAATGCAATCGAAAATGCGGCTTGCGGACGCCAGCGCTGATCGCTGGATAAAAGATCAAACTCCTTTCGCGCCTTGACCAAGTCACCCATCTCCAGCCAAACCGAGGCGAGCGCAAAACGGGCATCGTCATTGCCGGGGTCACGCGAAACCACCTTGGCCAACTCGCGTTCGGCCGCAGGAAATTCACCCATTTTTGCTAGGAACTGTCCGTAGATCAGACCCAGTCGCGCATTTTTAGGGTCAATTCGGTATGCCTTCTCGAGGGCCGCCCGCCCCGCGCGCAATTCCCCTGCCTGCAACAGGAGCTGCGCCTGAAGCATCAGGGCCCGACTCCAGTTCGGGCGCATCGCGAGAGCTCGCGCCACCTCCTCCTGGGCCACCAGCAAAGCACCCTCTTCAGTGGCCAGATAGGCCGCCGCCAGATGGACTTCGGCGACTTTTGGCAGGCGATCCACTAGGTCACGCATGATCTCGAGTCCGCGCTCACGCTCCTTTTCGGCATCGATCCAGCGCACCAACTCAATCAGGGTATTTTCGAGGTCAGGATCCTTAAGCTCGATCAACTGGCGAATTTCATCCGCCGCCTCACCGATTTCATCGTTTTTGACTCGCAGAATCAGGGTCAACCGATGTGCTGAAAGGCTTTTGGGATCCAGCTCAGCCCACACCTCGGCGGCTTCGGTCGCCTTATCGGCGTTTTTGACATAAACCGCAACCTGAGTGGCTCTGGCAGCCACCTTGGAGTCGTGCGTGAGCTGAAGGGCGCGCATGTAATAATCGAGCGCCAGTTCAAATTGGCCCCTCTGGCCGGCGACCTCGGCGGCCAACATCAAAAAAACCGGGTCATTCTCATCGCCGGGATCAGGGGCCCCCTGAGCCACCGGACCCGGAGCAGCCTCTTCCGTCCCGGGCGCCCTGACGCCGGCACAGCCAGTTGCCCAAAGGATTCCAGCCACCAACAGGGTCACTAAGGTTTTCAGCACGGGCGAAGGGCCTCAAGAAGAAAGATTGGGGGAACGTTCACCCCGCTCGAACAGGGCTTTTTCGGGAAAGAATCGAAATGCTTCAAGCAACAAACGCCTTGGCCCATACCCAGACGGCTCGCTATTCCCTAGAATTATATTCCGAAAGCATCATGCAGTGAGCCGAATGGCCATCATCACCCTGGGTCTTAACCATAACACCGCCCCCGTTTCGGTTCGCGAACGCATTGCGTTTCCGGCCGAGGGGATGATCCATGCACTGAAAAACCTTGCGCGCGTCCCGGTCGTCGAGGAAGCCGCAATCCTCTCGACCTGCAACCGCACCGAACTCTACTGTGGCCTGAGCTCGCAAGATCCGGAACCACTGCTCGCCTGGCTTGAACGAGAGCAGCAATTGAAACGGGAAGACTTTCAACCCTTCCTCTACACGCATCACGACAGCTCGACCATCCGCCACATGTTCCGCGTCGCCTCGGGCCTTGACTCCATGGTGCTAGGCGAACCTCAGATTCTCGGCCAGATGAAGTCGGCCTACCAGACTGCAACCGAAGCCGGAACCCTTGGAAAAACCTTGGGCAAACTCTTCCAGCACACATTCAGTGCCGCTAAAAAGGTCCGGACCGATACCGCGATTGGCAGTAGCCCCGTCTCCGTGGCATTTGCCGCCATCCGGCTTGCCCAGCGTATTTTTGAGGACCTCAGCGAACAGACCGCCGTCCTCATCGGCGCAGGGGAAACCATTGAGCTGACGGCGCGGCACCTCACCGAGAACCGGATCGGAGAGCTCATCATTGCCAATCGCACCTATGATCGGGCGCATCTTTTGGCTCAGCAGTTCAACGGGTTTGCCATTTCGCTCCATGAACTCCCGCAGCATTTAGCGAAGGCTGACATCGTCGTGTCATCGACCGGCAGCCCTCTCCCGATCCTCGGCAAAGGGAGTGTCGAGAGCGCCATCAAGGCCCGACGCCATAAACCGATGTTCATGGTGGATCTCGCCGTTCCCCGCGATATCGAACCCGAGGTCGAACAGATCCGCGACGTCTACCTCTACACCGTGGATGACCTTCGCCACACGATCGAAGAAAGCCTTCGCTCCCGCCAGGAGGCCGCGAAGCAAGCCGAGGAAATCATCGACGTCGAGGTGGCGCACTTTCTCAACTGGATGCGAGCCCAGGGCGCAACCGATACCATTCGAGAGCTCAGAGCCCATGCAGACAGCATTCGTGAAGATGCGCTTGAGCGGGCCCTAAGAGGCCTTCGTTCGGGGCAGTCTCCTGAAGAGAGTCTCGCCTATCTGTCTTTGCTTCTGACCAACAAATTCACTCACCTCCCCAGCACGCAGCTCCGACAAGCCGGTACCCACGAGCGAGAAGACCTGATAGCCGCTGCGCGAGAACTTTTCCAACTCAAGGATAACCACTGACTCCGTGAAAGACTCGATCCGGCAGAAACTCGAACAGCTCTCCCAGAGATTCGAGGAAATTACCGCCCTATTGGCCGAACCTGAAACTCAAAATGATCAGGATCGCTTCCGCTCTCTGAGCAAGGAATATGCACAGCTCAATCCACTGGTCACGACCTTCAGGGATTATCACGCAGCCATTGAAGCCAAAACCTTTGCGGAAAGCCTGAGCAGCGACCCCGACCCAGAGGTCCGCGCCATGGCCGCAGATGAAATCAAGACGTCGTCAGAAAGTCTCGAGACACTGGAGCAGAAACTACAGGTCCTTCTCTTACCAAGGGATCCGAACGACGAGCGCAACGTCTTTCTCGAAGTCCGGGCCGGTACCGGTGGGGCCGAGGCGGCTCTTTTCGCCGGGGACCTTTACAAAATGTACCTGCGCCACGCCGAGCAAAAGGGCTGGAAAACCGAAGCGATTTCCGAGAGCGAAGGCGAGCAGGGGGGCTTCAAGGAAGTCATCGTCCGCATCAGCGGTCAGGACGTCTACTCGCAACTGAAGTTCGAGGCCGGCACCCACCGAGTGCAACGGGTCCCTGAAACCGAAGCTCAAGGCCGCATTCACACCTCCGCTTGCACCGTTGCAATTCTCCCCGAAGTCGAAGAGGTGGAGATCGATATCAACCCTGCGGACCTTCGGATCGACACCTATCGGGCCTCGGGTGCGGGAGGACAGCACGTCAACAAGACCGAGTCTGCCATTCGCATCACCCACATTCCGACCGGGGTCGTCGTCGAATGTCAGGATGAACGCTCGCAACACAAAAATCGCGCACGGGCGATGTCGCTGCTTCAATCCCGAATTCTGTCGCAGAAACAGGAGGCACAGTCCGCCGAGATCGCCGCCTCACGGAAGCTCCAGGTCGGGAGCGGCGATCGCTCCGAGCGAATTCGGACCTATAACTTTCCGCAAGGTCGGCTGACGGATCATAGGATCAATCTCACCCTGTACCGCCTTGAATCCATCATGGAAGGCGAACTGGATCCCGTCATTGAACCCCTGCTGAGCGAACACCAGGCCGAACTCCTCGCCCAACTCGGCGAGGAGTGATCACCATGGCGGAGGCCATCGCGGCTCTCATCGACGAGGGCACTCGACGCCTTGAGGACCAGAGCGAGCACCCATCACTAGAAGCCGAAGTTCTGCTGAGCCATGTGACCGGAAAAAGCCGGACATACTTTCGAGCATTTGCAGAAACCGAGGTACCAGAATCTGAAGCACGCCTCTTCCGTTCACTCATCGAGCAGCGCCGATCGGGTCACCCCATCGCCTATCTTACGGGCGAGCGTGAATTTTGGTCGCTAAGCTTTAAGGTCAGTCCGGATGTGCTGATTCCTCGCCCCGAGACCGAGCTTTTGGTTGAGCTTGCACTTGAATGGATCCGCACCCTTTCCACGCCAAAAGTGCTGGACCTTGGGACCGGCAGTGGCGCGATTCCCATCAGCATCGCCAAAGAACGTCCCGATGCGCACCTCACCGCCATCGACCTGAGCGCTAATGCCCTGACTCTGGCCCAGAAAAATGCAATCCGCCTCGGAGCGCCGCACATCCGCTTTCTCCTCGGAGACTGGCTTAACGCCCTACCGGATGCGTTTCAGTTTGACCTGATCGTGAGCAATCCACCTTACATTCCCGACCAGGACACGCACCTTTCATCGGGTGATCTTCGCTACGAACCCCCGTCTGCTCTCGCGTCGGGGCCCGATGGCCTGGATGCCATACGAACGATTGCCCGGGAAGCGCGCCGCTTCATCAAGCCGGGTGGCGGCCTTGTGCTGGAGCATGGATTCGACCAGGCACCCGCCGTCCAGAAAATCCTTGCTGGGCTGGGCTATCGGGCCATCGAAACCCGTGAGGACCTCCAAAGACATCCTCGGGTCACCATGGCAAGATACGGTTAAAACGCCAATGAAAGGAATGTCCATGGATCTCTCCCGCGAACTAACCAACCGCCTTTTTCACCTCGCCCAAACCCAGAAGGAGCCCCCATTTTTTGGGCTTATCGGGGCCGAAAGCGGCGTTCCTAGGGGCTGTTTTCCGCTCACCGAGGCACCGCGTGGAAATGCATCCGAGCTGATGGCCCAACTTCAGGAAAGAGGGCTAACACCCTATGCCACCTTTGCCCTGGCGGAAGATCTCTCAGCACCCCCGGAGCGACCCAAGGACTTTGCGCTGCCCTCACTCCCGCATCTGGTGATTGGCACCCGAACCAAAGGCGTGCTTGAAATTGATGCCTATCTCGAAGGCCCCTCAGGGTGGACGGCGGTCGAGTTGAGACTGCCTGAGGTCTGAAGAACTCAGGATAGTCGCTGATGAAGCGGGCTCTTCCGGGGGAAATGAGCCTTGAGAAACTCCATCTGGTCGCTTAAGACTCGCCGCCCCTGGAGATAAACATATTCCGCATGGGTCGGCATAAAGGGAATGGCCAGAAGCTGCATTCCAGCCTGCTCCGGTGTTCGACCTGCTTTATGATTGTTACAACGCTTGCAAGCAGTGACCACATTACCCCAAAGATCAAGACCTCCCTGACTGAGTGGCTTGACATGATCCCGGGAGAGATCAGAGTGGCGAAATTGATAGCCACAGTAGAGACACAGATGGTTGTCGCGACGAAAGAGGGCTTGGTTACTGAGCGGAGGGGAATATTTGGTCGACGGCGATGGGGTTTTACGATGGTGATGGTGTGTTGCGATGATCGAGTTGACTTCGATTCGACTTCGCTCCCCAGTCCTAGCATTGACGCCGCCATGGAGCGTATAGAGCGCGGTCCCGCAGCTATAGGCAACTAGACCCAAGTGATAGAGCTTCGCAGCCTCCTGGTAGCCCAACCATTCCAGGGGCATACCTGAGGCATCCGTTCGCAACACCTGTAGCTGACCAATCTCCATGAGACCTCCTCTAAGTGAATGTAATCTTCTTATTCAGGCATTCGTTTCGACGTAACCAATTGATTCAGGATCTAATCCGGACAGTGTATAAAATTTGCGGGAAACGAAAAACTCTTCGTCCTGCTCTTCGAGAAGGTCAGGATCGATGACGAATCTTCATCTTGTGAAGACTCTCATCCTGAAGGTCGCCCTCCCAGTCCCGCTGGATGCCGAGTATGACTACTTGCCACCCCCCGGGGTTCCAGTCGAGCACCTCCTTCCGGGAATACGTCTTGAGGTTCCCTTTGGCCGCCAGAAAAAAACCGGGCTATTGCTCGCAGTGGCGGACTCTTCAGAGCTACCTTCTGAACGTCTTCGGCCTGCTCTCCAAATTCTTGACGAAAGGCCGCTCCTGTCCTTAAAAGACCTGGAACTCCTCCGCTGGGCCAGCCGCTATTACCATCATCCGCTGGGAGATACGGTCTTTACCGCTCTCACCACGGCTCTTCGTGCCGGCAAGGCGGCCACGGGCCGGACCATCAGACGTCTGAAGGCTTTACCTCGTGAACCCACAGAAGCCTCCGTCGTTCGCGCCCCCCGACAAAAAACCCTGCTGACCCTTCTCGATCAGTCTCCAGAGGGAATGACTGCCGAGGACATTCGACAGGAACAGCTGGTGGCTGCTGCCCGAGCGCTGGTCGATAAGGGGCTGGCCGAGTGGCTGGAGCAGAACGAAGAACCTGCTACGGAAACCGTTTCAGAGCCCAGGGGCCCGCGCCCCCCTTTGAACCCGGCACAAGAAAAAGCCCACCATCTCCTTTCAGCAGCCCTCGGGACCTTTAGCGTCAATCTGCTTTACGGCGTCACGGGAAGCGGCAAAACGGAGGTTTACCTCCGATTGGTAGAGGATGTGCTGTCCCAGGGACACCAGAGCCTTGTCCTTTTGCCGGAAATCAATCTAACACCTCAACTCGAAGGCCGTTTTCGGGAGCGGTTGGCGACCGAGATTCGCATCCTTCATTCCAATCTCAACGAGACAGAGCGACTGAATGCCTGGATGGCTTTCCAGAAGGGACACTGCCAGGTCCTCCTTGGCACCCGCTCAGCGCTCTTTACGCCAGCCCCACGCCTCGGCCTGATCATTCTGGATGAAGAACATGACGCTTCCTTTAAACAGCAGGAAGGCTTTCGATTTTCTGCACGCGAAGCGGCCATTATGCGAGGGCATCTTGAAGGGATTCCGATCGTCCTCGGATCGGCGACCCCGGCGATGGAAACCCTGGCCAATGTCGCACGGGGTAAATTTCGCCAACTGGATCTTCCAGATCGGGCCGGCGGCGCACAGTCTCCGACATTTCAGATTGTCGACATCCGTGCGGAATTTCTCGAAGAGGGGTTATCGGCACGGCTGATTGCCGCCATTCGGGAAACCCTCGCTCGCAAGGAACAGGTCCTTTTATTTGTTAACCGCCGGGGATTTGCACCCGTTCAGACCTGCCATGCCTGTGGCTGGGTCGCCACCTGCCGGCACTGCGACACCCGCCTCGTCACCCATCAGTCGGAAGCCATCCTGCGTTGCCACCATTGTGGCTTTCAGGAACCCATCCCGCGAAAATGTCCGGGCTGCGGAAGCGATCAACTGGTTCTCCTAGGACTTGGGACTGAACGGATCGAAGAAGCACTATCCCGACTGTTTCCGACCCATCGGCTGGTTCGAATCGACCGTGATACTACCCGGCGAAAGGGCCAGCTCGAAACCTACCTTGAATCAGTCCACAGCGGTGAAACGGACATCCTCATCGGCACTCAGATGCTCGCCAAGGGACACCATTTTCCCGATGTAACACTCGTCGGCATCCTGGATGTCGATGGTGGCCTATTTAGCAGCGACTTTCGCGCCTCTGAGCGAACGGCTCAACTGATTCTGCAGGTCGCAGGGCGCGCGGGAAGAGCAGATCGACCCGGCCGCGTCCTCCTTCAAACCCGTCATCCGGGTCATCCGCTTATTGATGCCCTGATCCACCGCGGATACGAAGCCTTTTCGGTTGATTGCCTCAAGGAACGGGAATTGCTGGCGCTCCCCCCCTTCAGCCACCAGGCTCTGATTCGGGCGGATGCCCCACGGAAGGATACTGTGCGCGAATTCCTTGAAGGCCTTGCAAAAGCCATCTCCCTGATGACAGATCCCAAGGTCATGGTTTTGGGGCCTGTGCCCTCCCCGATGGAGCGCCGCGGCAATCGCTATCGCTGGCAAGTTCTTCTTCAATCGAATCAGCGCGCCGGTCTTCACCAAGCCCTCCATCGCGTGCGCCAACATGTCAGGGATGACCCCAAGCGCTGGAACGTGCGCTGGAGCATCGACGTTGATCCGATCGATTTGTACTGAGAAACCCTTTGGATCGATCCCGCACGCTGGTTTTCACTCTGTACTCGCAGGATCAAAACTAATGCATGTGATGATTTCGATCCAAATTCAGGCCCTATTTTGTGAGTGAACCTGCCGAAAAATCTGGGCTGGAGGCCCCTTGTGGAACGTTTGGTTTTAATCTGGAACAATGGGGCGGGGGGAGACACCTCGCAAAAATGTACGGCAGATCAAGAAGAAACCTGATCCCCATCACCGCATCGCCGCTAAAACAACAAGAGGACACCGACAATGACTGATAAACCCGTCCGACCGACTTCGGCAAAAAAGCCCAAACGAGCTCCGGCCGCTAAGAAACCCGTAGCCAAGGCCCGTCCTGCAGCCGCAAAAGCTTCAAAGCCGATTTCGCCACCGCCAGCTCCTGCGACCCCGGCGGTAACGCCGTCACCCGCGCCCACCCGACCCGCACCCTCGGCTCCCGCCGCTCCGGCGCGTTCTGTTGCTGAGCAGCTCGGTGGCACTCAGGGCGTCGCGTCACTTTCCGACAAAATCAGTGCCCTTTTGATTGGAGATCCGCGGGTTAATCACGCCCTCTTTGGGACACCCCGCGGCGAGGTGGTCGAGAAGGTGAAGTCCCTCTTATCGGTTGCTGTCGAGGAAGCCGAAGAAGATCTTCATGCCCTGTTCGCACCACTGCGCGAAAAAGGGTTCAAGGAGGGCCAGTTTGCTCACCTTTTAACGCACGTCAAGGCAGCTGCGAAAGAACTCGGCCACCCCGAAGAACTTGCGCACAAGATTTCTGCCGCGACCGAAAAGGCCCGCAAAAAGGTTTTCAACCGCTAAAAATGTTGGGCACTACTGCCAGGGATGGCAGTCGGCCCTCAACGGGGAGAATGGCGCTGCCTCAGTAGCGGCCAGACTTCAAGCGCCGTTACCAGTAGAAGATAACCGCCAAAAAGAAGCGCGCCTGCCGCAATGGCATTCAGACCCAGACGGAGCTCGACCAAGGGTTGGGCGAGCGTCAATCCGACGGAAGAAAGAAGATACGCGCCGATTCGGGCCACCGGATAAGGAACGGGGTAGAAATAACGCCCCAGCACCCAGGACAGAAGCACCATCGCGGCGTAGCAGACCAGGGTCGCCCATGCCGAACCCACATAACCATATTTTGGAATGAGCGCGACGTTCAGAGCGACCGTCAAGGCCGCCCCCAAAATGGAAACCCAAGCGCCCCAACTCGTTCGATCCGTCAGTTTGTACCAGATCGACAGGTTGATATAGATGCCGAGCAAGAGATTGGCCATCAAGAGAATCGGAACAATGCCAAGACCTTCCCGGTACTCTTCGCCGATGAAGTACTTGAAGACATCCAGAAAAAGGACGACCCCAAGATAAATGCCGCTGCAGCAAATCACAAAGTAACGCATCACCAATGCGTAGGCCTGCTTCGCATCCGACCGACCCGCCATGGAGAAGAAGAAGGGCTCCCCGGCGTAACGGAAGGCTTGGACGAAAAGTGTCATCAGGATTGAGAGCTTGTAGCAGGCCCCATAGATACCCAACATGCGGAGATTGGTCGCAAGGTCATAGGGCAGAAGGTATTTCAGGATCGCCCGATCGAGCATCTCATTGATCATGCCCGCAAAACCGATGATCACCATCGGCAAGGCATAACGGAGCATGGGCCGGATCAGTCGGAGCCCCCCGGCAAAATCGATACGACGGAATTCGGGCAACAACAGCACCCATTTGGCCGCACTCCCGATGAGATTCGCGAGAAAGATGGCACCGACTCCGATGTCAGGGTTCAGCCATTGGTCCCACGGAAACTGAGGCCATTTGAGGCGAAACGCCGGAATCCCCAGAATAAACAGGAGGTTGAGGCCGATCGTGAGCAGAATCTCGGTGAGCTTGATGGCCGCAAATCGAATAGCGCGCTCTTGGGCGCGAAGCCGCGCAAAAGGCAGTGCACAAATGGCATCGGTCGCAAGAATCAGGCTAAACCAAACCACATACTCGGGATGCTCGGGATATCGAAGCCAAATCGACAGAGGCTCCCGATAGCTGATGATCAGTCCCAGAAAAATCAGGTTTGCAGGAATCAGAACCCCGAGGGCGGCTCCATAAGCGGATGCATCCCCAACGCCGGGGCGCGTTCGAAACCTGAAATAGCCGGTCTCGAGGCCCAGCCCCAAAAGCACGGCAAAAAACCCAGCATAGGCATAGAACTCCGAAACCACACCATACGCTTCAGCTGCAAAAACATAGGTGTAGAGCGGGACCAGAAGATAATTGAGGAACCGGCCAAGGATGCTGCTCAATCCATAGACCACGGTCTGGGACGCCAGCTTTCGGAGAGATTTCATGGGCAATCGGATGAGAAGTGTTGTCCCATTGTAATGGCCGCAAGGACCCTTCCCAAGGACCTTGCCATTTTGGCTTTTCCCGTTCAAGCAGATACCATGAGCTCAGACGAGCTTTCCACGGTACCCCGACCGGCCCGACACCCGCATGATCGAATTTCAGAATGTCACCAAGCGTTATCCCGAAAGCGGCGAAGCCCTCTCCGACGTCAGCTTTCGGATTGAACGCGGTGAATTGGCGTTTCTGACCGGACATTCCGGCGCCGGGAAAAGCACCCTCCTTCGGCTGATTCCCGCATTTGAGCGCCCAAGCCGGGGGAATATCATCCTTGACGGGGTTCATGTCCCCAAGCTCAACAATCGGCAAATTCCTCATCTTCGCCGAAAGCTGGGCCTGATTTTCCAGGACTACCGGCTTTTGAATGACCGCAGTGTCTTTGAAAATGTCGCGCTCCCGCTCCACATCACGG
>JBDKLO010000175.1:0-9252 GCA_039795615.1 Pseudomonadota bacterium
TGGGTGAATCCAGCCTCCTGACCTGCCCCCGTTGCCATGGTCAAGGGACGATCCGGAGCGTCGAGTCGCTGGCCCTCTCGGTCCTTCGCATGATCGAGGAAGAGGCCATCAAGAAACAGACAGGCAAGGTCATCGCCTATCTTCCGGTTGATTCTGCCACGTATCTTCTCAACGAAAAGCGCGCCAGCGTCAACGAGATTGAGTCGCGCAATGGCATCTCGGTGATGATCATCCCGAGCAAGCACCTTGAGACTCCGGCCTACGAGATCCAGCGCGTCCGCTCCAATACGGAAGAGGCCGAGGACAAGACCTCGAGTTACCAGATTGTTCGCCCGGAAAGCGTTCTCAATGAACGCTACAGCCGCGAAACCCCTGCCTCCGGAATGGAACCTGCCGTGAAGGAATTCCTTCCTGATCAGCCAGCCCCCCGTCAGGCAAGCATTCGTGACGGACAACCCAGCCATGCCGGAAAGCAAGGGGGCGGAAACATCATTAAACGCTTCCTGACCATGATCACGGGTCCCCGTGACGAATCGGAAGTGGAGCCTGAATCCACCGAGGCGAACCGCGAAACGGCACGTGAGGCTCAAGAACCTCGAAATGCCGGCCGTCGCAATGATCGTGACCGGGATCGTCGCCGTCAGGATGGCGAACGTCGGGGCCGTCGTGGGGACAACCGTCCCCCAAGGTCACCGCTTCCGGCTCAGGATGCAGTCGCAGCTCCCGCCAAGGATCTTTCAGAAACCACAACGCCTCCTGCGTCGATCCCACAAGCCGAAGGTGAAGAGGGCGAACGTCGGGGCCGTCGCGGTAGCCGTCGTCGTCGCGGGCGTCGCGGCGGAGAGGGTCGGAACCGTGCTCAAAACGGTGAAACTGTTCAGACCGAAAATGGAACGGAGGCTACTTCGCCAGAATTCGGCAATGATCAGGGGGCAGGGACCATTCAGCCCGTATTTGATGCGCCCGTAGCACTCGAAGAGGCACCGGCGGCCCTGGTCGCGGGCACCGACGAAGGCGGCGCTGTCGAAGGGGCCTCCGAAAAGCGCCCCGCTCGTAGCCCAAGATCGCGGTCGCGCCGTGGACCTCGTCAGCGGACCGACCGCGAGAGGACACCCGTCGATGATACGGAGACCCCCATCATTGGGGAGATTGCGGCACCTGTCGTTGTGGATTCTGGGTTCTCCTATATCTCCGGAACCATTGAACCGGAGGCGCCATTTGAACCCGCCGTCGCTGTAGCTTCAGCGGCGCCGTCACCTGCACCTGCACCTGCACCCGTCCCAGCCCCACTGGCTCATGACGATGATCACGAGGATGGGGATATCAATGGCAACGTGGTCCATGATCCTGAAACTCAGGACAAGCCGGCCCCGCGAAGCGGCCCACTTCGAAGACGCACCCGTCCTCGCCGGGACCGCCGCGTTCCCCTAAAGTCAGGCACTGAGGACAAGGGTTCGGCATCCGACGGACCCAGCGCCCCGGACACTTCTATTTCCCCGACCGAAGAATAGGTCTCCTGAAATCACGGGTTAGCTCTCTGCCAACCCGTGATTTTTCTTTTCTGATTCCCGCTTTTTCGCCCTTCGTCGGCGATACCCGCCCCGTCCATCCGATCCAAAACCAGCCTCGGAACTCTTAACACATGAGCCCCAATAGAAAAGGGGCAATGGAGCCACGTCTTGTGTCGCTCCACCGCCCCTCGGATCAACCATCAACCTTCGACGCCCCATGAGAGGCGCCCTTGGGTCTTAACGATTATTGATGTACATCGTGACTTCAAATCCGAAACGAAGATCACGATAAGCCGGTTTTTGCCATTTGTTCATCATTCAAACTCCTGCATTGATGGTGGATTAATGGAAATGACCCAGACCCGATGGGGTCGAGGTGAACTGGTTACCCGGATAAGTCTTCCAGTCCAGAAGCTGTGGTGCACTCGACGTAGGACTCGCTGCGTTATAAAGAGACTTCACGCTATTGAGATACGCAGAGAGGTTGCTTGCATCGTTCGGGCACAGTGCGCTGGTGAATGACGGCATGCCGCCATCACCCCTGAGTGCCTCTGCTACGTCTCCGCCTTCACCCTGAACATTGGGGCCCATCGTGCCGCCCTGCGCGTAGTCACCGTGGCAACTATAGCAGTTGAGGCGAAGGTAGGCGCGACGACCTTGGATGGCCGCCGTTTCAGTGGCAGCCTGGGCAGCGTCTGGGCAATTCAGGCCTGACGTCGGGGTAGTGCTCCCTCCACCCTGAACAACGGTCAGCGTGATGGAGGCAGTCGCCTGAGCGCTAGATGACTGGCCTGTCACTACGTAACTCGACTGAGCCGTCGCAACCGTCGGCGTTCCACTCAAGGAACCGGTGCTGGTATTTAGCGTCAGTCCCGCTGGAGGCGAAGGCTGGATGCTGTAGCTGACCGATGCAGTTCCAAAATTGGCTGCTTCCAAGGCCGAAGTCGAGATTGCCTTCCCTACGGTGGCTACCACGACCTGGCTTGGTGGGGTCAAGGAAGCCGAGCCACTCGTCTGAGTGACCGTGACCGTCACGGTCGCCTTGGCTGATTTCGTCCCATACTTCGCAGTGACCGTGTAATTAGCCTGAGTTGCGGCAACCTGTGGGGTTCCTGTAATCACCCCGTTAGATGCACTCAACCCTAAGCCTTGCGGCAACGCTGGGCTGATGCTGTAGCTGGGTGTGCCCCCAAAATTTCTCGCGGCATAGGCCGCAGTCGCCTTAATCGCTTGACCGACTTTCGCAGATATCGTCTGGGATGAGGGGGAAATCGATGGCGTTGTTGTCGTCCTGTCTTCAGCGCTGACACTGGTCGCCAATGCGAGCGCCAGTCCACCTAAAAGGCGGGTAAACAAATGTGCTTTATGTTTCATGACATTAACCTCTTAATCTTGATCTTAGGGTCTGACCGGGATCGCAGGCGCTGGCTGGTAAGCCTCCTTTACCGGTTCAAACGGAACGTGATAGTCCTTCAGGATTTGCTGAATCTTTTTGGATTGGCGCTCAAGACTCTGATCTAGTTTCCCCTGGAGCACCTCGTCGTCTTTACGAACCGCCATCGTGATATCCCAAGCCATGGGCTGATCCGGAAGTTCCGGATCCGTTGGCGCTGGTTGAACCACCAGGTCCTGCCCATAAGGCCTAGCGAAGTAACCTGCAAAGGGGCCCCAGACAATCGCGGCATCGATTTTCTTCTCGGCCACGGCCTTGATGACGTCGCCTTGGGGATCCTTCTGCTCCTCCGCACCCCACATCGGATAGCCCACCACATTGGCTCCCAGATGGTGATGCCCCAGAACATGGGCTGGAGGAGAGTTCGATCCGTCATCTCCAATGGTGTGCAACCCAACCTGAAGTCCAGCCCAAGCCGAATCGTCATAGGATTTAAGATCCAAATGCCGATCCTTACGGGTCACAATGGCGTAGGTCGAACGGTAATAAGGCCGTGTCTTTCTCACCCTTTCGAGCTGGGAAGGCACCCCGATTACCACATCGCAGCGGTTTGCATTCAACGTCTGACGAAGGAATCCTTTTCGCTCCCTAAGGAAGCTGTACTCCAGGGACATTCCGAGATCCTTGGCCAAAACCGCAGCAATCTTGTTTTCAAAGCCCTGTCCCTTCTGGTTGGAAAAAGGAAGATTGTCAGGCTCTGCACAGATCCGCAGTGGCTCCTTCGCCATACCGGAATTCGGCACAGTCAGGACCATCAGACAACCAGCCAAGAGTGATGCCGTCTTTCGAGGGATCCAAGTCATTCGCTTTATCCTCATTGATTCAGCAATCGAGCCGACTTAAGGGAGCGAGTAGACGTGGACGACGCCACCATTTGAAGAAGTACAGGGTTTGCCGGTATTCCCACCAAATAGCCCCATACCACCCACCATTGCACCGACACCGCTGTAGATCGCGATGCGCTGCTTGCCATCAGATCCCTTCCAGGTGATGGGGTTACCCGTAGATGGACATTCCAGTTTTGCACTCCAGACCTCCTTGACATCTCCCTTAACGGGATTTCCAACATCAAGAGCATGGAAAGTATTGTTGGGATCCAGCGTGGTGTAGAAGGCAAGATCGCCTGCCGTCGAAAGCACACCACCGTAAATGGGGGCTGCTTCCTTGTGGCTCCATGCGATATTGCTGTTCGACACAGCTCCTTTGTCTCTGGTCGTCGTCACACTCGGGTCCCAAGCAATCAGATCGCCAATGTGTCCCAGGGTTGAATACGCCGCATGGGAGGTATCTTCAGGAAGCAACGTCATGCTCATGCCCATATAGGGTGCTCCGGAAATAAATTCCGCGTTCATGGCACCAATCGAGGCACAGAGGTTAAATGTCGGAACGAAGAATAACTTGTGCTTCGGGGAGTAGGAACTAGGCTCCCAGCCATGACCACCCAGAGGCGATGGGCAGAAAGACTCCTGCCAGGTATCGGTGGACGCATACTTGTACTGCTTGCCCGCTAAAGCCGTTGTATCCGAGGGAGAACCCTTGTTGGCATTGTGCGGATCCGTCGCCGGAGTCTTTCCATCCGCCAGGAGCGGTATACCCGACGCGAGGTCAATGCCACCCTTGGCCCAGTCTTGATCCTTAAAGACATTGGCTTGAAGCAGTTTTCCGGTTGTCTCCTCAAACACATAGGCAAAGCCGTTCTTGTGGAATTGCACAACGACTTTGTTCACCCCATTAATCGGGGTATCCAGTGTAATTGGTGTGATTTCGGCGGCCGAATCATAGTCCCAGTTGTCGTGCTCGATGGTTTGGTAAATCCATTTCACCTCCCCTGTCGATGCGTTACGAGCAAACACAGCGGCACCCCACTTATTGGCGCCTGGACGAAGGTCCGGATTCCATACACCTGGCTGGCTGGTGCCGTAAAAGACCGTATCAGTTTCAGGGTTGTAGCTCAGATAACCCCAGGTCGAGCTTCCGCCTTGAAGATACTTGCTACTCGGTTTACCGTTGGCATCCTCCCAAGTCGTACTCCCCAAATCAGTTCCCTGATCCTTTGCATAGGGGTTATGGGTATTGGAAGTGATCTTGACATCAGCGTCCGGCCCAGTGTTGTAGCCTCGCCAAAGTTCCTTTCCGGTTACAAGACTTAATCCCACTACGTACCCGCGGGTGCCCATCTCACCGCTCGATGTTCCTGAAATGACGACGCCGTTGCCGAGAATCGGGGCGCCAGTTGTGGTCACACCAACGTTCGGGTCCGCAATCCTGGTCTTCCAATTCTGTAAACCTGTTGCAGCATTAACGGCCACGGTATAGCCATCCAGCAGGTTGTAGACAATCTGATTGTTCGTGCTGTCATGAACAAGACCACGGTTGGTCGAGTCACAGCAATTTCTGCCCTTGGCCGTTTCACTGACGGAAGGCGTAAATTGCCAAATGATGGCGCCTTTGTTGTTCAGGTCATAAGCAATCAGTTTGTTCGGATAGGGAGTGACCACATAAAGGACACTCGTGGTGCCTTTCGCGGTTTTGACGTTATGAACGACCAAGGGAGCACCCATGTGGCTTCCCTTGACGCCTGTAGACACAGTGAACTCCTCTTTGAGACTAGCGACATTGCTTGAATTGATCAGATCCAGCTCACTGTAGCGCGTCCCCTGGGGCGTCCCCCCGTCGACAGTCCAGTTTCCTAAAGCGGCACTGACACCCATGGGCGCATCAGCACCATGAACGCTCTGTGGCATCAGTGCCGTCAGTGACAGGCCCAGACCCAGCGCCAGTCCAGTAAATGGCTGACGAAAAGTGAAAACTGCCGAGCTTTGGGGGTACCCTCGAAAGCGCAAATCGCGATGTTTTTTAAATGTCATAACCTGTTCTCTCCTAGTCCAGAACACAATCTAGGTATGTGAAGAATCAAAAAAGGCCCCGCGGGGTTGGATCTAGAGTAATTGCCCCGAAAACGAAGGGTCCAATGGATAAATCGAAAAAAATTTTTTCCTTCCCTTTTTTTTTGCGGGAAAGCTCACTAAAAATCTTTTATTTCTATTAAAAAATAAAGACTTGGGATCAAGCACCCAGCAAAAACCATAGCGTTCGGCTATGGCAAAAGCACTTTATCGAAGCGCATCAACGACGAAATGAAGCCTGCGTGGGATGGGTTATTAGGATTGGATTAAGTTTTTCTGGGAAAGGTTTTAGAAAAGAGCAGACGGAATATTCCGACTGATTTGCTAGGTATTTTTACTTATTGGGTGACGGAGCCTCGAGGGCGATCAGCAGTGTTCCATTTCGTACCCCTTGAGAATCAGGCTAGAATCGGCCGGATAAGGGCTACTGCTTAAAAATGCAGCTTAGGCCTTAAGGTAAACTGAACCTTCATCAGGTGATTCCTTGATCCTCCTGGGCTTTTGGTTGCTCAGGATACTCATGCCCTTTAAAGGTTAAACTCGCTCAGATCTCTCCCACCTCGCAGGATCAACCCGCGTTTTCCAGGCTTTCATCACCCGTGTCATCCCATCAAAAAAACCGACGTCGAACAAAGTCCGGCGGCAACGTTTCTGACCTCCTCCTGAACGTCCTGATCGGCGTCCTTGCCGGCTTGATGACGATTGGTCTGATCCTCTTTGCGGGCTACTCCGTTCTTGCAACGCAACTTCCCGATCTCGATGCCTTGAATGACATCCACTACCAGTCACCCATGCGGATTTACAGCCGTGATGGACTTCTGATCGGTGAGTTTGGAGAGAAGATTCGCTATCCCGTCACGCTCGATGAAGTGCCAAAGCCCATGGTGCAGGCCTTTCTCTCGGCAGAAGATGACCGCTTTTTTGACCATCCGGGATTCGACTACCAGGGCCTTCTTCGTGCCTCTTTGACGTATGTCGTGACCGGTGAAAAGCGTCAGGGTGGCAGCACGATCACGATGCAGGTGGCGCGTAACTTCTTTTTGAGCAACGAGAAGACCTTCCTTCGAAAGATCAAGGAAATCATGCTGGCCATGAAGATCGAGGCCGAGCTTCCCAAAACCCGGATCCTTGAGCTTTATCTCAACAAGATCTACCTGGGGAATCACGCCTACGGGGTCAAGGCTGCCGCACAGATTTACTACAACAAACCCCTGGAGGAGCTGGATCTGGCCGAAATCGCGATGATTGCAGGCCTACCGAAAGCGCCTTCCACGTTCAATCCGATCGTGAATCCCGACCGCGCCATGACGCGGCGAAATTACGTCATTCATCGAATGCGTGAACTCAGCTACATTGATGAGGCCCAACAGAAGTCTGCCCTGGAGCAACCCAACACGGCGCGCCTCCATAGTCACATTCT
The DNA here is from genome assembly GCA_039795615.1 of Pseudomonadota bacterium. Classification (GTDB taxonomy): domain Bacteria; phylum Pseudomonadota; class Gammaproteobacteria; order Methylococcales; family Methylococcaceae; genus UBA6136. Next base: position 7,291 of record JBDKLO010000175.1, read on the forward strand.
CGATCTTGACCTTCCCTACATTGCGGAAATTGTTCGAAACCAGATGTTCGATCAGTTTGGCGAAGAGGCCTATAACAACGGCTTCAGGGTCAAGACCACGGTGGATTCGAAGCTCCAACTCCTGGCTGAGGACACGCTCCGAAAGAGCCTGCATCAATTCGACGAACACCGGCGCTTTCATGCCATCAAGGAACATGCCGCCATTCCAAAGAATGCAGGCCCCGCCGACTTGGATCGTGCCCTCGCCCCCTTCCCAAAGCTCGGCCTCACTCGTCCGGCGCTGATCACTAGTCTCAAAGGAGGTTCTGCTGAGGTGTATCTCGGTGAAGGCAAAAAGATGACCCTCAGTTCGCAGGAGCTCTCCTGGGCCCACCACTGGCTGAATGATGCCTCCTTTAAGGAGAGCGATGGCAAGACCCCAAAACAACTGGCGGTCGGGGATATCCTCCGACTTCGGGAGGTGGATGGCCGACTCAAGCTGACCCAGATTCCTGAGGTCGGTGGCGCGCTGGTTTCAATGAACGCCAATGATGGATCCGTAATTTCGATTGCGGGAGGTTATGACTTCCACTACAGCAAGTTCAACCGCGCCATTCAGTCCAAACGCCAACCGGGATCGGGCTTCAAGCCCGTGGTCTATGCCACGGGTCTGATGGAGGGAATGACCCCCTCATCCATCATAGTCGATGCGCCCGTTAGCTTTGGCAGTTGGACTCCAATGAATTCCACGCGTCGCTACTACGGCCCTACCCCGCTGCGGCAGGCACTGACCTACTCCCGAAATGTTGTGGCCGTGAGGCTCCTTCAGAAAGTCGGGATCAATAAGGCCATACGACTGGCCACCAGTATTGGCTTTGAACCGGATGAATTGCCCCGTTATCTTCCCCTAGCGCTCGGATCGGGAGCGGCCAGTCCCCTTCGCATGGCCCAGCTCTATGCCGTCTTTGCCAACGGTGGCTTTCGGATCGACCCCTACTTCATCACCGAGGTCCAGACCGATAGCGGCCGAACTCTCTACAAAGCAACGCCACCCAGCGCCTGCGCAGATTGTGACTCCCAGATTCCGGCCGGTGAAGGAACCGCCAAGCGGGTTCTCACCCCTCAAGTGCATTACATGATGAACTCCATGCTTCGGGATGTCGTCATGTTCGGAACAGCCCGCAAGGCTCTGGCGCTCAATCGCCCCGATGTGGCCGGAAAAACCGGAACCACCAACAAATCCTACGACGCCTGGTTCAACGGTTACGTCCCAGGGCTTGTCACGATCGGATGGTTTGGGTTTGATGCCTACAAGAGCCTCGGACACAACCAAATGGGCGGCGATCTCGCGCTTCCGATGTGGCTGAAGTACATGGAAGTGGCGCTCAAGGACGTTCCCGTCCATGAGTTCCCGGTCCCCGATGAAAACGCCGACTATCGGCGCATCAAGGTTGGTACCAAGTCAGGAACCTCTGAACCTGAATACGAGTTCATTCAAGTCAAGAAAGGGGCCCAGAACCCAGCACCGGTCTCGCGTCATGAAGAACCCGCTTCGGGTATTGAACGAGGAATGTCTGAACCTAGAGGGTCGAGAGAAGAGCCATCATCGACGTCACCTAGCCCTTCAGAACGAAAGGGGGCACCCGGTTCGCGTGATGTGGAGTCCCTGTTCTAGCCGGCCCTCTAGGTTGGGGGCAAGCAAAGATCGGGATTGAAGGGAGGGGCGTGAACCGGCAAGAGGGTGCCACGAAGCCCCTCTCGCCGACCCCAAAGATCAGCGGCTGTAACGGCGACGGAACTTATCGACGCGGCCTGCCGTGTCGACTACGCGCTGCTTGCCCGTATAGAATGGGTGACACGCAGCGCAGACTTCGACGTGAAGGTCCTTGCCAAGGGTCGAACGGGTCTCAAACTTGTTGCCGCAGCTGCAGTTGACCGACAGAGGGGCGTAATTGGGGTGGGTTTCCGGCTTCATGGGGTCTA
>JBDKLO010000176.1:0-2507 GCA_039795615.1 Pseudomonadota bacterium
TGGAGGTCACAGCACCGGGTGCAAGACCCGCGGCCCATGCAGGTGGTGTCAGAGTGACCGTCCCATCACTGCCAATGGCCACGGTGAAATTCCATGGACCACTCTGGAAGACGCTCGCCGCCGTAACGGCATCCGGAAACTTCAGCGTGGCCTTCCACCCGGATGAGCCCGCTGGCAGGGTTTGCGTTGAGAGGTTCTGAACCGCAATGTTGCCGCCAAAACCTCCGGCCCAGGAACTATCCACGCTCAAAGTGAGCTGGAGACTGGTTGCCGTTTGAACCGTGCCGCCTGAAGGGGTTGAACCCGATGAGGTTCCCGAGGTGGACCCGGATGTTCCGGTACTCCCCGTCGAGGTCGATGTGCCTGATGAAGGGGCTGTGGCATTCTGTGACAGGGTCGTCAGGGTTTGCTGCGCGTTGGCCGCCGTCATGACCGAAGCGACACAGGGGGCCCCATTGAAGGTACAGTTACTAAGCACAAATGCGGTATCAAGGACCCCGGTACCATTGAAGCCCAGCTTGATCACGGAGTTGGCGGCAAGACCCGAACTCCAGCTCGGAGAGGTCAAGGTATAGGTGCCGGTGCTGGCGTCATACGTGGCGGTAGCGTTCCAGAAGGATGCCGCTTGTGCCTCTTTCCCAAGGCTTGGGGACTGAAAGGTCAGGGTCCATGGGCCACTGACGGCAGAGGGAACCCACACGTCCACCTCGCCCGTGTATCCTGCCCAGCTGTCCTGCGGTGTTCCCCAGGAGCTCTGGGCACTGACAATGACCTGAGCAGCCGTTGCCGGAAGCGTTGCCGAATGAGAAGCGAACGCCGCACTCATCATCAAACCCAAAGGCAAAAGCCGACTCAAAGGCTTTGAATGAAAGATCGTCATGAATATTCTCCCTAAATCGAACTTCATCGGTGATTCTTGGAACCTGTTTCCTTCGAACCGATGGTGAGAATCTAGGGCGAGCCGCGTCGTGATTCCAATGAATGATTCACAAGTCGATTATGCGTGAAATTAATCTCCGTTCTGTTGACCTCAATCTCCTGACGATCTTCGAGGCGGTCTTTGAGGAATGTAGCCAGATCAAGGCTTCAGAACGTCTTGGCATGACACAGCCGGCCATCTCCCACGCCATGGCCCGACTTCGTCACCTCATGGACGATCCACTCTTCATCGTACGAGGCCGGACCTTGATCCCGACCCCACGGAGTGACGAACTCTATCTTCGGGTGCATGAAGCATTGGCGTTAGTTCGGGATGAACTGCAACGTAAGTCGGAACTGGATCTTAAAAACAGCCAGCGCACCTTCGTGATCAGCATCAGCCATGGTGCAGGAACCGTCAGCGGACCCCACTTTCTGAATGCGTTCCGTCAAGCGGCCCCCCAGGCCCGACTGGTCATTCGCCATGTGGATCCTGAAGAGGAAATCCCACAGATGCTTCGCGATCACCGTCTGGATCTGGCTTACCACCATTTCCGACTGGACGACGCCATGCTCGAACATATCCCTGCAAACTCCCATGAAATTGTCATGGTGGTCTCAAATCGTCACCCAAGAATCAGCGGAACCCCGGTCATTGAGGATTTTCTGAACGAACGCTTCGTGACCGTGCACGAACCTCTGGTTCGGATTGAAAATGATTCCCTCGAACTCGAGCGCTTTCTCAAGCAGGTCGCCGCTCTGACAGCGCTGGAAGTCCCCTCGGCCAGCCAGCTTCCACTCTATGTTGAATCCAGCGATCTGGTCGGCATTACCAGTAAGAGCCTCGCCCTCTGGATGACGCAACGCTACGATATTCGTCTTTTCTCACTGCCCATTCCGGTCCCCCCCATCGCCACCTACCTCGTCTGGCATCGAGAGCGAGACCAAGATGCCACCCACCGCTGGTTCCGCGAAACCTTCCTTCACACTCTCAGAGAAGTCGGCGCCTAACTCGCCCTACGCCTGGGACTTAAAAGAGTGTACCCACCGCTTTTGCCCACCCCCTTATTCATTATCTGAATATCTTTCTAATCTTTTATTCTTTCTGATTTTCTGAGTCGATTGCTAGGATTTGCCCTAAGCCGGATCGTGGTCGGACCCACGCCCTGTGCTCCCGGATGGATCTTCAAGCCACATCGAAATCGACCATGTCCCAATCAAAAACACCCCTGAGCGATAACGACGTCCGCAAGGTGCTCGAAGCCATCAAGGGCCTTCGCTTTGGTTCCGTGGAAATTACCGTTCACGAGGGACGGATTGTCCAGGTCGAACGGAAAGAGAAGATCCGCTTGAACATCAGCCTCAAGGATCTGGACCAAGAGGCCTCTTCAGGCGAGGGCAACGCCTAAATCATCCACTTCGTGCCGACCCCAAACCGGGAGGCCAAGGACCGATCACTACCCGCAACCGACCCTGCACCTCAGGGAGGTGCCATAACAATTTCGACCAATCTCAGCTTTACTGGGGGACGCTCAATGAGAAAAACAAAACTGGCTTTGCTGGTTGCAGCAAGCACGGGTTCCGCCCTG
>JBDKLO010000177.1:0-3517 GCA_039795615.1 Pseudomonadota bacterium
GGTCTCAAACTTGTTGCCGCAGCTGCAGTTGACCGACAGAGGGGCGTAATTGGGGTGGGTTTCCGGCTTCATGGGGTCTACCTAGTACGAATCAGACCAAAATAAACCGCCCATCCTACCGTCTGGAAGCGTGCTTGGCAAGGTCTATACTTTCGTTTCCGAGCCTGTTTGACCCTCACTTGTTCTTCTCACATGCGCATCATCACCCTCAACGCGAACGGGATTCGCTCCGCCTCCCGAAAGGGCTTTTTTGCCTGGATGGAAAAACAGAATGCCGACATTGTCTGCATTCAGGAGACCAAGGCGCAGGAGCACCAGCTGGATGACGCGCTCTTCAGGCCCACCCCTTATTTCAGCTATTACGTGGACGCCCAAAAGCCGGGCTACAGTGGGGTGGCTCTTTTTTGCCGAAAGGAACCTGACCAGGTCATTCGTGGCCTGGGCTGGCCCGACATGGATGCGGAGGGCCGCTATGTCGAGGCTGTTTTTGGCAATCTCAGCGTGGTTTCGATCTACATCCCCTCAGGATCATCGAGCGAGGAACGTCAGGCCATCAAGCTAAGTTTCCTGGAACGCTTCCTGCCCTTTTTGAGAGCCTGCAAGGCCAGTGGCCGGCATTACATTTTCTGTGGCGACTGGAACATTGCCCACAAGCCCATTGACCTCAAGAACTGGCGCTCCAACCAGAAAAACTCAGGGTTCCTGCCGGAAGAACGCGCCTGGCTGGATGAGGTTTTCGAGCAAGAGGGCTGGATCGATGCCTTTAGAGCCTTGAATCCAGATGCCGAACAATACACCTGGTGGTCAAACCGGGGACAAGCCTGGGCAAAAAACGTGGGTTGGCGAATTGACTATCAAGTCATTAGTCCGGAGCTTGCCACCTCGCTTCAGGCAACCTCCATCTACAAGGATGAACGTTTTTCCGATCACGCCCCACTGACCATCGATTATGACCTTAGCCTCGACTAGCGCCTTTTGGCGGAATCCCCGGATTCTCCTTTGCACCCTGACAGGATTCTCATCTGGACTTCCACTTTTCATTCTGATCAGTCTCCTGTCCGCCTGGCTTCGGGATTCAGGAATTGATCTCAAGGTGATCGGGCTTCTGGCGTTAGTTCAGTTCCCCTACGTCTGGAAGTTTCTTTGGGCACCCTTGTGCGATCGATATGGTCTGCGCATGGGGCGACGCCGAAGCTGGATGCTCGTCTCTCAGCTAGGTCTTCTAGCCATCATTCCCCTGTTCGGAGTTCTCTCCCCTCAGGAGGATATGCGCTGGATTTCCCTCCTCGCGGTCCTCGTGGCATTTCTCTCCGCCACCCAAGACATTGCGATCGATGCCTATCGCCGAGAACTCCTCCGTTCTGAGGAGATGGGTCTGGGTAATGTGGTTCACGTTAACGCTTACAAGATTGCAGGGCTTATCCCTGGATCCCTGTCATTGATTCTCGCCGATCACCTGGCCTGGTCCTGGGTCTATGCATTAACCGCCCTTTTCATGATTCCAGGGCTTGTGATGACGATTTTCGTCAAGGAACCTCAAGGGAACTACAAGGCCCCGGCTTCGCTTCGACAAGCGGTGGTTGAGCCCTTTCATGAATTCATTCAGCGCAAGGGCTGGGTTGATGCGCTTTTGGTCCTCGCCTTTATCTTTAGCTACAAACTCGGCGACAGCATGGCGACCGCACTGGCCACGCCCTTTTATCTGGATCTTGGCTATAGCAAGACGGAAATAGGCCTGATCGCAAAAAATGCGGGGCTCTGGTGCAGTGTGGCCGGAGGCATCCTGGGTGGCATCTGGATGATCCGACTGGGCGAAAATCGCTCCCTCTGGATCTTTGGAGTACTACAGGCCCTCGTGATTTTGGGATTTGCTTGGCTGGCCACCCAGCCTCATGAGGCTTGGCGACTGGCGCTGGTCATCGGGGCTGAATCCTTTGGGGTCGGACTTGGAACCGCGGCCTTTGTATCGTTTACCGCCAACGCCACTCATCCGGCATATGCCGCTACGCAGTTCGCACTCTTTACAAGCCTTGCGGCAACACCGCGAACCCTTGTCAACGCTCTGACGGGATTTCTGGTGGAAGGCGGCAGCATTCAACTGATGGGGCACACATTGGCTTTTCAGGGACTGGGATGGGAACAATTCTTCCTGATGTGTTTTTTTGCGGCCGCGCCCGGCATGGCCCTCCTTTTTCGAGTTGCACCCTGGCGCGCTCGTGGTGATACCAGATTCAAACACTGAAGCACATCGGCTATCTATCAACTCGAAACGGGCTTCGTTCTGCCCCTCAGGCAGAGAGATTTCAGACTGTGTGATTTGCCACACTCACCTCAATAACCCCAGCGAGATCAACAAGCAGTCGACCCGATCAAAAAATACTATCCAATTATAACAATGAGTTATAGATAGCAAAAATGACTGGCATGATTTGGTATGTTTTGTGCTTGCCTCTCCACGACTCAACGTCGTCTATTTATAAAACGAAACACTCAAGGAGTTAGTCTATGAAAGCTTTACCCGTGATCCTGATTGCCGGAATGACCCTCGCTCAAGGCGCGCAGGCCATCTGCCGCCAAGCAGATGCTCAAGGAACCTGGGACACCTATCAGTCCGCCTTCATTAATAAAAACGGCGATCCGCACGTTGGACAATGCCTTCTCAAAGCTGACAAGTATGGTGCAGTTGATATCGCAAGCAGCTCTTGCAAGTTCATTTTCACTGGATTTACAACTGCCAACTTCCAGACCGGCGGGATTATTACTGTCAACAAAGATTGCAGCGCAACGATCAATCTGGATCTCGGAAACTTCGCGGGTCAAGTTCAGCTGACTAAAACCAAGGATTCCTTCTCAGGTCGCTTTACCGCGCAAGACGGAGCAGTCCTTGGCACCACCAACGGTGTCAAAAGGTAAGTTTCTCTAATTGACTCACGCCCCTCTTGCAACGGGAGGGGCATCGAGCGGGGAGTATCGAGAATCCGTTAACATGGATTTCCTGATCTCCGATCCCTCCGACTATCGCGGGCTGAGACACTTGCTCAAAGGATCCCCCGACTGGCCTTGCAGAGGGCTATTGAAAAGGCTTTAGAGGCCTATGGCCCGTCGATCATTCAGTACCTTAACCGAGCCATCATGCTCCTCCAGGAACGCGATGGCTGGTTGGATCGCTGTATGCTGGCCATGGGGATGCGTATTCCCAAAGCCTCAGTGTGGGCAAAGATCCGCCGACTTAAGCGAATCCTGCCCTGATCAAAGTCCCTACTTCTTGATATAGAGATCGGTAGAGCTATTAATCCCTTGATGCACAAGAGTTTCTTGCCACAAGAAATAGCTTAGTTACTCACATTGTTACTCACTTTCGATCACCCGCCCTTCGACGATTAGGCCCGAGAGTGGACCACTCCCAAAATTGAGGATCGGAAGACCAAGTGCACGCACCTAGGTAGCGACCACCTGACGCATGGCTACAACTCTGATTTTTTCCAGTGGAACGCATCCTGCGCCCCCACGGTGGGTA
>JBDKLO010000178.1:0-4673 GCA_039795615.1 Pseudomonadota bacterium
ATAAGAAAAACTGATTTAAAATGCGAGAATATATATGCAAAACTTATATCCAATCTCAACAGAACACCGACAGGTTTCCTCCTGTAACCTCCAATCGGCAGTTCTCCTCCTTCAGCGACCCATTCGGTCGCTTTTTTTTTGGCAAAAAAAAGCCTGCGTGAGCAGGCGTTTTTTACTTGTTGTTTTTATGACAGCGCGCTTCCAAGCGACAGGCTGTGACTTTTCTTCTTTTTCTGGGTGGCCTTAAAGGCCTTTTCTCCTCCTTCAGATTTCGAAGGACGCCCCGAAGGCGTCCGGCTAGTCTAGCGAGAAAAAACCCCGTGTCTAGCTTTTTTTGGCCGACTGAAGCGTCTCGATTGTTGCCATGGTCGACTCAATCCAGGCCTCGGCATCCCGATTCAACTCCTGTGCTGTCTGGTTCGCACCATCCAAGGCGGGACCCACAATGATCCGGATCGTCCCAGGGTACTTCAGAAAGCCGTTTTTCCCCCAGTAACTGCCCGCATTATGGGCGACCGGCACCAGGGGGCACCCCACGCGGGCCGCCAAAAGGCCGCCACTGGATCCATAGTGTCCGCGAACTCCCGGCGCAACACGCGTCCCCTCGGGGAAGAGAACCACCCACCGACCGGAGCGAATGCGCGCTTCGCCATCCCTCAGCACCTGTTTCAGGGCCAGCGACTTGAGACTTCGATTAATGGCAATCGGCTGGAGCGTCGCCATCGCCCATCCCCAGACCGGGATTCTGAGCAGCTCGCGCTTGAGAATAAAGACGACCGGCGGAAAGATCACCTGAAGCACCAGCGTTTCAAACGCCGACTGATGCTTGCAAAAAATCAGTCCACTGCGCCCGCGAGGGATATGCTCCTTTCCTTCCACCTCATAGCGCAATCCACAGCTGACCCCAAGCCACCACAGGTTGAGACGCACCCAGAGGTTAGCGGCGCCGTAACGCAGCTTGAAGGGAAACAGCCAGAGCAGGCTCATGATCGGCCCGATGAGAAGCGTCGATGCTACCTGTCCGGTAAGGAACAGCGCTGATCGCAAGACTACGACCGTCTTATGTGAGGAGAATGTGCTGGACCGCTTCATAAAGATTCGAGAAAACGGGGACATCAAGATCCGGGTGATGTTTCAGGGTTCGAAGCCCCTTACCGGTCTCAACCAAAAGGGGCGTAGCCCCGGCCGCACGAGCTGCCTCAAGGTCTCTGAAGGAATCCCCAATAGCCGGGACTCCCGTTAGATCAAGACCATATTGGTCACGCAGGGCTTCAAAAAGACCCGGCTTGGGTTTGCGGCAGTGGCAAAAGTCCTCAGGGCCATGCGGACAATGAAAAATGGCCTCAATCTGCCCCCCTCTGGCCGCAACAAGATTCACCATCTTTTGGTGAATGGCCTCCAGTACCTTAGCATCAAAAAGGCCTCGGGCAATCCCCGATTGATTGGTGATCACAAAAATCCGGTAGCCACGACGGGTGAGCAATTCGATCGCTTCAAGGCTCCCGGGAATGGGCTCCCACTCCTCGGGCGACTTGATGAAATCGTCCGAATCCTCATTGATGACCCCATCCCGGTCGAGAATGACCACGCGATCGCTGAGAGCTCCCACGCGTCTATCCCTGAAGCCTGGAGATGTCGGCGATATCGAGGAAAAGCCCCTCAATGATCGAGAGCAGGCCGATGCGATTGGCCTTGAGTGCAGGATCATCCGCCATGACCATGACCCCCTCGAAGAAGGCATCGACCGGCTCACGCAAACTCGCAAGTCGCTTTAATGCCGCGCCATAGTGGCCCTCTGCCAGGAGCGCCGCGGTTGCTTCCCGCGCATCACGGGCGGCGAGGAGGAGCGTTTTTTCCAAAGGATCCTGCAAAATCGATTCGTCCACATTCGCAACCCGCGGCTCTTCGGATTTTCGAAGAATATTGCGGATTCGCTTGTTGGCTGCAGAAAGACTCTCGGCCTCAGGCAGCAAGCGGAAATCCCGGACTGCGGCGAGGCGGAGCTCAAAATCGACCAGGCTTTGAGGCGTGACGCCGAGGACGGCATCAAACTCATCCGGACGTGCCCCCCGCTCCACCAGATAGCCTCTGAGGCGATCATGAATGAAGTTCAGGACGAGTTCTCGGGTTTTCTCACGATCAAAGTCGTGGGTCAGAGGTGAGAGGGCCTCGGAAACCCAATGAGAAAGATCCAGATCCAGCCCCCCCTCAATGGAGATCCGGATGACGCCCAAAGCCGCGCGCCGCAGCGCATAGGGATCCTTGTCACCCGTCGGAATCAAGCCGGCAGAAAAAATGCCGGTCAGGGTGTCGAGTTTTTCTGCCAGAGCCACGACCTGCCCTACCGGTGTGGCCGGCAAATCGCCACCCGAGACTTTGGGAAGGTACTGTTCCTCAATGGCCTCGGCAATCGCCGAAGGCTCCCCTTCAGCCGCCGCATAGTAGCGGCCCATAATCCCCTGGAGTTCCGGAAATTCACCGACCATCGTCGTGAGAAGATCCGCCTTCGCCAGCCGGGCGGATCGCTCGCAAAGACCGGCATCGACGCCCAATTGACGCGCCATGGATCCTGAGAGATGAACTACGCGCTGCGTCTTGTCGAGCAACGACCCCAGGACTTTCTGGAACGTGACGTTCGCCAGATCATCGACCCGGCTTTCGAGCGTCCGTTTGCGATCCAGATTCCAGAAAAATTCAGCGTCGGAAAGCCGGGGCCTGACGACGCGCTCATTCCCTTCCCGAACCGTCTCAAGGCGCGAACTGGCCAGATTACTGAAGGTAATGAAGTGCGGCAAAAGCCCCCCATCCGCTGCACGGATCGGGAAGTACTTCTGATTGGCCTGCAAGGTGGTGATCAGGACCTCTGCCGGCAAGCTTAAGAAACGGGCTTCAATGTTGCCGAGGACCGGGACCGGCCATTCGACCAGCGCGGTGACTTCATCCAGAAGGTCTGCATCAATGACGGCAACCCCGCCCACAGAGGCGGCGGCCTCCTCGGCCTGGCGACGAATCGCCACCCGGCGACGGTCAAAATCAGCGATGACGAACCCCGAATTTTCGAGGGTTTCCAGGTAGTCGGTCGGGACCTTGAACTCGATCGGGGTCTTGCAGTGGAATCGATGTCCCCGGCTGGTCCGGCCGGTCTCTACGCCCAGAATTTCAGCCGGCACCACCTCGGCTCCGAAAAGAAGAACCACCCAATGCACGGGCCTGACGAATTCTGCCGTACCGTTTCCCCAGCGCATGCGTTTGGCAATGGGCAATCCCGCCAGCGCCTGTCTGAAAAGATCGGGCAGAAACTCTCGCGTCTCAACGCCCTTGACGATTTGTCGGACCGCGACCCACGCCCCCTTGTCCGTCTCGAGCGTAAACAACTGATCGACGGTCGCTCCTGAACTCTTGAGGAAGCCCTCCAGCGCCTTGCTCGGCACTCCGTCGGCCTGGAACGCCACATTGGCAGCAGGGCCCCGGCGTTCCACTTCCTGATCAGGCTGGGAGACGGCCACTTCACGAATCAACAGCGCAAGTCGCCGCGGAGAGGCATAGGGCTCTATTCCTGCGTGGCGAATTCCCGCCTTGGCCAGGCCCTCATCGACCAACTGACAGAGCGATCGACTCAGCGTCAGGAGTGACTTGGGCGGCAGCTCTTCGGTGCCCAATTCAAAAAGAACATCACGAAATTCGGTCATCTCAGCGAACCTTTGGATTCAGCATGGGGAAGCCGAGGCTTTCCCGACGTTGGTAGTAGGCCTCCGCAACGGCCCGGGCCAGTTCACGGACGCGCAGAATAAAGCGCTGTCGCTCGGTCACCGAAATCGCCTTGCGGGCATCGAGAAGATTGAAGGAATGGGACGCCTTGAGCACCATTTCATAGGCCGGAAGCGGAAGATCCAACTCGATCAGGCGCTTGGATTCCCGCTCGTACGTGTCAAAGGCACCAAATAGGAAGCTGGTGTCGGCATGCTCAAAATTAAAGGCCGACATTTCGACTTCGTTCTGGTGGTAGACGTCCCCATAGGTCACGATCCCCTGCGGGCCATCCGCCCAGACCAGGTCAAAAACGCTGGCCTTGGCCTGAAGATACATCGCGATGCGCTCAAGACCATAGGTGATCTCACCGCTGACAGGACGACAATCGAGACCGCCCACCTGTTGAAAATAGGTGAACTGGGTCACTTCCATGCCGTTGAGCCAGACTTCCCAACCCAGGCCCCAGGCGCCTAGGGTTGGAGACTCCCAGTTGTCTTCGACAAACCGAATGTCATGCTCTTCAAGATCGAAGCCCAGATAGGCGAGAGAGCCCAGGTACAAATCCTGAAAATCCGCTGGAGACGGCTTCATGATCACCTGGAACTGGTAATAGTGCTGAAGGCGATTAGGGTTCTCGCCATAACGACCATCTGTCGGACGCCGTGAAGGCTGAACATAGGCCGTGTTCCAGGGCTCAGGACCAATCGATCTGAGGAAGGTGGCTGGATGAAAGGTTCCAGCTCCGACTTCAAGATCCAGCGGCTGGAGAATGACGCAGCCCTGGGCTGCCCAATAGTCCTGCAGGGCCAGAATCAGGCCCTGAAAGGTAGAAACATCGCGTTGTTTTGGGGACACGCCGGCCGCTCCCTATGGCATGCAGAAATAAAGGCCGGATTATAGCCCAACCGGGGCCTGGCCCGACT
>JBDKLO010000179.1:0-21900 GCA_039795615.1 Pseudomonadota bacterium
AGTTCATCAACAAGATCAGCCCAAGCCTGCATGAGCTTGCGGCGCTCTGGAAGAAACTCTGTGTGAAGATATGCGGCTCTTATCTTGTTTCTTTCTGCATGTGCCAACTGCCGCTCAATTGCATCAGTGGAGAACTTGAGTTTCTCGTTCGCTAGCGAGCAGAACGATCCACGAAATCCATGGGCGCACATTTGCGTGTTGTCATAGCCCAGAGCCCGCAGCGCCACGTTAATTGTGTTTTCGCTCATTGGACGGTCGCCTCTAGGGTGCCTTATCGATGGGAAAACGTATTGGCCGTCGCCGGTTGCGGGGATAAGCGCTGCAAAAATCTCGGCTGCTTGTCGGGAAAGTGGAACGATATGGTCGGTACGCATTTTCATTTTTTTCCCAGGAATTCTAATTTCCTTGGCATCCAGATTGATTTCAGACCATTCGAGGTGTCTTAGTTCGCCTGGCCTTAGCGCAAGTAGTGGGGATAATCTGAGCCCACAATGAACCACAAATGATCCTTTGTAGCTTTCTAGATCTCTGAGGAGTTGTCCAAACTTTGAGGGGTCAGCGATTGCAGCCCTATGTTTAACGAGAGTGGTGTTAAGGGCACCTCTAAGATCACCAGAGATATCTCGCTCACAGTAACCACAAGCTATCCCGTAGCGGAATACCGACCCAGCTAACTCTCTGGCGCGTCCAACAGATTCTGAGAGTCCTCTCGCCTCCATTCTTCGGAGGACGGTAAGCAGTTCAGGAGCCGTAATCTTGTCGATGGCCTTTTCTCCAATAAATGGAAAGAGGTCTCGCTCGAAAAGGGAGGTAAGCCGGAAGGCGTAACGCTTGCTCCAGCGTTTAACCTGTTTTCCATGCCATTCGCGAGCGACCATCTTGAATGTGATGACATCCGGCGCGAGAGGGGCCTTTTTTTGAACGGAGGGGTCAATGCCTGATGCCAAAAGGTCTTTGACGCGATCCCTTTCTTGTCTCGCTTGCTTGAGAGAGAGATCGGGGTAAACGCCCAGGGATGCAGTTCTTCTTTTTCCGTCGAAGCGATAATCGAATCGGAAATATTTAGAACCGTTTGGATGGATTAGGACGTACATGCCGCCGGCATCGGAGAGCTTGAACGCCTTGGATTCAGGTTTTGCGATCCTGAGAGCAGTCTCGGTAAGGGCCATGGCTTTGGGTGACGGTATAAGATTTTAGATGACAGTTTATACCGTCAAATATACCGTCAAAAAGTGCAGGCTGCAGTCGGATCCGAGTGGACTTCGGTGGACTGTGAATCGGCTCTAGGCCTTGTAGGGTAAGGGTTTCAGGACTTTATGGGATCTCTTGAAAATCACCCATGGTGCCGGAGGTCGGAATCGAACCGACACTTGGTTTCCCAAACCAGATTTTGAGTCTGGCGCGTCTACCAGTTTCGCCACTCCGGCTGAACCTTCAATCATATCGCAAACAAGGCTCAGTCTCCAGTGCCTCGGGTGAACGTTGACTTGTTTTTCCGTGTTCGAAGTGTCCTGTGGCATCATGCTCGGCTATGCTGAAAAGTGATTTTAATTTCGAACTTCCCCCCGAACTGATCGCACAGGCCCCTTTAGAAAGCCGCACGGATTCAAGACTTTTGGTGCTTGAATCGGGCAAGACTCCCAAGGATCGGAGGTTTAGGGATCTGCCGGGCCTTCTCCGTGGAGGGGACCTCTTGGTCCTTAATGACACTCGGGTTATTCCTGCACGGCTTTATGGGGCAAAGGCCACGGGAGGGCGCATCGAGCTCCTCCTCGAGCGAGTTCTCGATGCTCACACGGCTCTGGTTCACCTAAGGGCCAGTAAGTCCCCCAAGCCTGGGGCAAGACTCCATCTGGATGGCGGATATGGCTGCGAAGTGATTGAACGCCGCGATGCCCTGTTCGTTCTTCGATTCGATGAGGCTTCTCCCGTCATGTCGGTTTTGGAGGCCGTTGGCCATATTCCTTTACCTCCCTATATCGGAAGAGCGGATACCGCCTCTGATCGTGAGCGTTACCAAACCGTTTTCTCGACCAATCCAGGGGCGGTTGCCGCCCCAACGGCAGGGCTTCACTTTGATCAGGCGATGCTGGATCGGCTTGAAGAGGAAGGGATTGATCGCGTAACTGTGACCCTTCATGTGGGAAGCGGAACCTTTCTGCCGGTTCGTGCCGCAAATCTGGATGACCATCAGATGCATTCCGAGCGTTGTCAGGTGAGTTCAGCGGCGGTCGCGAGGATTCATGAGACCAAGGCTCGAGGTGGAAGGGTCATCGCTGTTGGGACTACCGCCGTCAGGGCACTAGAATCTGCGGCCCTTTCAGGGCAACTCGAAACCTATGAAGGAGAGACGGACATCTTCATCCAGCCCGGGTTTTCATTCCGGGTGGTGGATGCCTTGCTGACGAATTTTCATTTGCCGGAATCCACGCTATTGGCTCTTGTGTCCGCATTCGGTGGCTATCCTGAAGTCATGGCGGCCTATCAGCATGCGATCAGGGAAAAATACCGATTCTTCAGCTATGGTGATGCGATGTTTTTGGCCCGTAAAGAGAGCCCCGAATGAAGTCAGGTTTTACACTTCATCCCCGATTATTGGCCGATACGATCTGTCTGGGACACCTCCCATTGTCGCGCGTACTTCTCATGCAGGAGCGCCGTTATCCCTGGATCGTCCTGGTTCCGACCCTTTCGGATCTCACAGAGATCAATGACCTTTCCGAGACGGACCAGCATCGTTTGATACTGGAATCCTCTGCGGTTGCGAGGCAAATGCAACGGTACCTCATGGCCGACAAGATCAATGTCGCAGCCATCGGTAATCTGGTTCCCCAGCTCCATTGGCATGTGATTGCACGATACCGGGATGATGCGGCCTGGCCGGCCCCGGTTTGGGGGCGTTTTACGCCAGAAGCGTATACGCCGGACGAGTTGATGTCACTGGTGGAGCGGCTTCAGTTGCCGCAGATCCCAGGCTTTCAACCCGAGGAGATCCAGTAGTGGAGTGTCGCCCTCACTGTGGGGCCTGCTGTATTGCGCTTTCGATCTCCACACCGATTCCGGGAATGCCTCAAGGCAAGCCTGCAGGTGTTCGCTGCGTTCAGTTATCCGAGGATGATCGCTGCCTGATCTTTGGCCAACCGGAACGACCGGCCTGCTGCGCCGGACTGAAGCCCAATCTTGAAATGTGCGGTGAGAGCCAAGAGCATGCCTTGCGCTGGATGGCCTGGCTCGAAGAGGCCACAAAGCCCTGACCGACTCAGGTTTCGATGACCTGAACCCGACGGGTGATGCCGCAGACGAGATCGTAGGGAATGGTGTTGGCGTATTCCGCGATCAACTCGACAGGGAGTCCCTCGCCCCAGAGGGTGACGAGATCACCGATCTCAGCCTCCGGGCAATCGGTCAAATCAATCGTGACCATATCCATGGAAACTCGCCCGGCCAGAGGCGCTCTTTGGCCCCGAACAAGAACCGGAGTTCCTGAGCGTGCCTGACGAGGGTAACCATCCCCATAGCCGATCGCAGCCACACCGAGGCGCGTTTTCCTGCCCGCGACCCAATCGCCGCCGTACCCCACCCGGGTTCCAGGTTCAACGTCCTTGATGCTGATAATGCGTGATCGGAGGGTCATGACCGGCTGCAACCCCTCTTGTTGTCCCGTTTTGCCGGCAAAAGGAGAAATGCCGTAGAGAATGATTCCGGGGCGGACCCATTCGGCATGCGCCTCTTTCCATCCGAGGACCCCTGCAGAATTCGCAATTCCGGTTTCGCCATCGAGGCTCTCGCCCAACTCCCGGAAAAGACCGATCTGACGAGGGGTAAAAGGATCATCCAGTGCGTCCGCATTCGCGAGATGGGACATCATGGAGATTGGGCCTTTGACGGTCTTGCAGTTGCGAAGCCGTTTGACGAGCGGTTCCACCTCATCGGGATGGACGCCAAGACGGCTCATGCCCGTGTCGACTTTGAGCCATACTCTAAGGGGGTAGCCACGGGTGCGCCGTTCCAGAAGATCGACCTGCCAGGCGGAGTGAACTACAGGCTCCAGAGAAAGCTTGCCGTAAATGGATAATTCGTCTTGATCGAAAAAACCCTGCAGCACGGCGATACTTTGAGTAAAACCGGCCTTTCGAAGTTCGATGGCCTCCTGAGTTCGGGCGACCGCAAAGGCATCGGATTCGATCAAGCCTCCCGCAGCTCGGATCAGGCCGTGGCCATAGGCATTGGCCTTGATGACCGACATGACCTTTGCCTTTGGCGCGATGGCTTTGACCTTGCGGAGATTTTCCCGCAGTGCGCCGATATTGATAATGGCGTGTGCGACCCGACTCGGGTCAGTAAGGCTCACCGGCATAGGGATCGTGAATAAAGTTCTCGAAACGGGTGTACTGACCGAGGAAGGTCAGGCGAGCGGTGCCGATGGGGCCATTACGCTGCTTGGCGATAATGATCTCTGCGGAACCCTTGTCCGTGGTATCCTTGTTGTAAACCTCATCCCGGTAGATGAAGACAATCAAGTCTGCATCCTGCTCAATCGCACCCGATTCACGAAGATCCGACATGATCGGACGCTTGTTGGGGCGTTGCTCAAGGCTTCGATTCAGCTGTGAAAGGGCGATGACAGGAACATTGAGTTCCTTCGCAAGGCCTTTGAGTTGCCGTGAAATGTCAGAGATTTCGTTAACGCGACTTTCTGAGCCCGGCGACTGCATGAGCTGAAGATAGTCGAGGACAATCAGGCCTAACTTACCGTCATTCTCTCGGGCCAATCTTCGGCATCGAGCCCTGACTTCGGTTGGTGTCATGGCCGGAGTGTCATCGATATAGAGTTTGGTCTCCGCCAAAATGTTGATGGCCGAAGTCATTCGCGGCCATTCATCGTCTTCCAGTTTTCCGGTGCGGACCCGGTGCTGATCGATTCGTCCTAGCGAAGAAATCATGCGCATCGCGAGCTGTTCGCCGGGCATTTCCATACTGAATACGGCAACCGGGACCTGCTCTTTGATCGCCACGTGCTCTGCGATATTCATCGCGAAGGTGGTCTTTCCCATGGAGGGGCGGCCCGCCACGATGATCAGATCTGAATTCTGAAGGCCCGAGGTCATTTCATCGAAATCAGTGAATCCCGTACTCGCGCCGGTCAGGTGCCCATCCTGCTGGAACAGGGTCTCGATTCGGTCAATGGCTTTGGCCAGGAGCGGCTTGATGGGGCTGAAGCCAGTCCCTTTTCGGCGGTACTGATCGGCAATGCGAAAAACGGTCTGTTCGGCCGACTCGATCAGCTGGATGGTTTCTCGTCCTTGGGGGCTGTAAGCAAGGTCCGCAATTTCCGAGCCTGAGTGAATCAGCTGCCGGAGAATCGATTTTTCCCGGACGATGTTGGCATAGGCCTCAATATTCGCTGCGCTGGGGGTTTCCTTGGCGAGCGTCGCAAGATAGGCCAGCCCCCCGCATTCCTCGATCCAGCCGAGTTGCTCTAGGGACTCAGACAGGGTAATGACGTCGAGGGGCGACTGCTTTTCCGCCAGAATCCGGATGGCCCGATAGATCAGTTGATGGTCGCGTCGATAGAAATCATCCTCGATCAGGATTTCGGCAACCTTGTCCCAGGCGAGCTTGTCGAGCATCAGTGCCCCGATCACCGATTGTTCGGCATTGATCGAGTAGGGGGGGATCTTCAGATTCTCAATGTTCTCCGATCCTTTCCTGGACCTCTCGCGTTCAGCCATGCTCAGGTGCTTCCTGTCTTCTGATGGATACGTTCAATGATGGATGTGGTGGAGTGCCCCTCGACAAAGTCCAGAATCTCCACCCGGCCCCCGTTGGCAAGGACATGGTCATGGCCAGCGATCGTCGTGATGTCGGTGTAGTCGCCCCCCTTGACCAGGACGTCCGGAAGGACCCGACCAATCAGATCCCTTGGGGTATCTTCCTCGAAGGGAATGACCCAGTCCACACACTCCAAAGCCGCCAGCATGGCCATCCGATGGCCAAGGCCATTGATGGGGCGTTCGGGTCCCTTGAGGCGCTGGACTGAAGCGTCTGAATTCACCAGCACAATCAGTCGATCTCCCAGTTCCCGGGCTCTTCGGAGATAGTCCACATGACCTGGGTGCAGGATATCGAAGCAGCCGTTGGTCGCCACAATCTTTTCGCCACGAGTCCGGGCTTCATGAAGGAGCGGCTGGAGAAGATCAAGGGGGATGCTTCCCCGATGTTCAGCCTGATCGCCATGGAGAGCCAGTCGAATTTCGGCAGGACTCAGCGTCGCTGTTCCGAGCTTCCCGACCACGATGCCGGCTGCGATGTTGGCAAGATGTGTCGCTTCCGGGAGGCTGATGCCGGTCGCAAGACTGGCCGCCAAGGTCGCAATGACGGTATCGCCTGCACCGGTCACGTCGTAAACCTCCCGGGCTCTTGCGGGGAGATGGAGCGGCGGGACGCCGCGTGCGAGCAAGGTCATGCCCTCATCGCCCCGCGTGATCAGCAGAGCTTCAAGTTCGAGTTGTTCCCGCAGGGATTCGCCCAGCCTGACCAATTCGGCTTCATCACGGGCGTGCCCTGCAACCAGCTCGAATTCATGCCGGTTCGGCGTCAGCAGGGTGGCGCCACGATATTTGGCAAAATCCGACCCCTTGGGATCGACCAGAACCGGTTTTCCGAGGGCGCGGGCCGCGTCGATGAGCGCTTCGGGCTGGGCCAGGGTTCCCTTCCCATAATCCGAAAGGATCACGACATCCGCATCCGCGAGTGCCGCTTGAAAGACCGCCTTCAAGGATTCGTTCTCTTCGCTGTGGAAGGCATCCTCGAAGTCGAGTCGGATGAGCTGCTGATGACGGCTCAGGACCCGAAGCTTGGTGATGGTTGGCGCATGGCGTGAACGTTCGATTCGGCATTGGACGCCCTGAGACTCGAGGAGCGAGATGAGGGCGGAACCCGCTTCGTCCTGGCCACAGTGGCCGAGCAGTTCCACGTCGCCTCCCAGAGAGGCAATGTTCAGCGCAACGTTTCCAGCGCCGCCGGCCCGCTCTTCAATGTCGTTGACTCGCACGACCGGAACGGGGGCTTCGGGTGAGATTCTCGAGGTACCGCCATGCCAGTAGCGGTCGAGCATCAGATCGCCGGCAACGAGTACCCGGCCTCTTTTAAAATCAGGGAGTTGCATTATTCTTTGCGGACAAAAATGACGCTCAAGCATAGCACAGCCATGCCGGCCAACGGGGAGTTGGCTTAGGGATTTCGATCCGGAATTCGGGGGCCGGGGCAGGCCGAAAGGCCTGCCCCGGCAGGGGGATCAGTCGTCGCTTTGCAGAACGCCGAGGATCTGAAGCAGGCTGGTGAACAGATTGTAAATGGTCACATACAGGCTCAAGGTTGCGAGGATGTAGTTTGTCTCGCCGCCGTGAATGATGTTGCTGGTTTCAAACAGAATGAGACCCGCCATCAGGATCACAAACATGGCCGAAATACCCAGAGCCATGCCGTTCAATCCGGGAATGAACGCCACTGCAAGGCTTGCAAGGAAAGCGACCAGAATGCCAGCGCTCAGCATGCCGCCGAGGAAGCTGAAGTCCTTGCGGCTGACCAGTGCGTAAGCTGAAAGACCCAGGAAGGTCAGGCCGGTTCCACCCAGTGCCATGGCAATCAGTTCCGCACCGTTTGCGAAGTGCCCGATATAGGCATTCAGGATGGGGCCCAAGGTCATCCCCATGAATCCGGTCAGGGCAAACAGCCAGACGAGGCCCCAGGCGCTGTTCTGGAATTTGTTGACCAGGAAAAAGAGTCCGAAGTAACCGACGAGGGTCACCACGAAGCCCGGATAGGGAAGTTCAAGCACCATGCTGGCTGCGGCACAGAATGCGCTGAACAGCAGGGTCAGGGAAAGAAGCGCGTAGGTATTCCGCAGCACGCGGTGGGTCGCGATGAGACTTTCGGAACGACTGCGTGCAGGGATGGTCTGAATTCGTGACATGAGAAATTTACTCCGATCAAAAGGATCCGATCATTGGACTTCCTCATGGTACATTAGTTCGTCTGTCAGCCGCACGCTCCGGTTATTGAGACGCTTGAGAGGGGGCTTGAATTCTCGCCCCATCGCCCGCATCTCCCGGACGTGTTCGTTATCCTCAACGGAAAACCTAGCTATGAACAAAGGCATTCTTAAAATCGCTCTGGGTCTTACGGTGACCTTGGGTCTCCTTTTCGCATCCATGCAGGAGGCCAGTGCGGCCCGCATGGGGAGTGGCAAGTCTTTCGGCAGCCGGCCCTCTTACAGCACGCCCTATCAGCGTTCGCCAGGAGCGGGGCAACCGGGTGGATTTGCCCAGCAGCCCGCCATGTCGCCTGCTCAGGCTCGTAATCAGGGGCTTCGCGACTCGATGGCGCAGCGCGGTGGTTTCGGTCGCTTCCTTGGGGGTCTCGCCCTGGGCGGCCTCCTCGGCGCAATGTTCATGGGGGGCGGCTTCGAGCATATCAACTTCCTCGATATTCTGGTCTTTGCCGGGATTGCCTTCCTTCTGATGCGACTTTTTGCCGCGCGCCGCCAGTCTGCGGAAGCCCGGCCGACGCCGGCAGGGTATGCAGGGCATGCCGGGGAGAGCTCTCCCTATGAACGCACCGGTTCCGAAAGGGGAGCGGGTTTCGATACCGATATCTTTTCAAGAGGTGGTAGCGCAGCCCCCCATGCGCGCCCTGCACCGGTTGCTTTCCCCTCAGACTTTGATCAGCAACAATTCGTTTCTGGTGCCAAGGCGGCTTACACCATGATGCAGGCGGCGTGGGATCGGGGTGATCTTGCCGAGCTTCGCTCGCTGACGACCGACAAAGTCTTCGGGGAACTTCAGGATCAAATCCGCGCCCGGGGGAATGCCACGAACCAGACTGATCTTCTGAAGGTCGAGTGCGAGATTCTCGAAGTCCGCGATGTTTCGGGTAGCCGCGAGGCCACTGTCCTGTTTGATGTGATGATGCGGGAGGATCCCTCCGCACGTCCGCAGCAGGTGCGTGAAGTGTGGCACTTTACGCGTGCCCTCAATAGCCGCCAGCCGACCTGGTTCCTTGACGGCATTCAGCAACTCGAAGATTAAGCATAAAAAAGCCCCTGCCATGAGAGTGGCAGGGGCTTTCTATTTCTGGATCAGGACCCCGCATCCATGCTGTGGCTCAAGGCTTTCCATCTGATATTCATGGTGACGTGGTTTGCCGGGTTGTTCTATCTCCCGCGCCTTTTCGTCTACCATGCCATGTCGACGGATGCGATCAGCCACGAGCGCTTCAAGATCATGGAAAGAAAACTGTATTGGGGCATCATGACCCCCGGCATGATCCTGACCCTGATCTTTGGTGTCTGGATGCTGATGAGCTATGCCTGGTCACTTTATGGTGCCAGCGGTTGGTTGCATGCGAAACTCGCCTTGATTCTCATTCTGGTGGCTTACCACATTCAATGTGGACGCTGGCTCGCCGCCTTCAAGCACAATCGTAACCGACGTTCCCATGTCTACTACCGCTGGATGAACGAAGTTCCAGTCCTTTTTCTGGTCGGAATCGTCCTCCTTGCGGTCATTAAACCCTTCTGAATTCGCTTTGGATTGATCTCACACGAGAATTTGACCATGCCTACTTACGACTATCAGTGTCAATCTTGCAACCACCCCTTTACGGCCATGCACAAGATCAGCGATCCGATTCCGGCCTGTCCCGAGTGTGGCGCTGGAGAGATCAAAAAACTGCTCTCTGCACCGGCCGTGCATGGCGGACGCTCTGCGCCTTCATTCAGTGCACCCCAATGCGGTGCACCCGCTCCCATGGCAGGGGGGTGCGGATCCGGAATGTGCGGTCACAAGCACTGACCCAAATGTTGAGCATGACGCGCAAGCTGACCGGCTGAGCCCGAGCCCAGCCCCTTCATCGGGGTTGGGCGCAGTTTCCGGACGCGACGGTCCATGTATACGCAACACTTCCAGCTTTCTGAGCTTCCATTTTCGATTGCGCCCAACCCGCGCTATCTTTTCCTGAGCCCGCAGCATCGGGAGGCCTTGGCGCATCTTCTCTACGGCATCGGTGTGGGCGGTGGCTTTGTGGTCCTGACCGGTGAAGTCGGCATGGGCAAGACCACGCTCTGCCGAGCCCTGATTGACCAGTTGCCGGATGATGTCGACATCGCGCTGGTTTTCAACCCAAGGCTGAATTCCCGCGAATTGCTCGCGTCGATCTGTGATGAGCTGAGCATCCCCTACAGTGGACCCAAGGCCAGCCTCAAATCATTGATTGATGCACTCAATCATCATCTCCTCGATGCCCACGCCAAAGGCCGCCGCGTTCTGGTTCTGATTGATGAAGCACAGAATCTTCGATTCGATGTGCTGGAGCAGGTGAGGTTGCTGACCAATCTTGAAACCAACCAGCATAAGCTTCTTCAGATCATTCTGGTGGGGCAGCCCGAGCTCAATGAGATTCTGGATCGCCCGAATCTTCGCCAGCTGGCGCAACGCATCACGGCGCGCTATCACCTTGAGCCTCTGACCCTTGCCGCAACCCGGGAGTACATCCGTCACCGTCTGAAGGTTGCTGATGCGCGAAACGAAATTTTCACCCCGGCCGGGATACGGGAGATTTTCAGGCGCTCCGGGGGCATTCCTCGGCTCGTCAATCTGATCGGGGATCGTGCGCTTCTGGGATCTTATACCCTTGGAAAGAAAGAGGTTGATCGCGCCATCGTTCGACGCGCTGCAATTGAGCTCAGGGGGTCCGGGGTGGGCGCAAAACCGCTGTTGTCGCGGCAAACGCTTGCTATCGGGCTGATCGTCTCTTTGCTACTGGGTGGAGGGGGATGGTTTGCGTTAAGTCGTGGTAGACCAGGCGCGGATATTCACTCGATACTTTCACAAATAGGACACATCCAGCCAGAGGATCCTTCAGTGGCTGCTGATCCGACATCCAGTGGCACATCAGTTCCGGTCCCCCACGAGGAGCCTTTACCCCGAGACCTCGTCGAGAGCAAGGACGAGGCCCTAAAGCATCTTTTTGGTCTCTGGGGTGTCGCACATCCTGAAACGGTGCAGTGCGGCAAAGCAGGACGAGGAGATCTTCGCTGTCAGAACTTCCGTGGATCCTGGGACAGCCTTGTCAGATTGAATATGATTGCAGTGCTTGAACTTCAGGCGGCGAAAGTCGCCGATCGTTTCATCTGTATGGAACGCCTCGCGGGTGATCAGATCTGGATCCGGACGTCGCGGGGATCCCAGCCGATGCCGATCGATCAGGTCAAGGCGCTCTGGAGTGGCAGGGCTATCCTTGCCTACCGGCCGCTTGCCACCGACAAGAGGGCATTGCGCCCCGGCGTTTCGGATCCGGTGATGCGTGAAATCAGGCAACAACTCGGTGTTACGGCAGCCGTGAGTGATCCCAATCGCTACGATGAGAGCCTTCGCAGTCGGGTTCAAGAGTTCCAGCGCCAGGTCGGTCTTCGACCGGATGGTCTGATCGGTACGCTCACCCTCATCGGAATCGAGGGCCATGGCCAACGGCCCGATATTCCAAGACTGCTATCTTCGACGGTTTTGGAGGGGCACGATGTCAATCATCCTTGACGCCCTTAAAAAGTCGGAACGTGAACGTCAGGCCGGCCAGGTGCCTGGGATGTCTGCAGTGGTCAGCGACTCTGTTTCCGAGCGCCCGCGATGGATTCTCTGGCTGGGAGTCCTGCTCGCGGTCCTGAATGCCGGAGGGATAGGATACTGGCTTTATCGGGAGCATTCGGTGTCCACTCTGGTTCCTCCCAAAACCAATGCTACCCCCGTCGAGGCTCCCGTTCCGCAGAAGGAGCTGACGACATCGTCATCCGCCCCTCAGACTCAGCCGCCGCTGGCCGACGTGACTCCGCCCCTGACTCCGATCCGGGTGACGCCACCCCCAGAGCCCGTTCAGCAGCGACCCATGGTTCCGCTGCCAGAACGCCTGATGCCCCCGGCCAATCCTCCACCGCTTGCGCATGAGGAGGAGGATCCAGTCGATGCCGAACTTGAGGCCGAAGGTGTTGCCAAGAGCGAAGCACTCGCCCTCAGAAATCGAGTGGGTTCGGGGCTCCCGATGATCAACGATATGCCCGAGGCATTTCGAAGCCGGATTCCTTCGTTTCGAATCACCATGTTTGCCTATTCTGAGAACCCGCAGGAGCGATTCGTCATCGTCAACATGAAGAAATTGGTCGCAGGCGATGTGTTGCCCGGCGGCGTCCTCCTCATCGAGATCCGTGCAGAAAACCTCGTGGGAGAGCTCGATGGCCAGAAATTCCTGATTCCGAGATACTGATGAAATCCATGCGACGATTTCGGTGCCATCTGACTGCGTTAAGGACGAT
This sequence comes from Pseudomonadota bacterium, assembly GCA_039795615.1. Lineage (GTDB taxonomy): Bacteria > Pseudomonadota > Gammaproteobacteria > Methylococcales > Methylococcaceae > UBA6136. The sequence continues at coordinate 12,365 of JBDKLO010000179.1, forward strand.
CCTCGGCAAGGAGATTTATCGCTTCATGCGAATCTGGCCGCAGACGATTCTGCCGGCCGCCGTGACGACCTCACTCTACTTTCTGATTTTTGGGACCCTCATCGGACAGCGGATTGGTCCGATGGATGGGATTTCCTACATGGATTACATTGTTCCGGGCATTGCCTTGATGTCGATCATCACGAACTCCTACAGCAACGTGGTGTCCTCGTTCTATTCCAGCAAGTTTCAGAAGAACATTGAGGAGCTGTTGACTGCGCCTGTTCCGAGTTGGGTCATTCTCACGGGATACGTGGGAGGTGGCGTTTTTCGGGGGCTGGCGGTTGGCGTGGTCGTGACCGGGATCGGACTGGCCTTCTCCAGTGTGGGCTTTCAGCACCCCGAGGTGATTGCCCTGGTCTTTTTGCTGACCTCGGTATTATTTGCTCTGGCGGGATTCATCAATGCGGTTTTTGCCAACAGCTTTGACGACATCTCCATTGTTCCCAACTTCGTCCTGACCCCGCTGGTTTACCTTGGCGGAGTTTTCTATTCGGTCAATCTGTTGCCCGAGTTCTGGCGTAAGGTGTCCTTGGGAAATCCGATTCTCTATATGGTTAATGCCTTTCGATATGGATTTCTGGGTGTCAGCGATATGCCCATCGGCTCATCGCTTCTCCTCATCGCAGGAGTTGTTTTGGTTTTGGCTCTCTGGGCGCTCTGGCTATTGGAGCGGGGGACTCGTCTCAAAGGGTGACTGGGTGGTCCACGGATATCGGCAAAGCCTCTCTAGCCCGACACCTTGACGAAACGATGGGCTCGATCGATTTCAAGGGTCAGGTCAGCGACCAAGGGCAGCGTCTCTAGATTCCAGCGCGTCAGTCGCTCAAAGTGCATCACAAATCGCTGAATCGCTTTGGCATCCATGATGTTTGAACCGATCAAATGAGCGGCCTTTTCGGCCAGTTTTTCCTCCTGAAGACCTCGCCATTCAATCACCGCGGAGAAATCCGGGATCTTGAGGAAGACCAGAAGATCGAGTCGATCAAAAAGTGATCGATACCCCTCACAGAGTGCGTCATTGACGTACTTTCTCCACGCCCCATCAGCATCTTCTTCCGCTTCAAGCGTATTGATAGCTCCCTTAAGTCGGGTTTTAGGTTGCGGCGGCGTTCCAACGCACCAGCCCTCAAGTATCACCACATCGGCTCGTCCTCTGAAGGTCTCCCAATCGTTTATAGGCAGCCGATCATCCAGGGCCTTACTGAAGCGAGGGACCCGTGTGGTTTCTGAAGACCCCTGGGTCATCAGGCGATTCAGGGTGTCATTGAGTAGCTTGAGATCATGCGTACCCGGAACGCCTCGCGTGATCAGCAGTGGATGAATGTCTCGGGCGAGCTGTACCCGTTCGTTATGGGTCAGGTAGAAATCATCGATGGAACACTGGATCGTCTTGAGCCCGTGAACCTGACGCAATGTGATGGCCAGAAGTTCTGCCGTCGTTGATTTGCCTGAACCTTGAGCGCCATTGATCCCAACGAGAAGGGGGACTCCCTGATGCTGCGAAGCGATCCAGGAACCCAGGCCCAGGCTTGCGCCACTGAGGTGGGCCCAGAGTGATTGGGGAATTTGCATTCGCTCCAGACACGTTTTAAGCGCGGAGCCGGCTGTGAAATAGGCCGCTTCAGGCGAAACGACCCAAGGATGTGTCTCGGGCCAAAGATCCCATCCAGGTGGCTGCGCCGTTCCCAATCAGGCGACCTGGTCCGGAGGCGTTTCACCACGGAAGAAAGCGTCGAGGTTGTCGATCACCCTCATGCCCATCCCGGTTCGGGTTTCCTCGGTCGCACTTCCTAAGTGCGGTAACAAGCTGACGTTATCGAGCGTCAGGAATCCTGGATGAAGATGAGGCTCTCCTTCATAGACATCGAGCCCCGCAGCTCGGATACGTCGGGTTCTCAGTGCATCGATCAGGGCTTCACTTTCGACCACGTCACCCCGAGCCGTGTTAATCAGAATGGCTTCGGGCTTCATCGCATTCAGTCGGTCCCGATTGATTAGGTGCCGGTTTTCGGCGCTCCCAGGGCAATGCAGAGAGACAAAATCTGAATCACGCAGCAGCGATTCGAGGCTCTCTGCCTCTTGAGCATCAAATCGGGCCAGCTCGGTCTTCGGAATTGGCGTCCTGCCTTTGACGAGGATCTTCATTCCAAAGCCAAAGTGCGCCCTTTGGGCAACGGCCTTGGCGATCCGCCCAAAGCCAATCAACCCGAGGGTTTTTCCCGAAACTTTAGTACCCAAAAGGTGAGTCGGATGCCAGCCGCTCCATTGGCCAGATCGGAGCAAGATTTCCCCTTCACTTGCGCGTCGTGCAGTCATCAAAATCAGCAACAAGGCAATGTCAGCCGTGCAATCGGTCAGGACATCCGGCGTGTTACTGATCACAATGCCCCGGGATCGGGCCGTCGCCATATCGATGTGGTTGTAGCCGACCCCGAAGTTGCCGATGAATCGGCAGCGCATGGGATCCTGAGAAAGGACTTCGCTCGTGATAGCGTCGGTCACCGTGGGCAGAACGGCGTCGTACTCCCGCATGGCCGCCTTGAGAGCCTCAACTCCCATAGGTTCGTTGGACTCGTTGAGGGTCACCTCATAGTGTTCTGACAGCCTCTTTTCGCAGGCGGTGGGCCAGCGGCGCGTCACCAAAATTCGGGGATTTGCGGTCATGGCCTTTTTTGGGATGCGATCAGAAAGATCAGGATCGGCGCATCAGCGAGAGGTGACGCACCGATCCTGAAGCGACGTCAGGCGCGGGGCGCGAGCGGGGCCGCCGTCTTCCGCCAGTACTCGGAAGCCGCTGCAATGCCGCTTCCTGGAGTGACCTTGATGCCAGCATCGAGGAGAGACATTTCAGAGCCGGTGATGGCGCTGGCCAGCATCAGCTCATTGAGGTCACCTAGATGGCCGATTCGGAAGACCTTGCCGAGAACTTCGCTCAGGCCCGCACCGAGTGACAAGTTATAGCGATGGTAGGCGTAATGCATGACATCGCGCGCATCGAAGCCTTCTGGAACGACAATGGCCGTGACGCTGTTGGAGTACCACTTGGGATCCTTGGCGCACATTTCAAGACCCCATCCACGGACTGCGCAGCGAACGCCTTCAGCCAGACGTGCGTGACGCTTCCAGACATTGTCCATGCCTTCTTCAAGCATGAGTTCCATGGCCTTCTTGAGTCCATGAAGGAGCGGAATGGCCGGGGTGTAAGGAAAGTACCCACCCGGGTTATGAACCATGTGGTCATGAATGTCGAGGAACGCCCGGTTGCAATTTGCCGTTTCTCGCGCCTTCAGTGCCTTCTGGCTGAAGCCCAGAAGACAAAGGCCCGCAGGCAACATGAACCCCTTCTGGGTGCCGGCAAGGCCAACGTCAACGCCCCAGTCATCGAGGCGGAATTCCAAAGAACCGATGGACGAGACCCCATCAACGAAGAAGAGGGCAGGGTGACCTGCGCTATCCAGGGCCTTGCGAACACCCGGAAGATCGCTGGTAACGCCGGTAGCCGTTTCGTTGTGACAGATCAGAAGAGCCTTAATTTCATGCCCCTTGTCTTCCTTGAGACGCGCTTCCAGATGGTCAAGGGGAACACCTTCACCCCACGGAACTTCGTGGAACTCGACGTCGAGTCCAAGGCGCTTGGCAAGATCAATCCAAAGGTGCGAGAACTGCCCAAAACGATAGGTCAGGACCTTGTCACCCCGTGACAGGGTATTGGTGATGGCAATTTCCCATCCGGCCGTTCCCGTTGCCGGGAAGATGAAGCACTGGCCCTTTTCGGTGTGGAAGATCTTCTTCAGATTCTCGAGGATCGGGGTGACGAGCTTCGGAAAGTTCGGTGAGCGATGGTCCTCGGAGGGGACATGCATGGCGCTCAGGACCGAATCTGGGATATTGGTGGGGCCGGGGATGTAGAGATGGTTGCGACCAGGCATCGGGGATTCCTTGCTTCAGAGTGGCTGTAAAAGGGGAGGGGCAGCGCTTTTCAGATCGATAGCAGCTGTCCACGGAACCTGAGATGATGCCATACCGGAGCCTGAATCTTCAAGGTGATGAGCCGAAAAAGATCACCGAGATCAGGCAGTTATGGTTCGATTTCTCGTCCCCTGATCGTTGTGCTTAGGGGCATACAAAGAACAGGTGGGTGTGATGGAATGTCTTGTGGGTGGGATTCTCGATCGGAAAACAGTGCTTTTGATCGTGGTGGGTGTCTTGATGACCGCGTGTTCCAGTGCCCCTCCACTGGGCATTCACCCGGTAACGCCATTTGCCGTCGATCGCTATCTTGGGACCTGGTATGAGATTGCTCGCCTGGACCATCGGTTCGAAGAGGGACTGACCGATATTCAGGCGACCTACAGCCTTGAGCCGGATGGCTCGGTTAAGGTTTTAAACCGTGGCCTGCAAGTTTCAAATGGTCAGTGGCGAGAAGCCGTCGGCAAGGCCCTGTTTACGGGGAAGCGCGATGAGGGCTCTCTCAAGGTCAGCTTCTTCGGTCCTTTCTATGGGGGCTACCATGTGGCGGCACTGGATTCGGATTACCGCTGGTCGCTGGTGGTGGGCCCTGATCGGGATTACTTCTGGATTCTCTGTCGAGAGCCCCACCTTTCGCCTGAACTTCGCGATGTGCTGATTCATCGGGCTCAAACGCTGGGAATTGCGACCGACCGCCTGATCTGGACGCCGCAGCAGAGTAAAGACTCAAAAAACCCGTGAGCCGATTCAAACGTTTCATCGGGATCGATTATTCCGGTGCCGCCACTTCGGTGACACCGTTATCTGGGCTCCGTGTTTTCGAATCCCGGGGTGATGGGCCACCCCTCGAGGTGCGGCCCGATACAAATTGGGCACGGCACTGGACACGACAGGGCGTCGCCGAATGGATCTTGGAAACCCTGATGGGAGGCGATCCTCTCCTAATCGGGATCGATCACGGGTTTTCGTTTCCATTGGCCTATTTTGATCACTATGGTCTCAGTCGTGACTGGAGTCTTTTTCTCAAAGACTTTTGCAGCCATTGGCCGACCGATCAAAAGGATTGCACGGTGCGTTCCCTCCGGGAGGGGAACCCCCGAAGTGGAACCAGCAAGGCACGTCGTCATGTCGAGATTCTGACCCAAGCGAAGTCGGTCTTTCATTTTGACGTCCCAGGTTCTGTGGCCTCATCCACCCATGCAGGACTCCCCTGGCTCCTCTGGCTTCGGGAAAAGGCGGGGGTGTCGCTTCATTTCTGGCCTTATGACGGGACAGACGTCCCCCAAGGCGCCAGTGTCATTGCGGAGGCCTACCCGGCCCTGTGGTTCCGGTCGGGCTGTCCAGAGAACTGGTCCAGAGATCAATGGGATGCTTTTTTAATCGCCGAAGCTTTCGCAGGAGCGGCGCAGGCCGGTTTACTTTCCTCATGGTTCAAGCCGCAATGGCCTGAGCACCTGAACGAGGTCATTGAACGGGAAGGCTGGATCTTGGGTTTCAGCGGGCGCTAAGGGTTCTTGAACCAATTCTGGAGGACCCCAAAGAGTTTGCGCATCCCGACTTCAAGATGGGCATGAATTTCTTCGAGTGTAATTTCACCCTCTTGTTTGCCTGCAGCCCAATTGGCGACGACGGCAAAACAGGCGTATTCCAGTCCTGCTTCTCGGGCCAAGCAGGCTTCGGGCATCCCCGTCATGCCGACCAGGTCGCAGCCATCCTGCTCCATCCGACGAATTTCTGCGGGAGTTTCAAGCCTTGGGCCCTGGGTGCATCCATAAACGCCGGTCGGAACCAGAGGAATACCCGCCCCCTCAGCCGCCGCGATGAGACTTTCGCGAAGGGTCGGGGTGTAGGGATGCGTGAAATCGATATGAACGACCTCATCCAATTCATCCTCATGGAAGGTCTGGTGGCGTCCATAGGTGTAGTCAATGATCTGGTCGGGGATGGCGAGGACTTGTGGCCCCATGTTCGGGGTAATCCCACCCACTGCAGCCACGGCGACCACGCGCTCAATGCCGGCGGATTTGAGCGCCCACAGATTGGCCCGATAGTTCACCTGATGTGGCGGGATGACGTGGGGGTTGCCGTGCCGGGCCAGGAAGACGACGGGATGACCAAAAAGGGTTCCATATTGAAGCGGTGCCGAAGGCTGACCGAAGGGGGTTTCAACCCGCTCCTCCCGAAGAAGCGAAAATCGATCCGGGTGGGTCAAACCCGTTCCGCCGATGATGGCTGTCTTAAAGTCCATGTGTCCCCTTGACCTAATAGATCGTCCGGCAGGCATAGATGCCCGGCCAGTTGCGTAGATAGCCTTTGTAGTCGAGCCCAAAACCAAAGAGGTAGCGATTTTCAGTCACGAGGCCCACATGATCGGCTCGATAGGGCTTGGTTCGTCCCAAGTCTTTGTCCACCAGGACAGCACTCACAATCCGCTTCGCCCCCTTTTCTTCGAGGTAGCGGTGGATCTCGGCCAGAGTGATCCCTTCGTCGAGAATGTCATCCAGAACAAGGATCGTGCGTCCCTCGACAGAAAGGGTTGGTTCGACCTGCCACTGCATGGTGCTGCCCGCTGTGGCTCCCTGATAGCGTCCTGCCTTAATCGAATCCAGTTCGAGTGGGAAGGGGAGATATAGTAAAAGCTCGCTAGTGAAGAAGATGCCGCCGTTGAGTACGCTGAGAACCAATGGGTTCTCGTCTTTGAGGATCGCCGTGATCTCGCGGCCCATGCGTTCAATGGCTGTCCTGACCGCGCGGAGGTCATGGAGGCATTCAGCTTCTTCCGTCACTTGACGGATTTCTTGAGTCAGTTCCATTCGTATTATTGGGCCAGTCGACTGAGTCGAGCGGAAAGGGATTTGTAAGCAGGATTCGCTTCCAGGTGATTGCGGTCGAACGGGGTTCGACCCCGGAAACGTTCGAGGCGTTGGGTCCGCAAAGGATCTGAAGGCAGGTTCGAAAGGCTATCGAGGACCTCATCGGCCGCCCCCGGAGCATTGCAGACCAGAATCATGTCGCAACCTGCATCGAGTGCCATTTGGGCTCGGTCAGGATAACTGCCTGCAAAAGCGGCCCCGGCCATGGAAAGGTCATCACTAAAGATGGCCCCATCAAATCCGAGACGCATGCGCAGAACGTCCTGAATCCAGAAGGATGAAAACCCCGCAGGTTGGGGATCCAGGGCCGAATAGATGACATGTGCCGGCATGATCCCTTCAAGCCCCTGACCTATGAGGGTGCGAAAGGGAACCAGATCCCGTGACTCCAATGTTTCAAAGTCACGTAGGTCGACCGGTAGGGCCTTGTGGGAGTCTTCAACGACACCCCCGTGCCCAGGAAAATGTTTGCCAACGGCGGCCATGCCGGCACTGTGCATGCCGGTCAAGAATCGTCCAGCCATCCGGGTAACCGTGAAGGGATCCGTGCCGAAGGCTCGATCGCCAATGACCTGACTGATGCCGGACTCGACATCCAGAACCGGAGCGAAGCTGAAATCAACGCCGACCGCGCGAAGTTCTGCGGCCATAAGCCACCCCGCGCCTTCGGCCAGGTCTTCATCGCCTTCCTGGGCGTAGACGCTGGCTGCAGGGAGGCGGGTAAAGCCTTCGCGGAAACGCTGGACCCTTCCCCCTTCATGATCCACTGCAATCAGGAGATCGGGCCGGATGGACCGAATTTCGCTAATCAGGGCAGTGATCTGCTCGAGGGATTCATAATTCCTTCGAAAGAGGATAATGCCGCCCGTGGCAGGATGTTGGAGTCGTTCGCGCTCAGTGGCATCCACTTCAAAGAGAGCCACGTCGATCATAACGGGGCCACAAGAGAGGTGTTTCATCGGCTCGGAACCCTACTGTTGCTGAGCCTGTTGCGCCTGCCGGCGCTTGAACGCTTCAAGCTGCTCAGGCGTGGCTTCCTTCTGGTGCTGCGTTTTCCATTCAGCGTAAGGCATACCGTAGACCGCCTCGAGGGCCGCTTCGTAGTCGGTCTCGATGCCCAGATCCTGAGCCGCAGCGGCATACCATTTGGCAAGGCAGTTGCGGCAGAAATCGGCGGTCAGCATCAGTTCGATATTCTGAACATCGGTATGCGATTGAAGATGTGCGATCAGGCGCCGGAATGCGGCGGCTTCAATTTCAGTACGTTGGTGGGTGTCCATCGGATTCAGATCTTGTGGCTAAGCGGCCATTCAATAAGGGGTTGTCCAGTGGTAACTGGGGTATAATGCCCAAAGTATACAGGACCCAGGGGCTCGCCCCCCATTAACCCAAGCCCATTCAAGGTCAACCTGCCTTCCGGATCCGGAGGGTTAAAAGGCTCGTCATCCGTCTGCGATTGAACTCCCCAACCTCATGAAATTACTGGTCGATTTCTTTCCGATCGTGCTCTTTTTTGCCGCCTACAAGATGGCGGATATCTACGTTGCAACCTTGGCTGCCATGGTCGGCGCCGTCCTTCAGGTCGGATATACGTGGCTGAGAACCCGTCGATTTGAAACCATGCATCTTGTCTCTCTGGTCCTGATCGTGGTGTTCGGAGGAGCGACCTGGTTTCTTCGGGATCCGACCTTTATCAAGTGGAAACCCACGGTCCTGAACTGGTTGTTTGCCGTCGTTTTTCTCGGAAGTCAGTGGATCGGAAACGCGCCCATCATTCAGCGGATGATGGGGAGTCAGTTGGAACTTCCCGCGGCCATCTGGCGGCGCCTCAATCTCGCCTGGACCCTTTACTTTGTGGTCATCGGGGGTGTGAATCTCTATGTGGCCTTCAACTATGAAGAGAGCGTCTGGGTCAATTTCAAGCTCTTTGGCATGCTGGGGCTGACTTTCGCCTTTGTGCTTCTTCAATCCTTTTTCCTGGCCAAGCACATGCCGGCTGAGGCACCTTCAAAGGATCAATAGATGCTGTTTGCCATTGTTGCCGAGGATCGGCCGGATAGCCTTGAGCTTCGTCTGGGTGCCCGGCCTGACCATCTTGCGCGTCTTGAACAACTTCAGGCCGAGGGCCGTCTGGTTCTGGCCGGGCCTTTTCCCGCCGTCGCTTCTGAATCTCCGGGCCCTCTGGGTTTTACCGGCAGTCTGATCGTGGCCGAATTCGAGAGTCTTGAGTTGGCTCAGGATTGGGCTCAACAAGATCCCTATGTGGCAGCTGGGGTCTATGCCCACGTGACCATCAAACCCTTTAAGCAGGTTTTTCCCCAATGAGTGATCGTATCGATCGAATACGGGCCAGCCTTGAGACCGGGCTGAGTCCCGCGGCTCTCGAAATTCACGATGACTCGGCAGCACATGCTGGGCATGCCGGTTCAGCACAGCACGGGGGCGGTCATTATTCCGTTGTGATCGTAAGCCCTCTTTTCGCTGGCAAAACCCAAGTCCAGCGGCACCAGATGGTTTATCGGGCTCTTGGGAGCCTGATGCAAACCGATATTCATGCCTTGATCATCAAGGCGCATACACCCGATGAAGTTCATTAACCCAACCTCTAAAGGAATGACAGTTATGAAGATCAGCACTCTCGCTGCGGCGGTT
>JBDKLO010000180.1:0-5266 GCA_039795615.1 Pseudomonadota bacterium
ATCACGGCCATGTGATCAATGATTCGACCATAGCTCTTGACCCGGCCCTGCCGCCAGGCCCAGACCTGAGGACTGACATAAAAGAGGACCTTGATACCCAGCGCTTTCGCTGCCTTGGCCAAACGAAAGTTGAACTCCTTGTAATCGACGCAGATCAGTAGGTCTGGCTTTTCATCTCTGGCGAGCGTCCGCATGAGCTGCAAGGCCCCGCGGATCTCGCCGTAGTGTCTTGCGATCTCAGCCAGTCCAATGACCCCGATCCCACTGGAGTCGAAGCGAATATCGACGCCGGCCTCCCTCATTGCCACCCCCCCCATGCCGATCCCCCGCACTTCGGGAATGATCGACTTGAGTGCTCGAAAGAGGCTCGCTGCGTGCTGATCCCCCGAAGCTTCCCCGGCGGACAGCATGACCAGCGGGGCTCGATCAGCCATGGATTGCCTTTTTGATGACGGCGACGATCCGATCGATGGCCTCATTCGACAATTCAGGATAGATCGGGAGAGAGAAACAACGCCCCGCAATCTCCTCCGTTACGGGCAAGGAGAGTCCCTGACAGTCCGCCTTGAAGACATTCTGCTGGTGCAGCGGGACGGGATAGTAGATCGCGCAACTGATGCTCTCGTCCTGCAATGCCTTCATGATCTGATCCCGATGATCAGAGAGAAGCGTGTACTGGTGATACACATGGACCCCAAGGCCATCTTCGTGCGGCGTTACCACCGGAAGTCCTTTGAGTTGCTCGGAGTAGCGGTGGGCCACGCGACGACGTTCCTGATTGAATTCATCGATATGTCGCAGCTTGACCCGCAGGATCGCTGCCTGCATTTCGTCAAGGCGGCTGTTATAGCCGATGGCGTCATGGTAGTAACGCACTTCGGAACCGTGATTTCTGAGCATCCGGACCTTGGCGGCTACCTCATCAGACGAGGTCACAACCAGACCACCGTCACCATAGGCTCCAAGGTTCTTACTCGGGAAAAAGCTATAGCCAGCACTGATTCCAATGCTACCGGTCTGCCGTCCCCCAAGGCTCGCACCAAACGATTGGGCACAATCCTCGATCAGCAAGAGTCCCCGCGACTCACACAGGGCGGACAGGCGATGGAGATCCGCCGGCTGACCAAACAGGTGCACCGGCATGATGGCCTTGGTCTTTGCCGTGATGGCCTGAGCCACTTGATTGGGATCCAGGTTGTAGGTCTTGGGATCGACATCGACAAACACCGGGGTCGCCCCAACATAACGAATGGCCTCGGCCGTTGCGATGAAGGTAAACGCCGAGGTAATGACTTCATCACCCGGACCTACACCTGAGGCCAGGAGCGCCAGGTGCAGGGCATCCGTCCCTGAAGCGCAACCGATGGCATGTCGCACCCCAAGGTAGGCCGCAGACTCTTCCTCGAACGCGCGGACATTCGGCCCCAAAATGAATGCCGTACTCTCCAGCACGTCGGCAAGCGCCCGATCGATCTCGTCCTTGAATCGATGGTATTGGGTCTTGAGGTCAACCATGGGGATCATGTCACTACTTCCTTACTTGTCTTCGTTAAAAATTCAGTCCTGCTGCAGCAGGCGGGTAATTTCAATGGCCGTTGCAAGGGCTCGACGACCTGCACTGCCGGAAACGAGCGGCTCCTGACCGGTCTCGATACAGCCAACAAAATGACGAATTTCTTCCATCAGGGCATCGCCATTTTCAAACGTCGACTCTTCACTCAGGATTTCCGGTATGCCCGGGAACATTTCCTTTTCGCCCTTACGGTACTCCGCTAGGACGCGGTTCTGGAAGTCGACAGAGATATAGCGGTTCGGCATGAACATGCGCATCTTCCGCTCAATCTTGAGGCTGGCTCGGCTCGCGGTGACATTGGCCACACAACCGTTGCGGAAGGTGAGCCGGGCATTGGCGATGTCGGTATCCGAAGTCAGCACCGTGACGCCCTTGGCATCGATGCGTTCAACCTCTGAATCCACAAGATCCAGAATGATATCGATGTCATGAATCATGAGATCGAGAACGACACTGACATCATTGGCCCTGGGATTAAAGGGGGCGAGACGATGCGACTCAATGAAAAGGGGTTTTTCTCGCACCAGATCAAGCCCCAAAATGGCCGCATTGAACCGCTCAAGGTGCCCAACCATCAACTTGAGCTGATGGGCCTTGGCCAGCGCGATCAATTCATCGGCCTCCTCAACGGTGACCGTAATGGGCTTTTCAACCAACACATGCGATCCTGCCGTCAGAAAGTCCTTGGCGACCTGATAGTGATAGCTCGTCGGAACGACGATACTGACCGCATCGACCTTTCCCAGAAGTTCACGGTAATCGGTCAGCGGCCGAGTCCCTACTTTCTCGGCAACCCGGGCCGCAGCGTCCGGATCGGTATCCACGACTGCAACAAGCTCACAGTTTTCCAGCGCCGCGTACTTTTCGGCGTGAAACTTTCCAAGATAACCGGTTCCGATGACCGCGCAGCTGATCTTTTTACCCAAGCTAATGCCTCTCTCTGTTCGCTAGTCCTGATAAGGGAAACCTAGTCGGCCTCGCGACTAGGGGTCGCTTCAATGAAACCGAGGATTCCCCCGCGCTTCGAGCCTTTCGCCAACCAGCCCCGCAGATACTGAAGCTCAGGCGTTTCGGGGAGATCATCCAATGGCTGCCTGGCCTTGAGTAAACGGAAGGCCTTTGAAACCGCTTTCAGCCGATCCCCATCGATCCCGGCCCGACGCATTCCCACCAGATTGAGCCGGTAATGTTTACCGGGCCTCCCGCCGACCATCGCGAAGGGCAAGGAATCCTTATTGATACCGGCAAGTCCCTGAAGGATGGCAAAACTGCCGATTCTGCAGAACTGGTGCACCATGACACCCCCACCAAAGAAGACCCGGTCGCCCACCTCGCAGTGCCCCCCGAGCGTGGCTCCGCTGGCCAGAATGTTGCCATCGCCCATGATGCCGTCATGGCCAAAATGGGTGTTGTTCATAAAGTAGTTCCCCGAACCCACCACCGTGGCCATTCCCTCTTTCGTCGCCCGACTGATCGTGACGCCTTCTCGAAAGGTATTGCCGTCACCAACCTCAAGACGGGTCACGGTGGCAGGATCAAAACCCAGATCCTGCGGCAGACCGCCCAAGACGGCGTGAGGATGGACGTGATTGTTTTTTCCGAGGTAGACGTGAGGACGAATCATTGCGTGCGATTCGATTACCGTTCCCTCACCAATTCGTCCTGGCCCCTCAACCACCGCAAAGGGTCCGATACTGACGCCCTTCTCGATTTCGACGTTGGGAGAGACCACGGCGGTGGGGTGGATCTGTGCAATAGTGTGGGTCATCGGTAAAGGTTTCCTCAGCCTCTGGGATGGCAACGGGCATGGAGATCCTTGAGCCTCTCCTGCGCTACGTGAGTATAAATCTGCGTGCTGGACAAGTCGCTATGCCCAAGGAGCATCTGGACCACCCGAAGATCAGCGCCATGATTCAGGAGATGGGTCGCAAAAGCGTGCCGTAAGGTATGCGGAGAAATCGGCTTACGGATACCGGCCCTTTGGGCGTAGCGCTTGATCGTCAGCCAAAAGGCCTGACGGGTCATCGCCCCCCCTCGGGCGGTCACAAAAAGGTCATCACTCATTCGGCTTCCAAGGATAACAGGCCTCGCTTCCTGGGCATAACGCGCCAACCAGACTTCCGATTCCTCGCCGACCGGAACCAGACGATCCTTGCTGCCCTTGCCCACCACCCGGACGACGCCCTGCCGCAAATTGACCTGAACCACGCGAAGACTCACCAACTCAGTGACGCGAAGTCCGGTGGCATAGAGAAGCTCCAGCATCGCCCGATCGCGAAGTCCCAAAGGATCGATGATGTCGGGCGCGGCCAGCAGCGCCTCGACATCCGATTCGGTGAGTGTCTTGGGGAGTGGCCGTCCAATCTTGGGCGGATCGATTCGAAGCGTGGGATCGGTCTCGATCAGACCCTCCCGCAGGAGGTAGCGAAAAAATTTTCGAAAACTCGAAATCAATCGGGCCATGCTGCGGCTTTTGGCTTCCCTTCGATAACGATAGCCGAGGTAGCCCTCGATGGCCCCGGCATCCGCAGCCACCAAAGGAAGACCGCAGTCCTGGTCGAGCCAGAGGCCAAAGGCCTGAAGATCGCTCTGATAGGCCTTTCGGGTATTCAGACTCAAGCCTTCCTCCAGCCAGAGCATGTCCAGAAAGCGCTGCAGCAAAGGGTCCAGAACATCCGTCGAGGCCATGGCGTCAGCGCCATCCCTCATGCGCGAGCAACCACCGCTTGATCGCAAGATAAGGACCCTGCGTATGCCCACAATACCCGCCCTCGCCGTTGGCGGCGACGATTCGATGGCAGGGAACAATCAGTGGCCAGGGATTGGCGCGACAAGCGCCGGCGACAGCGCGTGGCCCCGAATCCAGTGCACGCGCCAATTCACCGTAGGTCCGGACCTCGCCCGGAGGAATAGCCTTCATGGCACGCCAGACTCGCTCCTGAAAAGCTGTTCCGGCGGGGGAAAGAGTCCACTGAATGCCTTTTTGAGGATCCTCCAGATACCGTTTAATGTGATACGCCAGAGTATCCAATTTCGGGGAGCGTGCGATCTCGGAATCAAGGGATGGGGGTGCATCCGGATGCAGAGCCACTCGACTCAGACGCCCGTTTTCCTGCCAAAGCTCGATCCTCCCAAAGGGGGCTGACAGAACCTCGCATTCCGTCACCGTCACCGTCTCCGGCTCCCTTGAAAAAGTCTCAGACACGCAAAAGGGCAGCCGATGCTGCCCTTTTGCGGGATAACCCTGCCATTGGCCCAAGAAGGCCAAAAGGTTAGATTTTTTCCTTGATGCGTGCGGCCTTGCCGGTACGATCGCGGAGGTAGTAAAGCTTGGCGCGACGAACGTCACCACGACGCTTGACCAGAATCTCCTGAACCTGAGGACTGTAGGTCTGGAACACGCGTTCCACCCCTTCGCCGTGAGAGATCTTACGAACGGTGAAAGCTGAGTTATAGCCCCGGTTCCGCTTCGCGATCACGACGCCTTCATAGGCCTGAAGACGTTCACGGTTACCTTCCTTTACCCGTACCTGCACAATTACGGTATCGCCGGGTCCAAATTCGGGAATGGTCTTACCCGCCATCCATTCGGTTTCAAGCTGCTGAATAATGTTTGCCATCGCTGTTCTCTTCTTTTCAAATCCGATCGTTTGATCGTTCCTGTTCCAGTTCGTCCAGTAGCGCCTGCTGCTC
>JBDKLO010000181.1:0-7765 GCA_039795615.1 Pseudomonadota bacterium
GGTAGCCGTTTCGTCAGTGCCGCGAGAGGCGAAGAAGGTCTTCGGCTATTAACGGAGCCGGACACGGTTCTATTATCTGCGGTCACTGCACAGCGATTGAATGTAAAGCCTGGGGACACTCTTCAGGTGATGATGACCACGCGGCCACACCCTCTGAAGCTGGTGGGGTATGCCGAAGGAAATCGACCTTCGGACCCCGCACTCGAGGGTGTGATGCTTGCGGATATCGCGACCGCTCAGGAACTGCTGGGGCGGATTGGGGTTTTGGATCGGATTGATCTGGTCCTTCGCGATGATCCTGCGATGGAAGAGAGAATAAAAACCCTCTTGCTACAGGGGGTTGAGTTGACTTCCGCTGCGGGGCGACAGAGTGCGACTCAAAATATGACTGCGGCCTTCGAGCTGAATCTTCGGGCGATGAGTCTTCTGGCTCTGCTGGTCGGCTCTTTCCTGATCTACAACACCATGGCGTTTTCCGTGCTTCAAAGACGGGAACTCCTGGCATCGCTTCGCGTCCTTGGAGCAACCAGTCGTCAATTGTTGAGCGAGCTCCTTCTGGAAGCGGCGCTACTGGGTTTGGTGGGAGGGCTGATGGGGCTTGGATTGGGCCTGCTGGCTGCGCGAGCCCTTCTCCACATGGTCACCCAGACCATTAATGACATCTATTTTGTGCTGACAGTCAGGGAGTTTTTGATCGATCCTTGGGTGTTGGTTTACGGTGTCTTTTTGGGTGTCGGCGTCGCTGTTGTGGCCGCCTTGGGCCCGGCCATTGAAGCTTCATTAACCTCCCCAATCATGACGCGAGCGCGTTCGGGTGTCGAAGGCTCAGCGCGACGGGTGCTGCCATGGGTAGCGATGGCCGGAGTCATCACCTTGCTGTGTGCGACGGGGCTATTGATGGCTGATCTTCCAGGGCTAGTGCCGGCGATCGCTGGCGTGTTTTTGCTACTTCTTGGTTATGGATTGCTTTGCCCTATGGTTCTTTTGGGGGGAGTCCGGGTGGTGGGGTGGGTGGCTCCTCTATCGGGTGCCTGGCTTTTGCGGTTAGCCGTTCGCGGTGTGGGCGCTACGATCAGCCGATCGGGGCTCGCCATCGCGGCGCTCACGATCGCAATCGCTGTCAGCATCGGTGTCGGAACGATGATCGAAAGTTTTCGAGGTTCGATTGCCGAGTGGTTGGATCAGATTCTTCAAGCCGACATCTATATCGCCATGCCTCAATCCACGCCCCGATCGACGCCACCCTTGCCTTCGGATCTGGCAGGCAGAATGGCCTCCATTCCGGGCGTGCATCGAATCGGAACGGGGCGGCGGATTTTTGTCTCGACGTCGAAGGGGGAAAGCGAAGTCTTGGCCCTGGATCCTCCTGACCTCAATGAACCGGGGTTTCGTTTCAAGGAGATGGATGGCCCAAAGCTCTGGGCCCGTTTTCCAGAGCTTCAAGGTATTTTTATTTCAGAACCCTATGCCCAAAGACATCAACTGGCCGTGGGGGATTCGGTTGAGATCGCGACCGACATCGGCCCTGTGACGTTGCCGGTCGAGGGGATTTTCTTTGACTATCGTTCCGATCAGGGATTGATCGTCATGCATCGACGACTCTACAACAGCCTCTGGCACGATGAAGCCAATACCTCTTTGGGGTTGTACCTTAAGAAGGGTGCCGATATCACGGCAGTCCGAACCGAACTGGATCGGCGTTTGATAGAAACGCATCAACCTTTATCGGTTCGCTCCAACAAGGAAATTCGCGAGGTTTCTCTTGAGACTTTCGAGCGAACCTTTGCGATCACTCAGGTACTCCGCCTACTGGCAGTGGGCGTGGCTTTTATCGGGATCGTCAGTGCGCTCATGGCGCTTCTATATGAGCGCCGGAGAGAAATGGCCGTCTTGCGAGCGACCGGATTGACGCCCCTGCAGACGGGGGGGCTGGTCTTGCTTCAGACGGGATTCATGGGACTGATGGCCGGTGTCATGGCGATCCCTTTGGGGATAGCGGTTGCAGTGGCCTTGGTCCGGGTGATTAATCTTCGTTCCTTTGGCTGGACCATGGATTTGTCGATCTCGGCAGGGCCTTTGGTTGTGGCCGTGTTGTTGGCCATGCTGGCGGCACTCCTGGCAGGTGCCTATCCTGCCCGGTTGGCGATAAGGACCCCGCCGGCCTTGGGATTGCGGGAGGAATGACGTGAAACTCCGAAGGTTCGGTCTGAGTCTGGGTGTTGTCTTGGCGACCCTCACCGGTTGCGATCAGCCTGTACCCCAGGACGCCGGGGTCACGGCGACCTTGAATCAGGCAAACACCACAGGCTTTGATCGGGCTTTGGCAGTCCGCCCTTTCCAGTTTCCAGCCGATCATGGCCCACATCCCAATTTTCGGGATGAGTGGTGGTATGTCACTGGTAATCTGGATGGACCGGATGGCCGACGTTTCGGTTTTCAGATCACGTTCTTTCGCCACGGCATCCGCCGAGGCAAACGACCTGGCGAATCTCACTGGGCAGGACAGGATGCCTGGATGGCCCACTTTGCTCTGACCGATGTGGCGAACCAGCGATATCACTCATTTCAACGAATTTCGAGGGAAGCCATCGGCCTTGCGGGCGCTCAGGCTGAGCCTTTCAAGGTCTGGTTGGATGACTGGGTTCTGGATGCTTCTCCAGGAGAAGGAAAGCCCTGGCATTTCCGGGCTCAGCAAGAGGGTGTTGAGCTTGATTTGATGCTCAGTCCCGGCAAGGTTCCCGTTCTTCAGGGAGATCGTGGACTGAGCCAGAAAAGTA
The DNA here is from genome assembly GCA_039795615.1 of Pseudomonadota bacterium. GTDB lineage: Bacteria > Pseudomonadota > Gammaproteobacteria > Methylococcales > Methylococcaceae > UBA6136. The sequence goes on from JBDKLO010000181.1 coordinate 2,778, forward strand.
TGGAGCCAGGGAACGCCTCTTACTACTATTCGATGACACGGATGCGCGCGGACGGCAGAGTCAGAGTGAAGGATGACGTGATGCCTGTCAGTGGCCTCGCCTGGCTGGATCGGGAGTGGAGCACCAGTATGCTGGCCCCGGATCAGGCAGGGTGGGATTGGTTTTCCCTTCAGCTGGATAGCGGGGAGGATCTCATGTATTTCCGGATGCGCCGCAAAAATGGAGAAGAGGATCCACTCAGTTCTGGCGCATGGATCGCCTCGGATGGAACCTCCCGCCATCTGAATCGAGAAGATGTGAAGCTGACTTCGCTTTCAAAGTGGAGAAGCCCCGCAGGATATGACTACCCCGCAAGCTGGCAATTATTGATAGTCCAGACCGGCCAAAAATTGATCGTTAAACCCGTGCTCTCCGATCAGGAATTTCGTCACGATGCCCGTTATTGGGAGGGTGCCGTCGATGTAACGGATGCCGAAACCGGACGAAATCTGGGGCGTGGATATGTCGAGTTAACGGGGTATGCACCGGGATTGCTGAAGGAAAATAAGTAGAAACCCTTGCCTAAGAATCTTCTCAAGTTTCCATTGTCGGCTAGAAATTAATCGCTTTTTTCTAGAGTTCCCTCTGCTTGGATATCGTCGTCGGAGGGGCCAGATGATAGACCTTATAGTGCGTTGGACCTCGGCCCGTGTCTGCACGGTTTACTTCCCAACCCGTTGCCCTCAAAGCATCGGTGAGATGAAATATCTCATCCCATTCATCAAGAACCACGAAATAAGTCGCGCGATTTCGTCGGGCGATAAAGTCGATGGCAGCTGGATTGCGCGTGCAATCAGACCATGTCAGGTTCTTATGGATTTCGATGCTGGAGGGAGTCTTGAGTCCCACGAGATCTACCAGCGGCTGAGAGCCCTTCAGCGATATATACCCCGCATCGTGAATGAGAAGAATCTCCTCCTTCCCAAGATTCTGATCAATCCAGTCGCTCACGCCCGCCAACTCAATTCGGCTGATCTGAATTCCTCTTTGGTACTCACTCCAGTTTTTCGGGAGCCCGATGATGGCCCAGAGCAAGGATGCTCCCAGAAGAATTCGGGAGATCAGGACCATTTTCCCATGGGAAATGGCGAGGAGTTCGATCCATCCAGCGATTAGGAATGGCATCAGTAGAGAAGGATATCGAAACCAGTTATGGGTGAGGGCTCCTGGCAACTTGAGTGCGAACGCGAAAAAGAAAACACAGATAAATCCAAGTCCCATTCTGGACGATGGTGAGATGACCAATCCTGCAAATCCGATTGCAGCTAATCCTAGGCTTCCATAAAACCCCAGAAGTGAGAGCGTCGCGATAGTGAGTTTCTGGCCCAGTGGCAAACACCCTTCAGCAAAAAAATAGGCTTTGGCCGAAGCGGTCTCCGGAAAGAGATGTCCTCCCGTCGCGAGAATGAAGAGGATCGGGATCGCAGATCCTGTGACTAGGGTGGAGATTACTCTGGGCAGTTCATTTTTGACTAAGCCAAAAGAATAGGCGTACAGCATCCAGCGAAACAGCAAAAGGGCGCTTAAAGCGCCGAGTTCAGGACGGACAAAGGGGAGTGCACCGATCAGAACTCTTGCAGGGTGATGAGGGATGGGATCTCGAAAAACAATCAAGCACCAGCTGATGGCGGCCATTGCGAGAGTGGTCTCAAGCCCGTTCATTAACTGTTGCAGGGTGAGCCCCATCAAGATGCTCAAGAGGATCAAAAGCCAGGACAGTATCGGCGAAAGGCCGCTTTGATGAGCCAGCCTCATAATGCCCAAAAGGTAGGCAAAAACAGCCAAAGTACCGATCACCCACTGAGACCAGGCGATAGGGAGAAGTAGGCTGAGCGAAGTGACTAAAAGAAGGTGAATGGGACTGGTGGCCCCATCGATAGGTTTCGCGCCGACGAACCGGGTTTCTTCCCCCGTCAGTAGACCTTGTGCCGCATGCTGGACGATGTAGGCATCATCGAGCGGGTATTGAGGTTGGCCTAGATGGAAAACCCACAGACATGAAGCAATCCCGATCACGAGTCCTAATGTGAGCCTTGGATTACCAAGATGCAGCATGGGGCTTGAGTCCTCTTCACGTGCTGAGGGGCAAAGGTGAGGCTTTGATTCTAGGCGTCAAGGCCAAAGTCATCGATTCTGATTTTGTAAATGAAGTATCCGTTCGATGGATCGATGCAATCGGTCGGCGGCAGGTCGACAGGAGAGGTCGTCTTAAGCGCGGGCAAAAGTGTTACTTAGGCCCCTTGAGTCAGGAATCCGCCTCGGCAAGGCGGTAACTGTATTGAGCCGCCGGCCCATCAGAGGGTTGGGTTAGGCGGCTAGGGTCTCCAGTCTGGCTTCTTCCCGAACGGTAGGAAGCCCCATCATCAGGGTGAAGCTGACAAGTGATGCCGTGCCCATTGCGATTAACATCGAGGGCGCGAAACCGGCGGCAGCGATGGAGACGGCCAGCGCCGCGCCAATGAAGATCAGAGCCCTCTGCTTGATGCTTCGGCGAAGCCCACCATGAACATAAAAGTCATCGAGGATGGGGCCAAAGACCCGAGCCTCAAGCATGCGATCATGAAGGTGCGTTGAGGACCTAAAAAGAAAATAGGAGCTTAATAGAACAAAAGGAGATGTTGGAACAAATGGGCTTATCACCCCCACCACGCTCATCCCGGCAAAAAAGCACCCTAACCCTTGATAGAGCGGGCGCCGGATACCCCCGATTTCCTGGGGTGTCCGCACAAAAGCCAGCGGCCCTTTTTTGCGGGGTAACCCGTAATACAAGGGATTGGACCGGGAACGGGGGTACTCGCCTGACAAGGTGTCTGATAAAGCCTCCAGGATCATTTGGATGGGGTTGCTCGAAGGATAGCGTCTCACCACCGCTAAACCCGCAGCCACATCGATCTCAACGGAACGTACCTCGGGAACCTCAAAGCTACGTGCCAAAAAACGATCTCGGTCAGTCTCGTTTTCGAAAAAACAAGGACAGACGACGCGAATATCGGTCTCGTTGATGACCTCAACCATCGTCTTGTCTGAATCTTTGCTCTTCAAGAGTCCTCTCCCTTTGTGGGATAGCCCTCCATGGATCGGATTTGTTTGAACAATGGGGCTACTTAATGTCTGCGATTCTTGCATTTTCTAGAGTAGGTATCCAGTGAGCGTGAGCGCCTAATCGGGTATTGGGATGTCTTCTTGCCAAAGGGACACCCGTTGAAACTCAGAGCGGCATAGCCTATTAACCTAATTGACAAAATAACCTAAACGGTTAATTCTTGAGGCCATGGAAAAAGGTACTCCTCACTGCAAGCTCTCAGTCGTCAAATCCTTGGTCGAAGCTGGCCAGGTAAGAGCTACAGCCAGCGCTTTTAATGGGGCACGAGAGCTAGGAATAGATGATCTGGATGGGATGTGCGCGGTTGTCATGTCGCTGACCTCCGCTAACTTCCAAAAGAGCATGACAACACATGCCGACCACCGTATCTGGCAGGACGTTTATCGTGGCAAGACGCCTGATGGACGAGAGGTTTACCTGAAGCTGACGGTTATTGACGATGTCCTTATTGTTTCCTTCAAGGAGCTATGACAATGAAATGTCCTATATGCGGTGCGGCAGAACTGATTCACGACACCCGTGATCTGTCCTACACCTACAAGGGTGAAACGAGTCTGATTCCATCGGTCACGGGGGATTTTTGTCCTGCTTGTGACGAAGTTGTTCTGAATCGTGAACATGGGAATCGTTACAGCGAGTTAGTGGGTTTGTTTCAGCGACAAGTGAATTCTGCCTTTGTTGACCCTGACTACATTGCTAAAGTGCGTCGAAAACTCGATCTTGATCAGCGACAGGCTGCCGAGTTGTTTGGAGGTGGCGTCAATGCCTTCTCGCGTTACGAGAACGGAAAGGCTAAGCCACCTCTGGCCTTGGTCAAGCTACTCAAGGTGTTGGATCGTCACCCGGATTTGCTCAACGAAGTCCGTTCATCCTGATTGAGTCCCGATATGAGCAGGAGTCGCCGCAAAACGCCCATCACTGGACATACGACATGTCGCCGCGAGCGTGAAGACAAAAAATCTGGCATCAGCACCGGCGTTCCCGTGAACGTTCTGCGTTAAGCGGAGCTTCGTCGGATTCCCTGGAAGCCTACCTTCCTCTATTTGAAAACCATGAGAGTAGTGTGTGGTGGATGGGCAAGGATGGTCACTCCTACTGGCCTCTGGATCGTCATGTTGCAACGGCTGATCGCATCGCAAACGCACAAGGCCGGAATCCACGCGAACGGGAATCTCTGAAAAAGCGCCTACTCCGTCTGGAGTCGTTCGGTTTGATCAGGAGGTAGAGTCCGTTGCCGTCTGAGAGTGATGTCTTTTGACGACGCACGTGTGGCTCTAATCTTTGATTCTGTGAGGGATTTACTGGCCATACGCAGTTACCCCAGACGAAGAGAGTGAAAAAATTCTGCTTACTGTAATTTCTACTGTGTTTTTCCACAGTAACCCGCCTACTGCAACGTAAGATGGCAGGCACAAAAAAGCCCAAGGCTTGATTTGCAAGCTCTTGGGCTTTTTTGTCCGGCTTAACCAGAAAAATTGGTAGCGGGGGCAGGATTTGAACCTACGACCTTCGGGTTATGAGCCCGAATGTTTGCCATTGATCGACCTCTTCTATTTCGGCTGCATATCCTGTAACAGGCTGAAATAAAATGTAAAAACGGCAATTATCTAGGTAATGCCATGCTACGCATCATGCCGTTTTATTCCACAAAACTGCTAAAATCTGCCTACACGGCGCCTACACGGAAAGTATGGCGCCAATGATGTAGGTCTGGAGCAGGAATTCCAGTGCCTACACGGATTGCTCATGTAGGCCATTCTCCATGCCGAAAATTAAATTGACCGCTCCTGTAGTGGCGAAACTTGAACCGGAAGAAGGTAAGGCTCAATCCTACTTTTGGGATGAC